>JANNLO010000119.1:0-39832 GCA_031396835.1 Snowella sp. SOY_38_metabat_116
ACTCTTGTTCTGGGGTTGGGTAAAATCGGTAACGAAAAGCTTTTTCCATGCCTCACATCCTAGCACATACTTAGTGAATGCGCTACAATCTACTTGTAAAGCCGTCCTAAAGGACGGGGTTTCTACCCAGTTTTTCGATGAGATTGTCCTAATGGATTTGTGGGCGTGAAATCCCAAAAACCCAGAGAACTTACAATTAGATTATCATTAGCGGTAAAAGACCAACCGATGGTTTGATTTGTGCCGTTAACAGCGGGAAATCGAGAACCTCCCGTAAAACCTTGTAAAGCAATGGTTGATGCTTGAGCGGGATTAGCTATTAATGCTAGAGAAGCTAGAAAGCCAGTCAGGGCAAGGGTTTTGGAGATTTTGAGGGGGGTAAGGTTCTTCATTTTGTTTTTTTAGGTTGTTAAGATAATTCAGTGAGAGAAAATAAATAATAAATGCACTAATTAATAATTAGAACAACAGGATTCAGAAGCATTAATCTAATAATTTACCTCAAGTTCGATAAAATGTAAAATAAATAAGCTATTTATTCTTTTTTAAGTAATTTTACTGAAATGGAAATTTTACCCGCAATTGATTTACTTGATGGCCGATGTGTCCGACTTTATCAAGGCGATTATCAACAATCCCAGATTTATCACGAAAATCCTGTAGAAGTTGCCAAAATCTGGGCAGAGCAAGGAGCAACTCGTTTACATTTAGTCGATCTCGATGGTGCAAAAGTCGGTAAACCCGTTAATTTAGATGCGATTGAAGCCATTATTCGAGCCGTTGATATTCCCGTGCAAGTGGGAGGCGGTTTACGCGATCGCGCTAGTGTGATCAAATTGCTAGAAATTGGTGTAGAACGAGTAATTTTAGGAACTGTTGCCGTAGAGCAACCCGAATTAGTCGCAAGTTTATGCCAAGAATTTCCCAATCAAATTGTGGTCGGAATTGATGCACGCAATGGAAAAGTGGCTACGCGAGGATGGCTAGAAACTTCTACCGTAGAAGCGACGGATTTAGCTCAACAAATGGAAAAATTAGGAGCCGCCGCCATTATTTACACCGATATTCATCGAGATGGAACTTTAGTTGGCCCAAATTTAGACGCTTTACGAGAAATCGCTAGTCCTTTAAATATTCCTGTGATTGCGTCTGGTGGAGTCAGTTCTTTAACAGATTTATTGAGTTTGTTGTCTCTCGAACCTCTGGGAGTCAATGGCGTTATTGTCGGAAAAGCTCTCTATACAGGCGATGTGGACTTAAAAGAAGCGATTCGTGCAATTGGTCAAGGCCGTTGGCAAGATGTTCCGCCTGAAGGATTTCCCCGTTTTGCTTAAAAATTATGATTTCATGGCTTGATAACGCTGTTTAAATGCCTGTTGTTGATGATGATGATCGACAATTGGCTCAGGATAACCCACACTTAAACGTTCTAAGCGAGAAATTTTGCCTGTTAAGATTGATTTTGTGTCAAAAGAGCGTAATTCGGGCAACCATTTTCGGATATATTCTGCTTGTGGATCAAAATTTTGTGCCTGGGTCATGGGATTAAAAATTCTTAACGGTCTAGGATCTACACCACTCGACGCACTCCATTGCCAACCGCCATTATTGGCCGCCAAATCGCCATCATATAATTTCTGCATAAAATATTTTTCACCCCATTGCCAATTAATAATTAAATCTTTGGTCAAAAAATTGGCAACAATCATGCGACAACGGTTGTGCATCCAGCCTGTTTCATTGAGTTGACGCATGGCAGCATCGACCATCGGATAACCCGTTTTTCCGTCACACCAAACTTGAAAATACGCTTCATTATTATCCCAAGGAAACTGTTTAAAAATCTCTCGATAGGGGCCATTTGCTAAATCAGGAAAAAAGAAGAGACAATGTTGATAAAATTCTCGCCAAGCTAATTCTTGTTGCCAGGTTTTTATATTATTTCTTTCTTCATCGCTCCGACTATTTTCCATTGCAATTACTGTTTTTTGCCAAACTGTACGAATTGCGATCGCGCCAAATTTTAAAGCCGCACTCAGTTGAGATGTCCCGTCAATGGCAGGAAAATTACGCTGTTCTTGATAATTATTTAAACTAGTTTGAACAAAAAAATCTAGTCTCTCTTGGGCCGCTATTTCTCCTGACTTAAGCAATAATTGATTCTCCCAAATAAATCCTAATTCTTGCAGTGTTGGTAACTTAATTACACCAATTTTTTTGGTTAATTCTATTTCTTTAATACTTAATTTTTCAAGATTTTTAGGTGTCGGAAAAATATCAGCTTTGGGTTGTTGAATCCAATTTTTCCAAAAAGGTGTATAAACCGTATAAGGCGTATTTGATTGGGACAAAATCGAGCCTGGATAGTGTAATAACTGATCCCAAAAAGTTTCAACTTTAATATTTTTTTCTCTTAATTTTTGAACAACTCGTTGATCGCGTTTTTGAGCATAGGGTTCTGTATCTAAATTCCAAAAAACAGAGTTTGCTTTTAAAGTTTCTGCTAATTCTAAAATTTTAGTTTCTGGTTCTCCCTGAAGAATTAATAATTGACTACCTAACTTCTCGTAACTTTTGCTTAATTCTGCCAAACAACCCAAAAGATAACTCACTCTTGCGGGTGCAATATTATCTGCTTTTAAAATATTAGGATCAAGACAAAAACAGCCAATAATTTTATTACTTTTTTCCCAAGCTTTAGCAAGTCCAATGTTATCAGAAACTCGTAAATCTCGACGATGCCAAAACAAAATTAAATCATTCATAATAATATTTAAAAACAAGTTTGTTGCAAAGTTTAAGGGTTAGGAAAAAATCCAAACTTGATAATTGCACCCACTACAGCTACGATTAAAACCCAGATTTGAGAACGCTGAGAACCTTTGAGATCGGTGACATCAACTTTTAATTGGGCTATTTCAGTTTCAATTTTAGGTAAAATTTCTAATTTTTGATCAATGGAATCCAATCGATTCTCAAACTTTTGATCACTAGCATCTAAACGAGTCTCAAATTTTTGATCAATAGCATCTAAACGAGTCTCAAACTTTTGATCAATAGCATCTAAACGAGTCTCAAATTTTTGTTCCATGCGATCTAGCTTGGTCTCGAACTTTTGCTCAATATTATTAAATCGAGTCTCAAATTTTTGCTCAATCCGATCTAGTCGGTTATCTATCCTCACTAAAATATCTTTTAAATCAGTTTCTATAATGACAGGATTACTCATGAGTTATTACTCCTATTTCCCGAATCTTAGCTGGTCTAATATTAGCAGAAATTCGTAAATCTTGACGATACCAAAACAAAATTAAGTCAGTCATAATAATATTTTAAAACAAGTTTGTTGCAAAGTTTAAGGATTAGGAAAAAATCCAAATTTGATAATAGCTCCGACTACAGCCACGATTAAAACCCAGATTTGAGAACGTTGAGAACCTTTGAGATCGGTTACGTCAGCTTTTAATTGGTTTATTTCAGTTTCAATTCTAGGTAAAGCTTCTAGTTTTTGATCAATGCGGTCAAATCTATCGTCCATACGATCAAGTCGCTTGTCTATTTTGTCTAAAATGTTTTTTAAATCGGTTTCTATAATAATAGGATTACTCATGTTTATATTCCCTTAATTTAATTTAAAAAATCAACTTATCTTTATTTTAAACCTAAAACTAATTTCATCCAAAAATAACTAGTAATAGACTTAGAATCAATCGGTTTACCATCAAGAATAGCTTGTTCAAATTCCTCAAAAGTCATTAATATAACTTCAATATCTTCATCTTCATCTTGAGCAGGAGGCTTTTCCAATTTTTCTAAATCTTGAGCTAAAAACGCATAAATAAATTCATCGGAATAACCAGGAGCTAAAGCAAATTTTCCGAGCGATCGCCATTTATTAGCACGATAACCAGTTTCTTCTTCCAATTCTCGTTTAATAGTTTCGGCGGGATCTTCGCTTATTTCAATAGTTCCTGCGGGAAATTCCCATAATCTACCCTGCATCGCAAAACGATATTGATTCACTAAAACCAATCTTCCGTCATTGGTAATAGGGACAGCCAAGGCTCCTCCTGGGTGATTAATACATTCCCATTCACCTTCTGCGCCATTCGGTAAACGACGTTGACTAACTTCAAAACTAAATTTTTTACCTTGATAAAAAAGGCGTTGTTTGATCACTTCTGAGGGTTCATTTCCAAGGTACATTTTGATTTTTCCTAAACAATAAAGTAAATTTAAATTAATACAATAATACAAGTTATTTTAACAATAATTCACGATTTATAATACCTGAACAATCAACTTTTTGACATAATTGAAAAATGGTTTGTTGAGAAATCGGTTCAATCCAATCTGCGGCAATTTCAATGAGAGGAACTAATACAAAAGATCTCTCTTTCATCTGAGGATGGGGAATCGTTAAAGTTGGTGTTTCTAAGATTAAATTACCATACAATAACATATCTAAATCTAGCGTTCTTGCCCCCCAACGTTCTCGACGAATTCGACCAAATTGCTGCTCAATTTTTAAAAGAATTTGCAAAAGTTTTTCGGGAGTTAACTGCGTTTCTAAAATTGCACAACCATTGAAATAATTAGGTTGAGTCGGGCCAACAGGAACCGTTTCATACCAGCTAGAATAGGAAATAAGTTCAATTTCTGAAGTCTGAGATAAGATTTCTAATGCTTGATTTAAGATTTGTTGGGAATTTCCCAAATTGCTTCCTAACGCGATCGCGCATTTTGCTTTTTTGATTTTATCTAAATATCTTTCGTTAGACAAACTACATGAACTCCTGTTTATTTTATTGATAAATTTACAGATTTAAAAATGAATTAAATATTAATTATAAATCTATTTTAGAATCCCAATGAGTCTTTGTATTAATCCTGTTTGTTCTCAACCCAATAATCCTGACACAAATCGATATTGTCAAGCTTGCGGTTCAGAATTAATCTTAATCAACCGTTATCGAGTGATTCGTTTACTCAGTGATAAAGGCGGTTTTGCTAATACCTATGAAGTCCAAGAAAAAGATACTTTAAAAGTCCTTAAAGTTTTAACTCATAATCATCCCCACGCGATCGCACTTTTTCAGCAAGAAGCTCAAGTTTTAAGTGAATTAAATCACCCAGGGATTCCTCAAGGCGAAGGTTATTTTACTTATTTTGTGAGAACTAATTCCATTCCATTTCATTGTTTAGTTATGGAAAAAATTGAAGGAGTTGATTTAGAAGAATATTTACACCAAAAACAGTATCAACCGATTGATCAAACATTAGCTTTAGAGTGGTTAGAACAATTAGCAAAAATCTTAAAAAAAGTTCATCAGCATCATTTTTTTCATCGAGATATTAAACCTTCTAATATTATTTTAAAACCAACAGGTCAATTAGTTTTAATTGATTTTGGAGCCGTTCGTCAAGTCACCCAAACCATTTTAGCAGGCGGACAAAATACACGATTATTCACCTCTGGTTACGCACCGCCCGAACAAGAAAAGGGTTATGCCGTTCAACAATCCGACTTTTTTGCGTTAGGTAGAACTTTTGTTTTTCTATTAACAGGGAAAGATCCAAATAGCTCAGATATTTACGATTTTCAGCATAATGAATTAAAATGGCGCAAATTAGCAACCCAAATTGATCCTCTTTTAGCAGACTTTATTGATATTTTAATGGCAGATAAAGTTAATCAAAGACCTGAAAATATAGATCTTATTTTAAAAGTAATTAAAAAACTTAAAACAGATTTAAATAAACCTCTTAAATCCCAGGTTAAACCTTTAAATACTCAAGCCATTACAACTCAAAATTATGCTGGTTTTTGGTTACGCGCTCAAGCAGCAACTCTTGATAGTGTTATCGTTATAATTATTGCCGCGATCGCCGGAAAATTATTAGAAAATTACCTTATTTCTAGTGAACTATTAGCTCATTGGGCAATTGATTTTGGCATTATTTCTAGTTCCAATTGGTTAGTTTTGTCTGCAGGAATAGGCACAACTGTATTAGGTTACTTAATCCCTCTAATTTTTAGTTTTTTCTGGTTTTTAAATCCTAATTATTTTTTTCATCGATACAGTTTAGCTTTAGCGGGTTTAATATTAGGTATTTTAATCAAATGGTTATATTTTATTCTGCTCGAATCTTCTCCCCTTAAAGCCACAATTGGCAAATTAATCATGGGTTTAGTCGTCTGCGATCACAACGGTCAGAGACTTTCTATTGTAATAGCAAATAAACGTTATTGGGGAAAATTATTGTCAGTCACAACTCTTTATACGGGTTTTATGTTGGCAGGATGGACAAAAAAGAAACGCGCACTTCATGACATGATTGCCGACACTTTAATTATCAAAAAAGATTAAATACAAATCAACTTCATTTATTTAAGACAAATTAACTGGTTAAATAAAAATTCTAGAAGCTGCATAAACATCAAAAAAGATTGTGATCAAATTAAATTTTTTAAAAGCTGGTGACGGGATTTGAACCTGCGACCGTCCGCTTACAAGGCGGGTGCTCTACCCCTGAGCTACACCAGCATTACCAATCAGTAAAATCCCTAGCCCAAAATATATTTTTAACTTGGTTGTTTTTAGGTCTAGTAAGCCGAAGTTTAATCATACTTCTTCCCACTTTACCAAGAATGTTACTAGGAATAAAATAACATTGGTTGGTTGTTTTATCATAAACAGCTATCCAATCAATATCATCGCTTGTGTATTTTATTGTACTCCAATTGTTGGCAGAACGGCACATTACAATAATAACATTACCATCAGACTCAGTGTATTTACATTGAACTCTTTCGAGATTGTTATGACGGAGAACAATTAGATCAAATCGCCAATCTTCACCAAATGGAAGAGCGACTTTATATCCTCTTTTAAGGGATTCAGCTATGACAATAGCTTCCGCTATATCTCCTTTGTTTTTCGTCTCTGCCATAGCTTGACATTATCAAGACTGATACTTTATGTCAATCCCTAAACTATTAATTATTCTAATTAGTTTTATGATTTAAAACAGCTTATCTGGTCTTTTTAAAATTAATTTAAAAATCAATCATACAGACTCGACACTTTAATAAAAATAAGACTTTACATTTATGTCAAATTGCTTTCGATTGACCAACGAGCCAATTCCGTTCGATTATGTAAATTGGTTTTATTTAACATATTCGAGACATGACTTTCGATCGTTCGTTGACTAACATTAAGTTTTTCAGATATTTCTCGATTAGACATTCCTTGAGCAACTAACTGCACAACTTTAAGCTCTGTGGGCGTTAATTCAACATTACTTGGAACATACAATCTAGTGCCATCATCGGCGGGTTTATTGCCAAAACGCATCAAACGACTAGCCTGACGCAAAGATGATTCAACCTGAGCAACCAGTTCTTCTGGCTCAAAGGGTTTAACCATATAAACATCAGCCCCCGTATTGAGTCCCTTAACTCGATCTTGACTTTGACCTTTAGCAGAAAGAAACATCACAGGAATCCAGTTGATACGAGGATCTTGCCGTACTTTTTCTACCAAAGCATAGCCGTCCATATCTGGCATCATAATGTCGCAAATAATCATGTTGGGTGTATAAGATTCCAGAATATCCAACGCTTCTTGGCCATTTTCTGCTGTTTTGACCACATAGCCCTGAAATTCTAAATAATCTTTGACTAACAAGATTAAATTAGGATCATCGTCAATTAATAAGAGGTGATTATTATCTTTTTGAGAGTTATCTTTCATTATTATCTATTTTCTTGGGAGTGTGGAGCATAATGGCTGGCGATCGCGTCTCATTTTAACCCATTTAGCCCAATCATTCTGAGACATAAAACAAATAGACTATAGAACTTTTACAAAAACTTAAGCACAGAAATTTAAAAACATCAACAAAGTTTTACGGATTGTCGAAGGATTGATCAGAATTAACTTTTTATCAATAATCTCAAAAAAATGAAAACGTATATATTAAGAAAAATTCCTGAACAACTTAACGAAAAAATTTATAAAGAATGCGTTAAAAAAGCATACTCTTCAACTATTCTATTACCAATAATATGTTCTTGTATAATACGCTCAATTATATCGGGTGTTGCCTTACGATACCATACCCCATCAGGATAAACTAAGAGAATTGGCCCTTCTGCACAGACCCGCAAACAATTTGCCTTGGTACGAAAAATACAAGTTGAATTATTTTCATTTGGTTTATCTAATCCCAACTCTTGCAGACGATGTTTCAAATATTCCCAAGATTCCAAACCAATTATCTGATCACAACATTTGGGCTTAGTTTGATCACAGCATAAAAAAAGATGACGTTGGATTTTTTCTAAACCTAACTTTTGAACATTTTGCATTAAGAGATTTTCTGAAACAGCAGATTCACTTGAAAATGTCATAGAAAAATCGAGGATAGGCTCATTCATTGTATTAAAAAATAGAAGTTTTAGAGAATATTAAATCAAAATACATTTTTTATTCGCATTCAATAAGTTTTTTCGGAAGTCCAAAAGTCAAAAATAAAAACGGCGATCGCATTAGCAGAACTTAGAGAGTCATTTTCACATTAAACATAATGCCGTCATCCTGCCAACTATTCGCTTCAATATAAGGAACTTTTCCTAAACGTTTTGCCCAATCTATCCGCGCAGTAAATTTTTTATCATATTGCCACTGTAAGCCCAAACCAATCGACGCGAGGGTATTAATTTCAGGATTAGGCGATTGATTATTCCAACCCATTCCCCAATTAACAAAAGGAATAATTTGCAAAACAGCTCGCTCTTCTGGAATCCGATAAATAGGTAAACGAGCTTCTAAGGACGCAAAAACACCATTATCGGTTAAAAGTGTATTTTGACGATAACCTTCTACACTCCCCAATCCACCGAGAGCAAATTGTTCCAAGGAAGGAATAGCACTATCAGTAACTTGCAGATCTGTTCTCGCCACCAATAAAGTATCGGTTCCCAAAAGATGCACCCATTGAGCTTGAGCGCGCCAGAGAAAATAATTAGAACTTGGAGCAGAAGCATTATATTGAGCATCAAAAGGTGTTGTGGTGTTAAAAGCATTAATTCCTAAAGCCAATTCAGAATGGGCCGCTAATACATCGGTTTCAGTTCGTTGTAACCAATCTTGAGAAAATCTTAGGCTAGAAAGTCGAGTATTTCCACTCAGATCCGTTCCACGCGAGGGAAAAGATTCTCCTAATAAGGTGCTGGAACTGGTTTGTTGATCAAAGCTTAAACCCAACGCAAATTCACTATAGGGAGTCTGCCAAAGCGGTTGTCGAAAACCTACTGAATATTTTTGGTAATAGGATTGGAGATCTAATAAACTAAAGGGATATTCAATCACTTGTGCCGTAATATTACGAAAACCGACTGTTAATGTGCCATTTTCAGGATTTAGGGGAATTGCGTAACTCACGTCAATATCATCACTGCCATCCGTATTGCGATAACTGCCCTGCAAAATATCTCCATTTCCCGATAAATTAATATCTTCTAATTCAATTCCCCGCCGAAAACTGCCAACTTGGGGATTTCGTCCATTATCTAAGACAATACTGGGATAAAAAGAACGGGCTGTTTGAACCGACACATTGAGAATACTAGAGCCTGGTTCCGCGCTATTGGCTAATTCTGCGGAAATTTTTTCGATAATGGGGTTTAGTTGCAATTTTTGCAGGGCTTCTAATAATTTGGGAATATTTAACGGTTTGTTTCCTGCTAACCAAAGGCGATCGCGGACATAATCGGGATTGAGTTTTCCTTCAACTTGGACATTGATTTCTTCTAAACTGCCTTCAACAATCTTAATAATAACAACGCCATTATCCAGCATTTGAGGCGGAATATAAGCTCCCGAAGTCACATAACCCTGTTTAACATAAAATTGCGTAATTGCAGAACGGGCTTGTAATAATTCAGAAAAAGATAAAGATTTATTGAGAAAAGATTGAATAATTATTTCTAATTCTTCTTGGCTAAAAACAGTGTTTCCTTCAAATTGAAATTTTTTTACGGCGATCGCGTCTGAAATTTCTTCTGTTGATAACTTGTTTTGATTAACAGATTCAGGTGGCACAGAGGGAAATAACAAATCTTCAGGATTGGGTAAGGGCTGTGGTATGGGTAAAGTTGGTGACAAAGAAGATGGCGGTGGGCCGATTTTAATTTCTTGCTGAATATTTTGAGCGACACTCAACCCGATATTATTGAGCCAAAGAATACTGATCCAAGAAAATTGGCGGAGACAAAATAGAAAAATGCTTCGGCAAATCATAACAAGTTGGGGAATCGACTCTGGCAGAATTGACTTTTCCAGACGAGATTTGAGCCGTCAAAACTATTTTTCCATAGGAATTTTTGAACCATCCTTGCGCTTCTACAATAGCCTCTGTTTGCGATTGAATTGATTGAGGCGTTTCAGGGATTTTAGGAGAAGAAATATTAGTGCTAGGATAACCCAAATCGGTCAATCCAGTATTAGTTTCTAAATTTTGTTGGGGATTAATTGGCAATCCTCCGCGTCCCGTCACAAAAAATTCCCCTTGACTAAACTCACCTCCTGGCCCACAAGCTTGCACAATTAAATTACGGGGATCAATTATTTCTATTGGCAATGTTAATAAACTACTTTGAGGATCAACATCCACGCGATTAATAGAAATTACACCCAATTGCCCAAAGGTGGAACTAGCCGTAATGTCATTTAGTGAGGTTAAATTTGCTCTTGGTTCAATCCCAAAAATACCCAAAGCATTAATCTGAATATTTCCGCCCTGACCCATAAACGCATTCGCAATAATGTCACTATTTTCTGCTGGAAAACCAACCACAAATTTAGCATTAATCTCAATATTTCCCCCATTACCACCACCGCCCTGACTGCCTGCCGTAGTAGAAATTAAACTATTATTACGCAAGATTAAAATTCCCGAAAGATCAATTGCAATATTTCCCCCTTCTCCCGTTGCAGTTTCAGCAATTAATTGACTTTGATTATTTAATAAAACATTATTGGCTTTAATCTTTAAATTACCTGCATTCCCAGTCCCCAAGCTACTAACCGTAATTTGTGAACTATTATTTAAAAGCAGTTGATCAGACTGAATATTCAAGTTACCAGCCTGACCTTTTCCTTCGCTAGAGGCTAATAATTTACCTTGATTATTTAATTCAATCTGCTTTGCACGAATATCTAAATTTCCCCCCTGTCCAGCACTTTTGGTTTGAGCAGAAATTCCAGCACCATTGGTTAAAGCTAATTTTCCTGTATTCAAAATTAAATTGCCTGCATTGCCTCTCGTTTGAGTTTCTACCGAAAACCCAGATGATGTAGAACTACTACCATCAATAAGGGGAGAACCACCCGTTAAAGTTACCGAATCAGAAGCATTAATGGTTATATTGCCACTATTTCCCAGAGGATTAGGGTTTCTATTAGGATCAAGTTCTGTACGAGTAACGATCGCACCTCCATCTTGAACTATAAGTTTTGGAGTGGTGATGTTGATGTCTCCCGCGCTCCCATTATTATAAGTAATGGTTGTTAAGCCACTAGAAGAAACAGCTGTTGCTGGATTCACAACTAGGTTTCCTGTTCCCAAGAATGCCACTGATTCTGAAGTATTAATAGTTAGAGTTTTTCCTGGCTTTTGTCCTGCTGTAACAGAAGAAATTACAGAGCCATCCGTTAGGCTTAGTTGTCGCCCAAAGACTTGAACAGTGCCGCTACCTACCTCCGTTTTCCCAAAAAATGGAGCGGAATCAGTAACATCGACAGAAGTTCCTTGGTATAAGTGAATATCTTGAAAATTTTTAACATTTCCATAACCGAGGAGATAACCTGAACCATTCTGGGTGATCGATACACCACTATTTGGCCCGACACTCCCCAATTCAATTCTTCCTGCTGGGGCGAACACATCAGCTCGATTTAAAGATAATTCTCCGCCGACTAAACCCAAGGTTTTCTCTGATGGTAAGCTTAAGCGACTCTGCTGAACGATAATTCCATTAGCCCTTGTACCAAATTGCAGACCGACTGGAACACTAACTTTTAATAGCGAATCTGTTGGTGAGGGAGTTGCGCTAAAGACTTGTTTATTGTCAAAAAGAAGTGCTTCTGCGGTGGTCGCTAAAAAAGATCCACTAATATTTAATGTTGCATTTTTGCCAAAAATAATTCCATTAGGATTTAGGAAAAAGAGATTGGCTTGACCATTTACTTGAAGTGAGCCATCTAGGAATGAAGCGTTATTTCCTGTTACTCTTCCAATAATATTTTTTACCGAGCTGGGTATATCAAAAATTGCTGAGCCATTAGTGGGAATAGAAAATTCTTGAAAACTCTGAAACAGATTATTTCCTAGCTGAGTTCCATTGGTAATAACAAATTTGCCATTACCCTCATTTTTTACAGTCGTTGGAACAGATAAAGTGCCGTCACCAGTAATCTGAGCATTTATTGGAGTTATTACAAGAAAAACCCAAAGATTAACACAGACCACTCGCAAGACAGAGAAACTAAAGTTCATGACTAAGTACAGATCACAGATTTATAATCGCTATTTTAGTCTCAATCTAAAAAATTTCGTCTTATGTCAAATACAGAAGGATTTATCTATCTACACCCAAAACGGCAATAGGGAAAAATACCAATGCCTTGAGGCTGAATGCTACTATTTAATTTTTCTTGAGAGGCTTTTAATTCTTGGGCTTGGACTTGGGAAATGTTGAGAAGATTGACAATTAATAAGCTGGAAATAAAAGCAATAGATGTGATGGTTTTCATTGGTTTTCTCTTCGATCATGCTTGACTTTATCACAATACGAGATAATGGCAAGGTTTTACTTCCGAGAATCTTCCCAAATTTAAAAAAATATTTGTTTTTTAGTCTGTATAATCACGTAGGGAATTGAATTTCTCCGTTTAAAAGATGACGACTCAGCAGTAGGGTTGCATCTTCTTTTAAAAGAGGTTTGGCGAAAAAATAACCTTGTCCATATTCACAATTGAGCGATCGCAGGAGGGTTAATTGTTCTTCGGTTTCAATGCCTTCAGCAATCACATTCAATCCCAAATTATGGGCCAAAGTAATAATAGTATGAACTAATTGGATATATTTTTCTCGGTGTTGAATATCTAGAAGAGGCGTAATAAAAGATTTATCAATTTTGAGAGTATCCACTGGAAAACGGTATAAATAACTAAGTGATGAATAACCCGTTCCAAAATCATCAATACTGACTTGTAGTCCGAGAGATTTCAGTTCATGAAGCAGGGCGATCGTGTTTTCAACGTTATCAATAACCATGCTTTCGGTAATTTCTAGTTTTAATTCATCCCCTGTTAATTTGAAATTTTTTAAAACAGAATGAATTTGTTGAACGAGATCGGGCTGAGAAAATTGACGGCCTGAGAGATTTACACTCATTCGTAAATTGGGAAGATCGGGAAATTGTTGTCGCCAGATTTGTATTTGTTGACACGCTTGTTGCAAAATCCAAGCTCCCAAGGGCAATATTAGCCCACTTTCTTCGGCAACAGAAATAAAGATTATAGGAGAAACTAAACCTCTTTCTGGCGATCGCCAACGAATTAGAGCTTCAAAACCTTCAATGCGTGAATTATGGAGATTGACAATCGGTTGATAATAAAGTTCAAATTCATTTTGACTGAGGGCAAAGCGGAGATCTGATTCTAATTGCCAGCGATAAATAGCCTTTGTATCCATGCCTTTGATGAAAATTTCATGGCGAGCTTTTCCCATTGACTTAGCATGAAACATGGCAATATCTGCATAGCGCAAAAGTTCGGGCGGTTCATTTTGGGGATGTTGTTGATCAAAAGCGATGCCAATACTAACTGTCGTACAAATTTCTTTACCTTTCCAATAACAAGGTTGAGTTAATTCTTGTTGAATATAATCAGCTAATTGAATCGCTTCTTCACTATTTTTGAGAACAGGTAACCATACTGCAAACTCATCTCCTCCAACTCTTGCTAATAAATGTTGAATGTTAAGACAAGATTGCAAACGTTGGGCTGTTTTGATTAAAAGGGCATCTCCTGCTCCATGACCTAAGCCATCATTAACTAATTTGAATCCATCTAAATCTAGAAAAAGAACGGCGATAAAAGTAGATTCAGATTGTAAAATTTTTTCATAGTGAGACTGAATTTGTTTGAGAAAAAGACGGCGATTTGGTAATCCTGTTAAGGTGTCGTGATAAGTCTGATAAACAACTTTATAAACCAAGGTAAAAGCCGAACTCAGCAATAAACCTAAAAAAGGTGAGACAAATGGTATCCAGCCTGATTGGAGAAACATCCACCAAGAAAATAACCACAGTCCGATGACGGCGATCGCCAGATTGATGATAAAAAAGGAAGTTCGCTTGATTCGCCAAGTTAGCATTCCACCGAGAAGCGACCAAGATCCTAACCAAATCCATTCTGCTTTCCAGTCCCAAAACCAAAATTGTTGTTGTTCTGCTAAAACCAAGTTGAGAATTTGACTGATCAGATGGGCATGAATTTCCACACCAGACATTTCAAATCCTTGGGTTTTAACTGAACTATAAGGAGTTGGAAAGGTATCTTTGGTACTAGGAGCGACCGCACCAATCAAAACAATTTTATTTTTTATCCATTGGGGATCTACTTTTTGATTAAGAACATCAGTCAGGCTCACTTGACGCGCGATCTTAGAAGATCCAAAATTTACTAAAGTTTGCCAACCAGCAACTTCCGACAAAGGTAATTGATAACCGCCTGAATCCGCTTGAAGTCGATTAATTTTTGTTTGACCAATTCCGAGAAAATTAGGATTAAAGTCTAACGCTAATTTAGGATCAGCTAAATATTTCAAACTTGTTTGTAAAGCAAATGATGGAAAATGATTTTTTTGAGAACGAGATCCCACTGCAATTAATCCCCGCCGCACAACATTATCAGGATCAATCACAATATCCACAAAACCAATCCGTTGCTTCGGCACATTTGGAGGAGCTAAAATGCCACCTTTTCCCAAAGAATCAGAGAGTTGATTTGCCACAATAATATTGTCTGATGCCAGCACTTTTTGAAGTTCTTTTTCCCCAGGCGGATGAGAGACATCTCGAAAAATATCTAAAGCAATTACTTTCGGCTGAAATTGTTCTAGCGTTGTCAACAATTTGGCGACAGTTTTATCGCTTAAAGGCCAACGTTTTTGATTTTGAATATCCTCTTCAGTAATACCAACAATTAATAAACGAGAATCAATCGGCTTTTGGGGTTGGATTTGAACCAAAAAATCATAGGTCAATAAGGCTAGAAATTGTAATTTTCCCTGTTGTTTAGCCCAGCCAATTCCTCCTGTCACTAGCACACTAATAGAAGCAACGACCAATGTAGTTTGCCAAGGATAAATTTGACTCCAGTTTTGCCGTTTTTGAAAGTTCTTTGAGCTTAATGACCAACGAAATTTATTGAAAAGTAAAGAAAGTTTTAAAAACACAAATGTTAAAAGATATTAAGTAATAAAGCTGTTAAAAGTGGTGGATCAAATAAATTGTCATTTTGTTATTATTGTTACTAGACAATCTTTCAATTTGGCCGCTACGATAGGATGATAAAATTATGTTTTGTTATTTATAAAGATAATTATAAAAGTTTTATAGAAAACTAGAGATTTTTACTTAGGTTATTTTTATTTTTGTTAAGAATTTATAACTAACAATTTTTTTGATATAAAAATCTAACAACAGGTATAAAATTATGTTCAAATTTAAAGGATTCAAGCATAGTTGGATATTGCCGCTAATTAGCATTTCGAGTTTAACGGGATATATTACTCCTGCGCTTGTTCAAGCTCAAAATCCAGAGGAGTTAATTCCTGTTATTCCCGATCGCCGTAAGCCTGGTGGTAGTCGTCCTGCTTCAGATGCGATTGAAGCTCCGATGCGTCGTAAACCTGGCGGCAGTCGAGATTTATTAAGCAATAATAGTTGTCGATTTGATCCTCAACAATTAACGGCTTTGGTTCCCCAATCTTTGAGCGGTGCAACGGCTTCGGCTTCTCCAACAATATTTTTTGCTGTCCCTGCGATCGCCAAAAATACGGCCATAGAATTTGTGATTCGAGATCAAAAAGATAAACTGGTTTATGAAAAAACGTCTCCAGGACTAGATCAATCGGGAATTTTGTCAATTTCTTTGCCGCCAAATACTCTCAACTCTTCCCAGGATTATCATTGGTATTTATCTGTTATTTGTAATAATCGCGATCGCGCCTATGATTTGGTGGTTGAGGGTTTTGTACAACGAGTTGCTGGTGAATTTAATCAGAAACAGACTGCTAATTTAGAAGATAAAATACACTTCTATCAAACTCAAAATCTTTGGCAAGATCAATTAACTTTTTTGGCCGAACTCAAGCGCGATCGCCCAAATGATCCTTTTATAGTCAACTTATGGCAAAAAACCTTAAAATCTGTTAATTTAGACGAAAATATTGCCACGAGTTCCTTGCTCCCATAAAAAATAGTTGCTAATCAGGATATGAATTTGTTCTCTCTATTATTAGCGACCGCCCCCTAAATCCCCCAATTCTGGGGGACTTTCCATTCATTGTTCCCTCAAAGTTGGGGGCAAAACATACCTCAAATCAGCAATACCAAAAATAGTTGCTAATCAGGATCTAATTTACTTTTAACCTTTGTAAAAAATAGACCGCCAAACAAACTGGGGCAATGCCAACATTCTTCGCCAACGCCAGGGTTCTTGATATAAACGATATAGCCACTCTAGATTGTTTTCACAAAACCATTTTGGAGCTCTGATTTTTTTTCCTGACCAAATATCAAAACTGCCGCCTACCCCAATCCAGATAGATTTTGGACAAAGATAGCGATGATCACGAATCCAATATTCTTGGCGAGGAACTCCTAATCCAACCATAATAATTTTGGGTTGTTTTTGGGCTAAGGTTTGACACCAATTTTTTTCTTCTTCGGGTGTTAGAAAACCATGAGTTGCTAAAACTAAAAGACCAGGATATTTTTTTTGCCAATGATTAGCGGCTTTGCTAGTTGCACCTGGTTGACCTCCATAGAACGCGATCGCATTATTAGAATATTTTTCTCCAGTGATGTAAATTAATGATTCGGCAAGTTCAATACCTGGACAACGTTTTTGTTTGACATTTCTCAGTCGTAGATAAAAAATAACACCCGCTCCATCGGGAATCACTAAATCGGCTTTGCGAATAATGTCAGCAACATCAGGATTTTCTTCTGCCAATATCGACATTTCCGAGTTAAGCGTGACCACATGACTTCCTAAATCATTCGTGAGACGTTCAATCAAAACTTTTGTGTAGTCTGTAGATAAATGAACGGGCAATGTAAAAACAGGAAAACTTTGAGGATGTTTAGGCATGAAGAACGATAATTGAGGGAAATCAGCAATATTGACGGATTTTATAGGTTGAGGTTGCATAATTATAATTAAATTCGATTTTTCTTAAAAGATTAAATTTTATATTCCGATTATAGTTTTCTTTGTTAATTCATCCAAGTCATGCTTAGATTTATGAAAATTATTCATGAACACAACGCTTTAAAGTTTGATCTCAATTCAAGTTTTTATCAAAATGATCGTATTAGTCAAATAAGTATTAAAATCACACTTAATCTTGTTGAAAATAGCTAAATTTTTCTGTTTTGCTTATGATTAAAAGAGAAAATAATTTAAAAATATTAGGACAATAAAGTATTTTTTAAAATCTTCTCAGTCAACGCACCTAAATCTTTTAATTGATTTTCTAATCGTTCGGCTTGGAGTTGATAATGTTGTTTTTTGGTCAGGGCAGCACGAGCTAAATCTTCGAGATCGCGTTTGAGAGCTTCTTGAGCCACTTGTTGCCAACTTTCGGTTTCTTGGCGAGCCAATTTGTATTGAGGTTGAATTTCGTTCCAAACTTCTCTTAAATCTTCAAGAGCTTCATTTAATAAGCGTTTAGCATTTTTAGGATCAGTATCTCGTAGAGAATCTTGAAGAAAATCAGGCAATTTTTCGATATTTAATTGGGTAACAAAAGGGAAAAAATTCTGAATCTGTTGACTTTCACTAATTCCTGTTTTACACCAATTCGCAAAATGTTCACAATTATTGAATAGTAAATTATATTTTTGTTCCCCTAAACGACTTTCAGCACGATTCACAACGATTTCTGGCAGGAAAGAAAATTTTTGATCCTTAGTTTTTTTGTAAATCGGGTTTCCTCTTTTAAAAACATCCCAACTAGTGCGTTCAACCGTTTCGCTGGGTTTACGATAGTGAATCACCGTGCCATCGCCGCAATCAATTCCATGATGTTCATAGACTCCTTCTAAATTTAGGAGTTCTCGATAAACATAAATTTGGTCACCTTGAGCCATCGTTTTTTATCCCAATCCTAATTCTCGTTTCAGAATATTGATCGATTTTTCGCCAATATAATTTTCGCTAACAATCACTTCGGGCAAACGAATTAGATCATCTCGCACTTCGGCGATCGCCTGCATCACCATTGGATAACTAGCAGGATCTGAAATAATAGTTCGGGCAGAACGGACTAATATTTTTAATGTTTTCTGATCACTAACCTGGGCACATTTAACAAAAATTTCTTCTCCGCGCAGACTATTAATCAAAATTTCAGCAATACTCAAAATCCCTGGACTGAGGCTGACTATCCCCAAATAGGTATCCTTCGGTAATTTTTTAATAATAGCTAATTCATTGCTGTAATCATAAATATCCACAGGAATCACCCGAATACCAAGGTTTGCCGCCAAAGATTCCGCCTCCGCCAAAAAATAACGACTGGTTACTACTGTTCCAGATTTGGTTTTAGCTAAAGTTTGTACTAATTCTTCCATCGGAACTAATTGCACAGGAATAACTAATGCTTGCGCTAATTCTTGCAAAATCAATTCTCCAGCCCCTAAATCTCGTTGGGGAACCGTCACCAAAACTTGCGCTGTTGAACGTAATCGCCAATCGATCGCCGCTAAAAATAATTCCCGCACTTGAAATAGGCTTAAACCTTGAGTGAGTAATTCATCCAGCTTTTTTTGAATGAACTGACTCGCTTCGGGATATTGTTGGAAAATCGGTGAATCAAGATTGGCTCCACTGTTTTCTGCGGTTTGCGCTTTAACATAAATGCCTGAACCCGCGATCGATTCAACCAAGCCTGATTCTTCTAATTGTTGATAAACTTTGCTGATGGTGTTGCGATGTAATCCTGTGATCATGGCCAGTTGACGAGTGCTGGGTAAACGATGACCAGGTGAATATTGACGACAGGCGATCGCAAAACGAATTTGATCAAAAAGTTGTTTAGAAGCAGAAATATCACTATCAGTTTGAATCTGAAATTGAAACATAAAAATATGACTCAACCGAAATCGCAAATTTTACAAGTTGTCTAAAGTTAAGATGTTCATCTCACTAGAAAGGTTCATTTGTTTTTGTGTTCCCATTACTGAGCAATTTCTGCTTGGGCTGATTTAATCGCTTGTTGGACTTGCTCAAACCCAGTTCCACCATAACTATTACGGGCGGCGACAACTTGTTTGGGTGCGATCGCGTCGTAAATATCTGGTTCAAAGGCAGGATGTAAAGTTTTCCATTCTTCCAAAGTTAGATCCTTCAGTAATTTGCCGATCGCTAAACTACTTTTAACGACTTTGCCGACTAAATTATAAGCTTCTCGGAAAGGAACACCTTTTGCTGCTAGATAATCTGCCACATCGGTTGCATTGGAAAAATCTTCAGAAACCGCTTCTTGCAATCTTTCTTGACGGAAAATAATGCCTTCTTCCAAGAGTATGGTCATGGCTTCGAGGGAAATTTTGACAGTTTTCACAGCATCAAATAAAGCTTCCTTATCTTCTTGAAGATCTTTGTTATAGGCGAGGGGTAAACCTTTCATTAAAACCAACATTCCCTGAAGATGCCCAATCACGCGACCTGTTTTGCCACGAATAAGTTCGGGAACATCAGGATTTTTCTTTTGAGGCATAATACTTGATCCCGTTGCACAACTGTCGGTTAGGCTAATAAAGCTAAATTCTTGGGAAGCCCAAAGAATCATTTCTTCACTCAAGCGACTGAGATGCACCATGATTAAACTAGCAGCATTGAGAAATTCAATAGCAAAATCGCGATCGCTAACTCCATCTAAACTATTGGCATAAACTCCTTCAAAACCCAGTAAATTAGCAGTGTAATGACGATCAATCGGAAAAGTAGTTCCCGCTAAAGCACCCGAACCCAAAGGAGAAATATTAGTACGCCCACGAATTTCGCCTAAACGTTGCCAATCGCGTTGGGCCATCTGAAAATAAGCCAAAAAATGATGGGCTAAGCTCACAGGTTGGGCGCGTTGGAGGTGGGTATAACCTGGAATTAGGGTTTCAACATTTTCTTCTGCAATGCTCACAAGCACCCGTTGAAATTCTCGAATGTGATGACGAATTTGATCGATTTCCGACCGTAAATAAAGCCGAACATCGGTTCCCACCTGATCATTGCGAGAGCGTGCTGTATGTAGCTTTTTCCCCACATCTCCCACTATTTCAGTCAATCTGCGTTCTACGGCAAAATGCACATCTTCTTGATCAACGCCTGGGGTAAATTGTCCTGCTCTATATTCTTGACGAATTTGCTCTAAGCCATTAACTAATTGTTGAGCTTCTTCAGCCGAAATAATGTTTGTATGTCCCAACATTTTGGCGTGGGCAACTGAGCCATTTAAGTCATATTCAATCAGTTCAATATCAAAGCTAATGCTGGCATTAAAAAGCACGATTTTCGGATGTAATGACCCTTCAAAGCGATCGCTCCAAGTTTTTTTTGCTGTCGTCACGATAAATCTTTAACCTATAAAAATGAATCAATTTCAATAAATTTCTAATGAGTTTTTGTGGATGAATCAACTAACCGATAAATCCTTTAAGTACCCAACCAATCACTAAACCGATACCTAAAGCCCAGACTTGGCCTGTTTTAATAAAATGTTGAAAGGAAGTTTGAAAATCTCCAATAATATCTACTTTTTTGAGTTCGCCTATGTTTTGAGCAAGTAAATTTGTCCAATCAAATAATTGATGATCAAGGAGGGAAAAGTTCTGATAATCCAAGAGATTATCGATTCCATTTAAGCTTACGATTGATGTGTCTAAAATATTTAGGAGAAGCATTTTATTAGTCCTGAATAAAAAAATTAAAAAGTTTTACTCCGATGATTTTACTCGTATTATGACCAATGTCATATCATCTTGATGATTATTTCCTGACCCGATAAACTGTTGCACTCGGTCAAAAATATAGTCTAAGATTTCTTGGGCTGTTGAACACTTTTCACAAGCTTCCCGAAAAACTCGTTGCAAATTTTTGTCATCAAAGCGATCGCCATGATCATTGACAGCATCAGTCAAGCCATCGGTATAGTAGAGCAAAACATCCCCAGGCGTTAGTTGAACTTCGGCATCTTCGTATTGAGAATCCGCATCTAAGCCAATGAGAGAACCAACTGTATCCAAAGAACCCATAATATCCTGAGCCGACTTCCAAAGCAATGGTGGATTATGGGCCGCATTACTAAAGGAGAGAATATGGGTTTCGGGATCATATTCAGAATAAAAAAGGGTGACAAAACGATGAGAATTTTCTAAATCCACGTACATCACACGATTGAGATGTTGCAGAATTTGGGCTGGGCTATGACGGTTGAGAACTTCTGCCCTGAGCATTCCCCTCGTCATGGTCATAATCAAACCCGCAGGCACGCCTTTTCCCATGACATCTCCAATGACCACACTCCAAGGCACGAGTTGATCGCTGTTATTTTTGCCATCATGACGCAATTGATCATAATTGGTGGGAATAAAATCATAATAGTCTCCTCCCACTCGATTCGCTGTCTCACAACGGGCCGCTAGATCTAAACCTGAAATTTGGGGACATTGGCGCGGTAATAATCGGTCTTGAATTTCTGAGGCAATTTCGATTTCTCGATCTTGTCTTTCTTTGGCACGCAATTCTAAAGTTAATTCACTATTTGCGATCGCAACAGCAGTTTGATCAGCCACTAATTGCAAAAGTTTTCGCCGAGTTTGTGTCCAGAAATATTGGGAATCCAAACTAAAAACATAGAGTTTACCACGCTCTTCATTTTTGACTAGAATCGGTGTGCTATAAAGCCGAACACGTTTTCCTAAAGCTAGTCGAATTTGTTCATCCAAGTTAGTTGGTGGAGTTTTGCCATCATTGCCTTTGTTATTATCACTAACTTTTTTAATAACATTCTCTATCGCCTGACGAATTTCTTGAATCAATGGTTGAGGCTGACCATAAAGATGTTCTAAGGTAACTTGTCCGTTTTTTTTAAATAAAATTAACGCGCTACTATCAGCATCGGTAACTCGTGCAGCCATTAAAGGAGCAAGTTCTAAAAATTGATTGAGATTATTAAAACTTCTGAGGGCAAATCCTAAAGAACTTAATAAATTTTGAATTTTACTTTGTTCCCGATATAAACTCGCCACCAATTCCTTCAAAGCCAACATGGGAGACGTTTCAGACTGAAGATTAGTTGTTACAGAATAGTTTGATTTTGGGGGAAAAGACTTACGGGAACTCGACACAACAGTCATCCTGTTAATAGGTTTAATCGATGTAATCTTATTAAAAATAATTCAAAAATTAGTTTTAAAAAATATTGAGCTTTAGTTTATTTAATTTGGGTAAATTATTTTATTCAACTGTTAGATATTAAATGATTTAATAAGTAGTACAAAAATAAGTTTTTTGCAATTATTTTATACTATCAACAAATAATTTTAATACAATTAGCTAAAATCAATTCATATTCTTAATACTAATAAATTAGTAAAAAAACGAACGACTAACTTAATATTTATTAAATCCCATTTTGATAAATGAGAGAATACAAAAAAAGCAAAGCTGGACAATTATAACCTGAATCTGTTTTTTTGCCAAGATAATTAGATTTTTATTTGCAAAAATTAATGGAGTTTCGGTTGACGAAATTGATAAACTTCTCTAATCACCTGCGCCCAACTCTTGGCTAAAGATTCTAATAAGCGATCGCCTTTTTCCTTGGTGGCAACGGTTGCATCTCCAATTACGCCACTTTTGCTCAATTCCTTAGTTAACCAGGCAAAGGGAAGATTTCCTTCTAAGCTCAGTAAACTATTTTGAGGCAAGTTCTGAGGATATTCTTTAACAGCCAAATCTAGATTAACTTTTTCGGGTAAAAGAGCCAACATCAAACTGGTTTCGGCATCTCCTGCATGAATTCCCTCTTCTTGTTCTTTGGTTGTTAATAATTCTGCGGCAATTTGGGGAACTCGCCAGGTGAAAAGTGGAAAAACTGAAAAGTCTGGATATTTTTCATGAATGTCTCTAGCCGCAATCTCTAAAATTTGAATTTGTCCACCGTGAGAATTCATTAAAATCAGTTTACGAAATCCTGATTGATAGAAACTTTCAGCAATTTCTTTTAATAGATTTAATAATGTTGAAGCTGTTAGGGTAATGGTGCCAGGAAAACCAGAATGTTCGTTTGATTTTCCGTAATACAAACAGGGCAAAGCATAGGCAGGAATTTGACTTTCTAGTTGTTCTAAAGCTTTACCTAAAACGCCCAAACTAATTACAGAATCTACTGCGATCGGCAAATGCGGCCCATGTTGTTCGATCGCGCCCATCGGCTGAATAATAACGATATTTTCTTTATCGGGTAAGGCTTGAATTTCTGTCCAGCTAAGATAAGAAAAAAAGCGATCGCGAGGAATAAAACCGTGAATCATAATATTTTAGTTGATTAAAACTGGTTGATAAAGCTAATTTTATTGCATCTATTTTATTGCATTTATAGTAAAAAGTAAGAGTATAAACCCCGCATTTGAAGACAACAACTTGCAGATTAAATATTTTTTATTCAGTCTTTTTGGGATCTTTCTTCTTCTTTTCTGGATCAACAGGTAAGCTGATTAAAAGTGATTTGATTGTCGGATTCGTCAGCAAAAGATTAGTATCTTGCAACAACCTTTCGCCCCAGAGATTTTCTTTGAGAAATTTCAAATCTCCATAACGACTGTCTATTTTTAAGGCACTTTCTCCTAATTTTAAGGCTTGTTCTTGTTTACCCTGGGAATATAGAGCTACGGCGATCGCCAGTTGAGGTTCAGCTTGTTCTTTATCAATCGTGGTAGCAGCTTGCCATTTTTTTAAGGCTCCTTCTATATCTCCTTGTTCATATTTAACTAGACCCATATTATTGATTGCTGGCCAAAAAGTTTTATCAAAGCTAACAGCCTTTTCGTAGGAGCTGATTGCGTCTTCCCATTTTCCTAATTTTAAAAAAGAGTTTCCTAAATCAAAAAGAGCCGTTGAGCTACCTGGCTTGAGTTTCAGTCCCGACTCCAAAGACGCGATCGCCGCATTATAATCACCTTTTTGAAAATAAGCATTGCCTAAAGTAAACTTAATTCCTGCTTCATCAGGAGCCATACTTTGCGCTTTTAAGAGAGTTTGCAGACCTTGATCTAACTCATCTTGTTGTAAAAAAAGTGTTCCCAAAATAAACCAAGTCTGAAACTTTTTAGGAGCCAATTGGGTTGCTAATTTAGCGCGAGATAATGCCAGATCATATTGCTGAAAACGCACAAGTTGAATGACATCTTCCGTCAGAGCCAATCCTTGCTGTTCTAGTTGTGCTGCATCAAGATTCGGGCTGTAGGGTAATAAAGCCTGGGTTCTACCTGGCAACGCAATATTCAAAACTCCCAAACCAACCAAAAGAAAAAGTAACCAATTACGTTTAGGCACTGTGTTGTCTCTCATCCATTGTCCACCGCTTTAGTTTAGCTTATTTCAGAAGATGAATGTCCTATAAAATGATTAATTTCGCGATCGCGATCTTGAAATGTCCAAAGATAATTATCTCACTAAAACAGGATGCCAAGGTTTTATCAACGAAAAGCAATGTTATGATAAAAAGTTGAGATTTTTTTAACGTGATTAACATGAGCAACGATACCATTTTTGGCAAAATTATTCGACGAGAAATTCCTGCTAACATTGTTTATGAAGATGAACTTTGTCTTGCTTTTAAAGATGTAAATCCTCAAGCTCCGATTCATATTCTGATTATTCCTAAAAAAAATATTTCTCAATTATCAGAAGTAACTATTGAAGATCAAAGCTTACTCGGTCATTTATTATTAATTGCTAAACAAATAGCTGAACAAGTAGGTTTAAAAAAGGGTTATCGAGTTGTTATTAATAATGGCGAAGATGGCGGACAAACTGTTTATCATTTACATTTACATCTGCTCGGCGATCGCGCTTTAGGTTGGCCACCAGGTTAATTATCAATCGAAAAAAACAGCTATTTTCCTAGGAAAAAATAAGAATAATCATGACTTATAAAATTCTCTTTGTTTGTCTCGGTAACATTTGCCGATCGCCGTCAGCCGAAAATATCATGAATCATCTTATTGAAAACGCAGGTTTAACTCAGCAAATTGAGTGTGATTCAGCAGGAACATCTAGTTATCATCTCGGTTCTTCTCCAGATCAACGGATGACAAATGCTTTAATTAATAGAGGTTTTGAAGTTCAAGGCGAGGCCCGACAATTTGAATATTCAGACTTTGAAATTTTCGACTTAATTTTGGGAATGGATAAAGCCAATTACCGAGATATTTTAGCTTTAGATTCCGAAAAAATCTATACAGATAAAGTTAAATTAATGGGTGATTTTGCTAACAATTATTCAACAAAAGAAGTTCCCGATCCCTATTATGGTGGTCAAGCAGGATTTGAACAAGTTATTGATTTATTAATTGATAGCTGTGAAGGCTTATTAATCTACATTAAAAAAACATTAAAAATTAATTAATAGGATTTTTAAATAATCAATGATCATGACGATGGGGAACGGGATCATAACCGCCTGGATGGAAAGGGTGACAACGCAAAATTCGTTTTAAGCTCATCCATCCTCCTCGAATCGTCCCAAATCTTTCCACCGCATCTAGAGCATATTGAGAACAAGTCGGCTGAAAACGGCAAGAAGGCAAGAAAAGAGGCGATATTACCAGTCGATAACCTCGAATTAAACCTATAAGTAAAAATTTCATGTTGGATTAACCAGTATTTCGCATTCCTGCTGCAATGCCATTAATCGTTAATAATGCGCCCCGTAGTAATTCTTCTTTGGAATAGCGACGATAACGCACAGCACTAGATTCAGCTTCTTGAGTGACGAGTCTTAAGCGTTTTAATAAAGAAACCTGCAAAAATCCTAAGGGAACAATGGTGCGATTGCGTAATTGAACGGATTTTTGTAAACCGCGATCGCCGTCTAATAAAGTTTGATGAGCCGTAATTTTTAAGGTAAATTCACGGGCGAGATAATACTCATCGGCAATTTGTTGAAAGAGACGTTGGAATCGCTCCTGATCTTCGGGTTTAGATAATTCTTTGACATAGTGTTGAGCCATGCTTAAATCTACTTTGGATAAAGTCATTTCAACTTTGGCAATAACCATATTAAAGAAAGGCCATTTAAAGTAAAAATAGCGCAATAATTTGAGATTTTTAACAGGATCTTGCTCAACAAATGTTTTAAAAGCGGTTCCCACGCCATACCACGCGGGTAAAAGAAAACGGCTTTGTGTCCAACTAAAAACCCAAGGAATTGCCCGTAAAGTGCTTAAATCTCGCTTACCACTGCTCCGACGAGCGGGACGAGAACTTATTTGTAATTCACTAATTTCTGGAATGGGAGTAACAGAAAGGAAAAAGTCAATAAAATCTGGCTCTTCATAAATCAAGGCACGATAAACTCGACGTGAAGACGCTGCCAAATCTTCCATAATGCGGTTCCAAGGTTCAATATAGTCAAAGCTACTTTTAAGTAAACTGGCTTGAATAACGGCGGCAGTTAAAGTTTCGAGATTATACAGCGCGAGTTCAGGCAATGAATATTTCGAGGCTAAAACTTCCCCTTGTTCTGTAATTTTGATTCGTCCATCTACGGTTCCTGCTGGTTGAGCCAAAATCGCTTTATAAGCAGGGCCACCACCCCGTCCGACTGATCCGCCGCGACCATGAAAAAGACGCAAAATCAATCCATATTCTTGGGCAACTTGTTGTAATGCTTGCTGGGCTTTATGAATTTCCCAATTACTACTTAAAAAGCCTGAATCTTTATTGCTATCTGAATAACCCACCATAATTTCTTGGAGATTCGCGGGTTGCAAAATAGATTCTGGAGCGGCAATTTGAGCGGCGGCATCTTGGTTTTCCCATTCAGCCAGGGCTTTATAACTTCCTGCTAAGGCTGCTCGATAAAAAGGCAGTGTGAAAAGACATTTCATTACCCCTGGAGCGTGCTTCAAATCCTCAACTGTCTCGAAAAGTGGCACAATGCGAACGGAAGGGCTACTGGTAGCGGGGTCATACAATCCAGCTTCTTTTGCCAATAACAGAACTTCTAGGATGTCGCTGGCATCGTTGGTCATGCTGATGACATAGGTTTGACAAATTTCTATGCCAAATTCTTGTTGTAGATGACGCAACATTCTTAGGGTTTCGATGGTTTCGCAGGTTTTCTCGGAAAAAGGCATTTCCTGGGGAATTAATGGTCGTCTGGTTTGGAGTTCTATGCTTAACCAGTCTATTTTTTCGGTTTCGCTAAGTTCTTGATAGGGATAGGGAAGAACGCCCATATAGGCCGCAATTTCAGCGATCGCTTCGGCATGGCGAGAAGATTCTTGACGAAAATCTAATTGAACGAGAGTAAAGCCAAAAACTTCGACTTGACCAATCAAATTTTCTAATTCTAAGCAACTTAAACCTGTTTCCGCTAAATTCCGTTGCATCAGTTGCAATTCTTCGAGAAATTCTTTCCCTGAAAGATAATATTGGGGATGATTCATTTTACTGACCATCTGCCGTTCATCGGGGTTAGAAAGTCGATTGTTGCGATCGCGGGTATTTTCTAGCCGTTTTTGAATATAAGCTAATTTCATACGATACGGTTCTTGACGATAACGCAACATTAACCCTTCGTAGATTTCAGGCAATTGCATTCTGTCTTTTTCTAGAGAATCTAAAATTTCTTGGGAAACTTTACACCAATGAAGAGAAGGACTTAAAACAGAGGTGAGTTCGTTAATACAACTCAGATATTTTTTGAGAACGAGATCTCGTTGATAACAGGCGGTTTGCCAGGTAATATCGGGCGTAACATACGGATTTCCATCGCGATCGCCACCAACCCAGGAACCAAAATAACAAAAAGTCGGACGAGGAGCGCGCAACCAGGGAAAACTACTTTTTATTGCCTGTTCTAAGCGTTTAGCTAATTGGGGAATGGCATCAAATAAAACTTCATCAAAATAATGGAGCGCGTAATCAACTTCATCTAATACTGTGGGTTTAAATTGGTGCAATTCATCAGTCCGCCACCAAAAACGGATTTCTTCAGTTAACTTGTCCATTGCAGCTTTAGCTTCCCAGGAAGAGAGCCAATCACTGCTAGGCCAACTTGCTTCTAATTGGTCTAATTTTGATAAAAGTCGGTCAATGCGGCGTTGTTTGCGACGAATGGTATGGCGAACAATTTCTGTTGGATGGGCTGTAATCACCAGACGAATATCCAATTGATCTAGCAGTCTTTGAATTTGTTTCGGCGGAACATTTAAATGCTTGAGTTGGACAAACAACCAATTAAAATCGCCAACTTTCTCGACTCCATCTTTGTCACCCATGCTTTTTTTCAAAAGGCTCAATTCTATGGGCAGAGGAGGAATCCCATCATCCCCTTTTTCATCATCAGCCTCCGAATTGATGGTTTGAGATATTTCCCAACGGTTGCGTTCTTGTTCTCGTTGCTCGAAGTGTTGTTCTACAATATTAATTAATTGAAAATAGAGCGCGAAAGCACGGGCCGCCCGAATCGCGTCATCCAGTTCTAATTTTTCAATTCGTTCGGTAATAGCCAATGAAGAAGCCTCAGACATTTCTGTTTCTAGCTCCTCTGGCGAACAACGCGATCGCAATTCCGTTAGTAAATCTACTAATTCTTGCCCACATTCGGACTGCAAAACCGATTCCCAGAGATCTTCAATCAACTTCAAACGATGATGCAATACGGATTCCTCTGGCCCAGAAGCACTTAAACCTTTATAATTCTCGTTGGAAAAGGTAGCCAGATTAGAAGAAGAGGAATGAATGACCGGACTCATAGGAACCTCAAGAAGTATCAACAATACAAACGGCGGGCAAAGAAAAACTTTGAAAATCGATGTAACTAGCCTAAATTACGCTTAGTCTCAATTATTGTATCGGTTCGTACCAATATTAGATTGTTATTAGGACGACAGATATTGAGAAATATGTATGCTCAGGATTGATTCTATCAATGTTTTTTCCATAAACTTCTATTTTTGTCGCTATTATGCAATAAAATAGTAAAAAAGAAGAAAACAATATTTTTTTAATTAATTTAGACAGAACTACTATTCATTATATTTTTTAAATCAAGAGTTAAATAAAATTAAAAAAAGCGGGATTCTATAAAGCTCCTGCTGCGGTTTTATCCAAAATATCGCCCAAATGAGTGGTAACATTAATCGCTTGTAGAACTGGAATACCGTCAGGCCCATCAGGATAGTCGATCACGCTAACTCCGCCGTTTCCTTGCTTAATATTCCAAAAATTAGCTGGATTTAAACCCAACAAATAACACAAAATTACTTTATTAATGGCATCGTGAGCAACAACAATTCCTAAGGATTTATCGGGCAATGCACTGTAAAAACTGACTCGCTCATTCCAGCAGGCGATCGCTCTATCCCAAACCTGTTGTAAATTTTCCCCTTCAGGCATTTGTACGGTTTCAGGAGAGGTTTTCCACTCGTGTAATAATCCTGGAAAATCGGCTTCAATTTCTGATTCTAGTTTTCCTTCCCAAAGACCATGACCAATTTCCATCAAATCAGGTTGTAAATCTAGGGCAAGATCAGCATGATATTGAAGAATGATTTCTGCGGTTTCTTTCGGGCGTAACATGGGGCTACTAATGGCCAAATTAATATTAATATCTTTAAGAAAATCAGCAGCTTTTTGTGCTTGTTCTCGACCATTTTCATTAAGCGGAATATCCCGAATTCCTTGAAAGCGTGATTCACGATTCCATTCGGTTTCTCCATGACGAATTAATAATAAGCGTAGAGGAGTATTTTCTTTACGAGGAGAAGGAAGTGCAATGCCTAAATGGGAAGTTTGATTAAGAGATTCTAGTTGAACTGGATCACCCCAATTTCCAGTAAAATTCAAAATACTAATATTACAATTCGATTGTTGAATGCGGTGATAATTAGCAGCAGGAACGCCGATCGCACTCATGATTAAACAACGATTAATGCCATTATGGGCGACAATTAAAACAGTTTTATTTTGATATTCTGAAAGTAATTTTTGCCAAAAATTTTGGGCTTGTTGATAGAGATTTAAAACGGGAAAATGTTCTCTATTTCCTTGTTTTGTTGCCAGCGTCATCTTAAATTCTTCAGGTCTTTCTTGCCAGCATTGATAATCTTCAGGAAATTTTTCTATGATGTCTTTTTTATAACAATTTTCCCAAAGTGGTAAATTAATTTCCATTAAATCAGGTGTGGAAATTAAATGAGGAGCAGAAGTAAAACAAGATTGAATAATTTCTGCCGTCGATTTAGCGCGTTGCAGCGGACTACAAAAAATTACGTCAATGTCGAGATTACTTAAAGTTTTTCCAACCAGTTCGGCATCGGTTTGTCCTTTGTTTGTTAATACGGATTCATCACTTCTGCCTTGAATGCGTTTTTGGGCGTTGTAGTTACTTTGTCCATGACGAACGATAATGACACGAGTAGCCAATCTCTTTTCCTCTTGACCGTGATTTTGTTAGCCTAATTGTTGCATTCTTCCGAAACCCTGGCAATATCAATTTTAAAGTTTTTGTAGATTTTTGAGATAAATTTTAAACTGTTTAACGCGATCGCAAAATTAAAAATCAAATCCAACTAGGAAATAACATTCTCATATAAAAAGCTTGAGGTAATAAAGGTAATCCTAAAAAAACGGGTAGCCAATAAATAAAGCCAAAAATAATTAAACCGAGAATGCTATTTCCTAACCAACGTTCCCATTTTTTGGGACTACTTAACAAATTATCTATGATAAAAGCTAAGGCAAACCAACTAAAAAGATAGGCGGCCATATAATGATAGAAAAAAGTACAGCGACTGATTTTTAGCCAGGGTAAAAGATTAGCAATATAGTTTACAAAAACATAAAGAGTTATTGTATTAAAAGGTGTTTTAAATATTTTATTTGAACTAATTTTAGCAAAGAATGATGAAATTCCGAGTCCGATTAAAACCAACATTGCAAAGGATGAAAACCATAATAAAATAGGATTTGCCATACTATGAACATCATAAACAATGCCATGAATTCCTTTGGTTTGATAGTAATAAGCAACAGGCCGCCAAAGAATTAACCAGCTATACCAAGGAGAACAATAAGGATGAATATCAGCACTATTACCAATTCTTGCGTGATAGCTTAAAATTTCTTTTTGCATACCCCAAAAACCATAATCAGGATTCATCATAAAATGGGGAATCCAAAGTAAGCTATAAGTTACTATCGGTACTAAAAATAAGTTAATAATTAGACTTATAAAAGTGCTGGATGCGATCGCAGTTTGGAACTTATTTAAGTTATGATCTTTTTTTAAATAAAATCTATAAATTTTTTGGATGAAAGTTATTAAAATTAATAAATAAATGCCTAATAAAAAAGCAAAACCATTCCATTTAACACTGCCTGCACAACCCAAAAAAATCCCTGCTAAAGTCAAATACCAATTCTTATTCCGATTGATATAATAAAAAAAATAAAGATGTCCTAATAAGCCAAAAAAAATTAAATAAATATTATTTAAAGCATAACGAGATTCAACTAAAAATAAGCCATCCAAAGCCGCTAAAGTCATGACAATCAAAGTAAATCGACGGCGACCAGTTAATTCATAGGCGATCGCACCCACCAAAAGCGGCACAAAAGAACCTGTTAAAGCATTTAACCAGCGATAACTCCAGGTCGAGCGCAAAGAACCTGTTAAATCATTGACCGTATCAGGAGACGCAGGAAAGAGAGAACCAATCCAAATCCCGATCGCAATTAAATAATGGCCCAGGGGAGGATGGGAACCAAAAAAATGTTTGCCTAGCCAATATTCATTCGCAAATTTAGCGTAATAAACTTCATCAAAAACTAGTACGTTAAATTGACCCAAATGCCAAAATCTTAAAACTAACGCAAAAACAAAGATTCCCAAAACGGCGATTTTAAACCGAGAAAGAGAAAAAACAGTTAACTGAGCCTTATCCATTATTTTCAGCGATAAATGCTCTACAAATTCTACAGTTTTTTGATAATCTAATTTATCAGAATTGACTTGTTGTTAAACTAACGGGTCTGACGGGGTTCGAACCCGCAACTTCCGCCGTGACAGGGCGGTGCTCTAACCAATTGAACTACAGACCCAATTTTTTTGGACTTTCATTAATATAACGAAGATTGTTCAGTTTGTCAAATTAATTACCAAATTTTTATCTGGGATAAATACTTATTGATTTTGTTGGCTCATTTTCTAGAATTAAGATCTCATTAATATTTGAGTTTTAATGAGCATTTTGACTTTTTTTGATAAACGCGATCGCCGATTAAAGCAGGTTAATTTTATGTTTAATTACCGCAACTTTTCTCTAACTGAAACTCTAATGCTTTTTTTTTCATTAAATTAAAAATATTATAAAAACCATTAGCACGAGAAGGTGTTAAACTCACCTGCAAACCAGTTTCTTCAATAAAATCTGGCGTAACTGCTAAAATTTCTGCTGGTGATAAACCATTTAATCCTTGAATTAAAAATGCGACTAAACCTTTAACTAATTGAGCATCCGAATCTCCTTGATACCAAATTTTTCCTTCCTTTAAATCTGCCGTAATATAAACTTGGGAAACACAACCTTGAACTTTATTTTCAGGCATTTTTCCTGCTGCTGGCATTGCCTCTAATTTTTTTGCATACCACAATAATTGTTCATAGCGTTTTTTGGGGTCAGTGTGTCGCTGAAAACGTTCGACAATTTTGGCAAGATTTTCTGGTAGCGTGTTGGAAGTTAATGACATTTTTTGATAGAGATAAAAACTCGAAAAAAAAGTTTGTTAATTTTAAGTTTACAGACTTTTTTTTATTATTGCTTATTTTTGGTGATCCCCAGAAGACAATCAATAAGCGGCAATTGCGGCTTTTGTCGTTCGGTTCTACGGCTAGGTAAATTGGGTTATTCCCTCTAAAATTTTAGGACAGGGGATTTTATTTGTGGTTGTAAATCTATGGTTGTGTTAAATGGAGCAAATTTAAAGCTGAGTGATTTATTCAATGAGGGTAGAAGCAATACTTCAACGCCGTTAACTGCTTCGGTGCATCCATTTGACCAAAATTTAGAAACTGCAATTGAAACTGCCCATTCTAAAGCACAACAGTATTGGTTTGGCGCGATCGCAGCCCTTGAACTATTATTATTATCCTTGATTAGTGCAGATGCAACTGAAAAGACCGATCCTCAAGGGGTATTGTTAGCAGGGCCAATGCCGATTTTAAGCCATCCTGACTTGTTATCTGGTCTTTATAGTGGAATTTTAACCCCAAAAGCTTGGAAGCATTTTATTCCTCTACCTTTTCAATTGTTAGGAGATGTAACCCAAGGATTTAATAAAAATAGCTGTAAGACTGTAGAATTACCCCTTTTTCCCCAAGATCCCCTGAGTCAAGAACAATTTTGTTTAATATTAACGAAACAATTTGGACTATTAATGTTAATTGGCGAAGATGAGCAGGGATTGCCGAGTTTTCAGTTTTCTTTTGATCCTGCTGTCGTTCATGAAGGTTGGTTGACTTTGCGATCGCGTTTAGCTTTAACCTATGTGCCTCAATTACCCGAATTAGACCGATTAGTGAGTCAATTTGAAGTTCCTGAGCCGAATTATCGCTTGGTGATGGAATTTAGCCGCCATTTATTGAAAAATTTGCCCGAACTGCCCGTGCCTGAGATGAAACCGCGTGCTGTTTTTTCTTCGACTAAAACGGTGTTAAATCATGGTGAACCGTTAATCAATCATCATTCCGAAGATATTGAACTTTTACAGGCTCTCACTCACGAAATTCGCACACCATTGACCAGTATTCGCACGATGACACGCTTATTATTGCGCCGTAAGGAACTTGGTATCGAAGTGATTCAACGACTAAACGCCATTGATCGAGAATGTACGGAACAAATTAACCGTATGGAATTAATTTTTCGGGCAACGGAATTAGAAACAACTTCAGTTCAAGAAAAATCAGTGCAATTAGTGCCGATTTCTTTGGAGCAAGTTTTCGGGAATAGTATTCCTCGTTGGCAAAATCAAGCTCAACGTCATAATGTGGAATTGGCAGTTGATTTACCGAAAAAATTACCTCAAGTTGTTAGTAATCACGTAATGTTAGATCAAGTTTTAACGGGTTTAATTGAAAAATTTGTTCGGAGTTTGGCTAGCGGCGGTGCAATTCGCTTAAAGGTCAGTACGGCGGGACATCAATTAAAAGTACAGTTTCATACTCAGTCAATTTATCAAATTAATCCTTTGAAAGCATTGGGAGATCTGCTGATGTTTCAACCAGAAACGGGTTGCTTAAGTCTAAATTTAGATGTGACTAAAAATCTTTTTCAGGCTCTCGGCGGAAAGTTAACAGTTCGTCAGCGATCGCAACAAGAGGAAGTATTAACTATTTTTTTACCATTAGGAAATATGACTCACAAAGCTTAGTTTATTCTTAGTTAATCTAGGCTAATTAAAATTTGTTTTTCTGATTTTTTTAAATTTTATAAAATATGTTTTCTTTAACACAAACGACAGGACGGCAAAGGGAAATTATTGAAGTAGTTCTCAGCAACGGCTGGGATTATATGCGAAGTTTATTAACAGGTGGAAAAAGTGGTGAACCTCAAATTCCAACTCCCGAAGTTTTACGGAAAATTTTGGTAGAACTTGGGCCATTTTATGTCAAGTTAGGGCAACTTCTTAGCACTCGTCCTGACTTATTACCTCCTCGTTATATTCAAGCATTAACGGCTCTACAAAGCAATGTTCCTCCTGTTAGTTGGCAAGAAATTGAAACCCTACTTCAACTCCAATTAAAACAACCTTTGGAAACAATTTTTAAGACGGTTAATCCTATTGCGATCGCCGCAGGTTCGATTGGACAAGTTCATCGAGCGACATTAATTAACGGTCAAGAAGTGGCGATTAAAGTGCAACGTCCTGGCATTGATAGTATTGTGGCTCAGGATATTATTCTGATTAGCGCGATCGCCGAATTAGTGGCTTTAACAGAGTTTGGAAAAACCTATGATGTTATTAAGTTAACAGAAGAATTTACCCAGGCAGTTAAAGCCGAATTAAACTTTACTAAAGAAGGACAATACACCGATCAATTACGAATAAATCTCTCAAAAAGTCAATGGTTTGATCCTTCTCAAATTATGATTCCTCAAGTATTTTGGGAACTTTCAACCGAAAAAATTCTCGTTTTAGAATGGTTAGATGGTAGTCCTTTACTAGATGCTGATTTGTCGATTCCTGTTGGTGAAAAATCTATTTCTGACCGCAAAAAAGAGATTACTAGTTTATTATTTCGAGCCTTTTTTCAGCAGCTTTATCGAGATGGTTTCTTTCATGCAGATCCTCATCCAGGAAATATTTTCTACTTGTCAGACGGGCGAATTGCGATTATTGATTGCGGCATGATTGGACGTTTAGATCCGCGCACTCAGCAAATTTTAACAGAAATGTTATTGGCGATTTTTGATCTGGATGCTCAACGTTGTAGTCAGTTAACTTTAGAATTATCTGAATCTACTAATATCCCCGATTTAGAAACTTTAAAACTCGATTATGAAAGGATGTTACGAAAATATTATGACCTAAGTTTATCTCAATTTAATTTTAGTGAAGTCGTTTACGAAATCTTACAAATTGCGCGTCAAAATAAGATTAAAGTTCCTGGAAATTTAGGACTATATGCCAAATGTTTAGCGAACCTAGAAGGAACAGGCAGACAATTTAATCCGAACCTCAATCTTTTTGATGAAATTAAACCTTTAATGACTGATTTATTTCGTTTACAACTAATTGGAAATACACCTTTACAAACCTCTTTAAGAACCGTTTTAGATTTAAAAACAACCTTTTTAAAAACACCTCGACAAGTAGATGTTTTACTCAACCGTTTAACCTCAGAAACCTTACAATGGAATGTCCGTTTGAAAGATTTAGACCCCGTTCGTCGGAGTATTGATGAGTCGGCTAATCGTCTATCTTTTAGTGTGGTAGTTGGTTCTTTAATTATGGGAGCCGCCATTATTTCTACGGGAGCAAATAACCACGAATTAATTATTATTACTGATGTTTTGTTTGCATCAGCCAGTTTATTAGGACTTTGGTTAATTATTAGTATTCTGCGATCGGGAAGATTAAAATAATATTAATAATCTCAATTTTTCTAGATTAATAATCACCACCTGAGCCATATTTCCAAGCTTCTAGCCAACGTTGATAATAATAATATTGTTGAGGATTTAACTTTTGAGAAAAGGGTTTTAATGATTTTGCCAAGGGATAAAGACCACTATAAGCTGCTAAATTTAAATAATGAAAACCCCAATCTATTAAAGGATTTAAACCTAGCTGAAGTAAAATAGGCAAGACTAATTTAGGATTAACTAAAGGTAAGGTTTTAGAAAGTGCGGGAAATTGAATAACATCCTGTAAAAAAGGTTTTAAAACATCGTCTCCTAATTTATCCATAACTTGAAAAACACCGCTCATTAGTTGATTAATTTGCTCAGGATTAACCTTCTGATTTATTCCCACACTCATGGTTTTTTGAAACAACCAAGTTACTGAAATATTCGGTTGATATGGTTGGAGTAATGCTAATTCTTTTGGCTTCAAACTATCACTTATTAAGGCTTCATTTATACCTTCTGTTAATCGTTTTAAATGTCTAACCATTGCACCAAAACCACCAAAACTAACGGGAGATTGTCCTCCCGCACTGTCTCCAATTGCTAATAAACGAGGATAGGATATTTTTAGGGGACTATCTTGATAAGCAGGAAAAAATCCCCAAAGAAATCTTTCAAATTTAAGCTGGTCTAATTCACAGTTTTGGTAATTGGGTAATAATCTCAAATATTCTTCCATAAAAAATTCTAAACTGAAGCGATCGCGGTGAGTATCAAGATAGGTAAATAAATAAGTTGTGCGCCCATTTCTAGCAGGAAAAGCTTCCCAAAAATATTGACATTGATTCAAGATTGGAGTGATAGAAACGATTAAATCACCTGTTTCGTTTTGAGGATAATTTTTAGCACAACTACCCACAACTAAACAGACACCATCGGGTTTTTGATCTCCTCTAATTTGTTGAACAATTGGTGAGAAATGTCCCATCGCATCGACTAATAAACGACTCGTTAATTTTGCTGTGCCGATATCAATTAATACTCCGTCGGAAGAAATTGTAACACTTTTAAAAGCTGTATTTTCTAGTAAAATTCCCCCTGCTGTGAGAAATTTTTGTTTGAGTATTGCTAATAAAACAATAGGATCAATACCAATATTTAAGACATCTTTAACCCACAATTCATAACCTTGAAAAAAGCTAATTCTGGCGGGGTTATATTCCGTTGCGATCGCCTGTTCTAACTCTACTTCTGTTAATAAATCTAAATCTAAAAAAACATTTAACTCTTGGCGAGAAATATTCCATTCTTGCTCCCGACCTCGTAAAATGCTACGTTCAATCAGCGCGACTTTCCAGCCTTTTTGTTGTAATGCTGTTGCCAATAAAATTCCTAAAGTTCCACCACAAAAAACCAGATCAAAATCGAGATCATCTAAGCCATCTTGAGATTGATAAATAACTGTTGGTGGCGTAGATTTTTTATGTCGTAAATCATACCAAAATTGATCTGTTTGACGTAGTTTTTCGAGTGAATTATTCTGAATTTGAGATAAGAAAGTTTCGGCTAGAGTCATATTCAAGATAGTTTTAGCTTTTAATTAATATACGACAATAAGATTATTAAAATCATAATTATGGAAATAGCATCTTGTTGTTTAATCACATATATTATTAGGAATTGATCGATTAAATTCTAACAAAAAACTGTGTTTATTATTAAATCTTAATCCGCGATAATTATTAAAATAATATGTTAACAAGCCTTTATTGATTTATAACAGAACTCAATCATTTATGGGAAACTTTCTTTTAAATTTTTCTAAAACGCAAAAAATAGGGGCAGCCCAAAAACCAACCCCAATTTGAATATTTTGACAAAATCATCAAGGATTTACACAAAATTGCCCAATATCTAAACGAGTTTCTCCATGACTGGGAATCCAAGCAACCCATTGATCTTCCGACTCTTGACACAATAACAGGGCTTCTTCATCATCGAATCTTTCCTGCATCAATAATTGTACCCACGTATTACTTTCTGGCTTAGGAGCTACTCCTGTCCAATTCAAGGGCAGATAACACCATTTTACTTGGGATTGAGAATGATCTCGCGTTAAAGTCTGCATATTTCCCTCTCTATTGCCTATTTAATGTTTTTTATGATCTTTTGCTTGATTGAAATTACCAACAAAAGAAATATATTCTGTATAAAATACTACAAAAAATTAGGATTGATCGTCAAGTTAATGTTTCATAACTTAATTATTGACAATTTATTGGTTTTTTTAAGGCAGATTATCTTCATCTTCATCTTTGATTTTTAGGGACAAAATCTAATCATTAATGAGAATAAATAGTCGAGAACTAAAATACATGAAGTGAGAATTTTTCCTGAATTAATCAACCCCAAAGAGTGCGAAACGCTGTAGGGTAAGAAAAAACCTAAAAAAATTATTATGCTTGATCCCCAAACGGTATTAGATATTTTACGCCCTGTACAAGACCCTGAATTGCAAAAAAGCCTCGTCGAACTCAATATGATTCGCAACGTCAAGATTGAGGATGGTAATGTGAGTTTTACCCTGGTTTTAACGACTCCCGCCTGTCCGATCAAAGAATTTATTGTCGAAGATTGTCAAAAAGCGGTCAAAAAATTGGATGGTGTGGTCAGCGTTACCGTTGATGTGACAGCAGAAACCCCTCAGCAAAAATCCTTACCCGATCGCCAAAACATTGCCAATGTGAAAAATATTGTGGCTATCTCTAGCGGCAAAGGCGGCGTGGGCAAAAGTACTGTAGCGGTTAATGTTGCGGTGGCCTTGGCAAAAATGGGCGCGAAAGTTGGCTTATTAGATGCGGACATTTATGGGCCGAATGCACCGACGATGTTGGGATTGAGTGAAGCTCAAGTTAAAGTTCAGCAAAGTGCGAATGGAGATATTCTAGAACCCGTTTTCAATCATGGTATTAAGATGGTGTCGATGGGTTTTCTGATTGATCCAGATCAGCCTGTGGTTTGGCGCGGCCCCATGTTAAATGGCATTATTCGTCAGTTTCTCTATCAAGTTGCCTGGGGAGATTTGGATTATCTCATTGT
>JANNLO010000151.1:0-1748 GCA_031396835.1 Snowella sp. SOY_38_metabat_116
TTGGACTTTACCAAGTCCTATGCTAAATATGTCAACCCCAACAACAACAGACCAAAAGAACCCTGAAATGCGAAAGTCGTCCCCTGCCAGCAAGCTAAAGGACGACTATCATTCAATTTCAAGATTCTTCTGTGATTTTGGGACACTCGAATCAAGGGAGGTTACGGACTGAGAAGAGAAAATTAACTATAAGTAGTTTTTTTATGGGGGCTTGCATCTTAAATCATTGATGCTGCCGCAGGAATTTCTTCACCGCGATTAATCTTATCATAGATGATAATTGCGGTATAGGCAACTTTTTTTTGCTTTTTTTTCTTCGGTACTCACCCTACAAAAAAACCGATAACTTAGCATTTTCTCACTAAAATTCTTTTTTTAGCTTGAATCTTCATTCTTAACTCCTGATAGCCATCACAGGATAGGGAATGGATGATTTGCTGATAAAATTCGCCGATTTCTGCTGGAAACAGCGAAATATTGCCCTTGATCACTCAATTAAGGGCTGGTTTTAGCATGACTTGCGTTTGAAGCTTAAGAGCAAAACATCGTAGAGAAATGCTCTATTTTGCCGCAAATTCAGCACTATTCAATCTGTTTAAAGAGGAAATCGAATGGAGAACCTAACCAAGTTTTTCTGGGAATAACTGAAAGAACTACTCAATTCGGCAATAACCAAACCTAAATTCGGAAGAAACCAAACTTTGCTCTAGCTGAAAGTCCCATACAGACAGTTTCTCAGGCTGTCCTAACCAAGGGATTAACCACCCGACAACATTAAGAAGTATTTTCAGCCTAGACCAAAATCAGGATTTTAGTAGTTCTTTCAAAGAAAATTCTCGTACAGCTTGCTCAGGTTCTCCTCTATTCACCATAGGAGAACCGCAATGATACTCAATAACAGCCAAAATAAACCATTTTTAACTTTTAATTCACAGGAACAATCTTCTAACAAGCTATACTCCTCTCTATCAGATTGGATTCGCTTTAAGCGGGGTGATTGTCCCGTCTGTCTGGGAGCCAAAAAAGATTGTCGCCAAAATCAAAAAACCACCTTAATTCACTGTCGAGATATTTCTGCCAATCCCATTGATTATGTTTTTCGGGGACAGGATGCCCTCGGCTTTGGGATGTGGATTTATAAATCTGATGCCCAACAGTGGAGTCAGGAACAACGAGAACAGTGGCAAAAAGAAAGACTCGCTGACCAGAAAAAACGACTGGCTCATCATGCTAAAACGGCTCTCCCCATTGGGGAAATAGATCGCGCTATCCGAAAACTGGCTCGTTACTTGGGATTGACCACGGAACATCGGCAACAATTGCGAGATCGCGGTTTAACCGACGCTCAAATTGATGCGGGTTTATTTTTCTCGATCACTGAAAATCAAGAGATTCCCCCAGGCATTCCCCCCAATTTTCCAGGCGTTGACTGGTCAGGACAGAAATTATTTACTCCTAGCCCAGGGATCGCCTGTCCTGCCTTTAATCAAGAGGGGAAGGCAATTGGCTATCAAATCCGATTGACTGAAGCTGAAGCAGGAAAATATCGCTGGGCTAAAGGACAAGTTTCCAGTCATTTACAAAATGGGGAATTACCGCTCACCATTACGGGGCCTAGCCTAGCTAATGCGACCGTTATTTGGTTAACAGAAGGTATCCTGAAACCGTTTGTGGCTTCTCAGAAATGGAGAATACCCTGTATTGGGGCGGCGGGGGGAAACCATCAGGGCAGTCCTCAACAATTACTA
>JANNLO010000159.1:0-3113 GCA_031396835.1 Snowella sp. SOY_38_metabat_116
TTTCCCCTTTAACAGCAATCTTAATCAGATATTTACCAATAGTTTCAAGAATTGATACATATTTTGAATTGTCGAAAGCTTCATATAATGTTTTTTTAGGTTTAATACTATTAGAATCATCCATATTTATTGAATGAGTTAGATCCATTTGATGATGATCAAAATCAATGACTAAAACCTTCTTATGAGCAAGAGATAAAACACTCGCTAAATTAATAGTTGTTGTCGTTTTCCCCACACCACCTTTATTATTATAAACTGCTACAGTTAAAGCTTTAGGATGATTATTAATCCAATTTTTGACTTGATCCGCAATTTCTATAACATTATCTGGAGTGATTTCTAAACATGGCATAACAGGATGAATAACCTTACCATGTTTCCTAAATACTTGTATGTGATTTCCATTGGTAATAATTCCCCATTTAACACTTTTACAACAATGATTATCCTTAAAATATCTTTTAAGTTGTCGAACTGTTCTCTTATAGAGAGCTGTTCCATAAGACAAGTTAAGAAAACCTGCTTCGGTTGCTCTTCCTTTTGCTTCCAAAATAATTTCAGGTAAACTATCTCTTGGTGATATTGAAACGAACGATGATTGATCAGGATTACTTTTCCGAAGTGCGTAATCAACTGTTAGAGGAGCAGGTGTACTGTTTGTTGGAAAATTTAAAACTATATCAGTTAGCGGATTAAAGCCCAAGTATTCCAAGAAATGCGTAATAAAGTTAGCGCATACAGTTGGCTCTGGCGCATTGATTGGCAATTGTTTTAATAATTCAACAAGATCAGGCTTTGTTTGAGATGAAGACATATTTTACAGGATTGAAATACTAGCATTCTAAATGATATTTTAATGTTTTGACAACATACATTGATTAAGTTCTCGTAACAAAGCGCGATCGCTATAATTAACTTATATTTAAAAACAAAAAACCATGAATAAAATATCATCATTTCTCTACGATCAAGACTTTCAAAACTGGATTAACGAGACTATCAATCAACTAGAAAATCAACAATTTGATCGCTTAGATATTCAACATTTAATTGAGGAATTAGTCGATTTGGGCAAATCAGAAAAAAGGGCTTTAGAAAGTAATCTGATGATTCTAATTGCTCACTTATTAAAACTAAAAATTCAACAGAATACTCCTGAACAAATGAAAGTTAGTTGGTACGATTCTGTCGTAGAACATCGCCAACGTGTCCAGAAAAATCTAAGAGATACTCCCTCCCTTAAATCTTATTTAGAACTTGCTATTCAAGAAGCCTATCCTGATGCTAGAAAAGTAGCCATCAAAGAAAGTAAATTAGCAAAATTTGGAATTCTTATTCCTCCCGAAAATGTCTATCCTCTAGATTGTCCTTTTACAATTGAACAAATTTTAGATGACGACTTTATGGGAATTTAACGAAATGCGATCGCGTGAACTTCCCAATCGTTTGACGGTAAGTTTTTACGCTAACATGGAAGATTGCTAGTTAATTAAGAGGGATTCCCGTGACGGTTAGAGTTCGTATTGCCCCCAGTCCAACAGGAAATTTGCACATTGGCACAGCCAGAACCGCCGTATTTAATTGGTTATTTGCCCGTAATCAGGGTGGAACGTTCATTCTTCGCATAGAAGATACCGATACAGAGCGATCGCGTCCCGAATATACCGAAAACATTTTATCAGGCTTGCGTTGGCTGGGTTTGGATTGGGATGAAGGCCCTTTTTTCCAGACTCAACGACTCGAACATTACCAAAAAGCGATTCAAACCCTCTTAGATAATGGTTCTGCCTATCATTGTTATGTCACTTCAGCAGAATTAGACGAAATGCGGGAAAAACAAAAAGCACGCAATCAAGCTCCCCGCTACGATAACCGTCACCGCAACCTTACCCCAGAACAAAAAGCCGCTTTTGAGGCAGAAGGCAGAAAACCCGTTATTCGTTTTAAAATCGAGAATGGCCGAGAAATCCTTTGGCAAGATCAAGTAAGGGGCAGAATGCTCTGGAAAGGTAGCGATTTGGGTGGAGATATGGTCATTGCTCGGACTCCAGAAAATGCGAGCGAAGTTTTTGGTCAGCCTCTTTATAATTTGGCCGTGGTTGTCGATGATATTGACATGAAAATCACCCAGGTAATTCGAGGGGAAGATCATATTGCTAATACCGCGAAACAAATTTTGCTTTATGAAGCATTGGGTGCGGAAATTCCTGAGTTTGCCCATACACCTTTAATTTTAAATAAAGAAGGTAAAAAACTGTCTAAACGAGATGGCGTAACTTCCATTGATGATTTTAAAAATATGGGTTTCGTGCCAGAAGCTTTGGCGAATTATATGACTCTTTTGGGTTGGACACCGCCCGATTCTACCCAGGAAATTTTTACCCTCGCTCAAGCGGCAGAAAGTTTTAGTTTAGAACGAGTCAATAAGGCGGGAGCCAAGTTTGATTGGGACAAATTGGATTGGTTGAATAGTCAATATTTGCATCATTTAGCAGTTAATAAATTGGTAGAACTGTTGATTCCCTATTGGCAAGCGGCGGGTTATACGGTTGATTTAGAAAGCGATCGCCCTTGGTTAGAACAATTAGCGATTTTAATTCGCCCTAGCTTAACTCGATTAGCTGATGCCCAAAAAGAAAGTCAGTTAATTATGACAGAAACTATTGAATTTCAAGCTGATGCTATTCAACAGTTACAACAAGCTGGCGCAAAAGACGTTCTTAATAACATTTTAGAAGTCATTAATGTCGGAGAAATCTTAACCGAAGCAACGGCAAAAGAACAAATTAATCAGATTACCAAATTATTAAATGTAAAAAAAGGCGTTATTATGAAGTCTCTACGGGCGGGTTTAATGGGAACATTACAAGGCCCTGATTTAATCCAATCTTGGATACTTTTAAATCAAAAAGGTTGGGATAAAACTCGCTTAACCCAGGCATTAAATTTTTGAATAATTCAACAAAATTAATTTCTCTTAATGTTTAAATTTAAGGGAAATTTTCTTGTGATTTCTTGCGAATTAAAATAACTAAACCGCTGCCAGGGCCCGCGCATCGTGGGTGCCGGCAAGGCCGGCCAGGTGCCGCCGTCCACCGCCTTCGTCGCTG
>JANNLO010000219.1:0-4589 GCA_031396835.1 Snowella sp. SOY_38_metabat_116
AGAGAAAAAATATCCAATAGGTTCAGGAGTAACGGAAGCTGCCTGCAAGACATTAGTTAAACAAAGATTATGCTGTTCAGGGATGCGATGGAAAGAAAAAGGAGCAGGAATTATTTTGAGCCTACGGGCTTTGGTGTTGACGAAGAAAAGATGGAGTCAATTTTGGGCAAAACTTGATCAGTATGGATTCCCTGTAGGAACCTGATCATACCTTCTTTTATCAAATAGAGGTCGCACCCGTTAGTTCTTTTAACCCCTCTTAAAAATTGCGTTACAAGATCGACGATCGCACTAAGTACCACCTTCTAGCTCTTCTATATCATTTAGCGTCAGAGGTGCTTGGGAACTGTGGCGAATATACAACACAGAAACAGTATCATCTCTAATGACAAAAAGCACTTGATACACATTTTTTGCTTTTCCATAGAGAAGTTGGCGTACTTCTTCGGGAAAAATTTCATGTTCTACAGCTAATGTACAACGCTGAGGTTTCTCTTGGAGAGTTGCTATCGTATTCATTAATCCTCGAAACCAGCGATCAGTAAATTCAGGATTACGCTCTCGATACCAGCGATAGGCTTGTTCAATCTGAGCTTCTGCAATTGGGGTAATTTTAACCTGAAATGTCATACTTTTGTTGCATTTCCTGAACGAAATCTTCAATCGGGCGAGTTTGACCCGCGTTTAGTTCTTCAAAGCCTTGTTGAATCCCCTTAATTGTTTCTAATTGTTCTAATAGTTGGCGTAGTTTGACAGAATTGATTTTGTCAGGATCGAGAAAGGTGACAAGAACTGAGGCGCGATCACCCATATCTTGCGGTAGTTCGGTGAAGCGGATTTGCCCATCCTGATAAATGCCTTCGATGGTTTTTAGCATAAGTTGCCATTTGGTTGGTTTCTGCTTTAATTCTATCAAAGAGTTGCTTGGCTGTGTGATGATTTGGGGCGTAAGGCTTTGAGAGAGGCGATTTTAAATGTTCGTGAAAGTTATCCTTTTAAAATGGATGCTGTTGTTGCCCGATCATTTTCATTGTCTTTTGACGTTACCTGATCACGACAAGGATTTTTCGGTGAGATGACGTTTAATTAAAACCCATGTTACCAAGTATTATGGTGAACAATAAAATGCAAAACTACCACATCGCCCTTTATATCTGTATCCGTCCTCATGATTTACCCAAAAAAGGGGCTTTTAACCCCTCTTAAAAATTGCGTTATAAGATCGGCGATCGCACTAACACACACTACGCGATCAGCTAGATCTTTTCTAGTCTTCATCGGTTTATCAGGGCTTTTATCCAAACGATTGGGGAATGACATAAATTCCCACTATTCCCGATAATATTGGCGATAAGTAACGGTAGAATGTGTTAGCGTAGCGCATATAATAAGAAAAGAAAGATAAAAAAGCAGATAAAAAGGCTTGCTAAGTAACGCACCCTACACGATCAGCGATCGCCGCTTCATTTCTCCCTAATTTACTTAAACTTATGCAGATGCTTTCAGGGGGACGAGGGGGAGTTGATTGATAATAAATTCACCGAGTTGCACTTTTTTACTGGCATTATCAATGTCTAAACCGACTAGGTTCCCTAATTCATCGTAATCGGCAACGACTCCTTCTGAAATTTCTTGGCTATCAACGCTGGATTTGTCTGCAAGGTGGATATAAAGGGAGTCCGTTTCCGGGTAGTAATTAATCTTCATGGTCTAAAGCTCTGGTCTGGAAAGGCGTTGTGAATAGTCAGCTTATCTTCTAGGGTAATGACTCTCAGGTATCGATCTCCAAATTCTTTTATCTGCGCCCAAAAGCGAAAACGATTATCTTCTTGAGGTTCACAGCGAATAGGATTTTCGATAACGTAAATACACCATTCTTTTTTGAGGTAAGGGCGTTTTGTTAAAACATCATTTTCAAAATAGTTAGTAAATGTATATTTTGGCATAGAAATGGTTGTAGTCTGGGAGACTTATTATCCTTGAATTAAAGCAAGGAATTTAGATATTTCTCTGGTTGAAAGTTTTTTGAACTGTCTAAGAAGTGTTACAACTGCTTCACTCATGGCTTCAACCGATCGCTTGTAGATTGTTTTCTGCCCACTTAGGGTAACACAGCGATCGCACTTCTACAACCCACCAATTCGTCCGTTAATCAACACTGGGCCTGGCCCAAGTTCAAGTTCAAGATCGAATAGCATAGTTAATTCAGACCATTTCATTACAAATTTTTTCTCCATTTGCCCCACAAAAATGACTTCATTTGTATTTAAATCTTCCTCAATCTTCCACACATATCTAGCACCTTCCTTATCCCAGCGCTTTACGCTATTGCCCTTGTCATCAAAAGCAACAATAGCCATTCCAACTCTATTATCAATATAACTAAATGGCCAATATTGAATAATCCCAAATCCTGAAATATTTTCAACCTTAAGTATGGGATAGTTGATCTTAGAAATTAGACTGCTGGGATCTTGCAAAGCCGTAAGCTTCAAACCATTAGGTATTGCAGGACATAAATTTTCTGGAACTTCTATGACAGAATTAATATATATTGGCTGTGAGAATGGTAATGAAATGTCTTTACCATCTTCATCTTCATTTGTCCAAGAATTTCTTGATTGATCAAGAGATGCTAATTCAGAAATAATAGAATCTTTCGTGATAGATTCTATTGCTTGAAGTGCAGGAATAGCATTTTTTTGAATCAGATTTTGAATTATTTCATCCGTAAGTTCAATTGAATTTGTAAACAAAGAATCACAGGTTGTTTTCACAGATTGCAAGTAATCCACAAGAGTTTTCGATTTGTCCAAGGCAAACTTTGTTAATGCTCTAAGTTGGCAGGTTTGATAAATCCCTTTTCTAAGCTCATCTCGCAATTCATATCCTTCAAAAGCATCGATTGCTAAACCAATGCCAACTACTACGATACCAACTATAAGCCCTCCAACAATACCTCCTACCAAAGCACCAACAGTAAACTCAGCACCCAATGCTGAAAAAAGTACAGCAGATGCAGTTTCAGCTTCTAAAGCACCCGCCTCTACAAGTAGAGTAGTCGCTGCAGGTGCAAAATAGGAAATTGTTGCTACTAATCCTCCCACTCCAAGTAGAATATTGCTTACTTCAACAATCGTATCTCCAGTCGCTATGTTGTGAACAGCTTTTTGTGCTTCCAATATATCTATAGGCGAAACTGATGGAGGAGTAAGTCCTGCTTTTTGATATACGGCAACGATTTTTACATTTACCTCTGTATTGAGCAATTTAAACTCTTGATAGGCTTTTTTTGCATCGTCAAGAAAGCTTTGTGTATCAGAAGAAAGCTCAATTAAACGGCTATGTCTGTTGTCATTATCGGGAAAAAAAATTGACATAAATTTGTCCTTGCAATTAGTATTTTAGGTTTTACGATTCATGTGAGTTGCTGGCTGAAATGAGGTAAATTCGTTAAATCGGCTAATCTCCTCAACTAGAAGGTAGGCTGGAACCCTTGATATCTCTTATGTGTTTTCAACTCACATAAGGCGTATTTTTTGATCAGAAAGCCAATGCCATAAAGAAATCTATATCAATATGGCATTGAGAAAAATACTTATTTAGGTAGGATCTTCGTTTGTCCAAGCATGGCTGTCACTATCCAAATTTTTCAAATCTGCTGCTACAGTAGCAGCAGTAATTCCTTGTTCTTTTTGAACAGATGGATTTACATCCTTCTTGACCAAATTTTGTATCACTTGGTCTGTTAAAGGTATACCTACCCCACTAATAGCATCAAGTATTGTTTTGACGGATCTCAATGAGTCCAATAAAGTGACAGCTTTCTCTTGAGAAAGTTTAGTGCCTGCTCTCAAGGGAAATGTTTGGTTTATGCCTTCACGAAGTTTGTCTCTTGCGATGTTACCTTCAATTGCATCTATACCAAGGTCCAATCCTGCAATGGCTATACCACCTACAACTCCTCCGACAATTGATCCTGCAATATCACCTAATGTAATTGCTACCTCTCTATCAATCAGAGGTATAGTAAAACGTGCCAAGACTCGTGCTGCTGTTTCTTCTGCCATTGCTCCTGTAGAAACAAGGGCTCTTGTTGCACCTGGTACAAGATATTTCACTGTTCCAATGAAACCAGCTATGTCAGCAAGAATTTTCGCAATATCTACGACCTTGCTTGCCCCTTCAACTTCACTAGCTTTCAAAATATCAACTGACGTAACCCCTGGTGGTTCCAATCCAGCATCTTTGTAAACTTGAGCAATTTGGGCATTAACTGTAGTCAACAGTGCTTCAAAAGTCTCATAATCTTCTTTGGCTTGATACAGAAACTCTTGAGCATCTGAACCTAGTTGAATGACTCTTGTTTTGCGATTTTCATTGTCTGGGAAGAAAATTGGCATGGAGTTATATTCCTAATAAAAAAAGATTCAATACTCGCCAGTATACTCATTGGTGTCAACTTAAGAAAAAAGACCTAATTTTCAAAAAAGAGGAAAGAAGGTTGCAGAGACGGAAAAAAGTTAAAATAAGACAAAGTAATAAAAAAGAGGATAGGGCAGTGTCAAAGCCAAGGCCAAGAAAAACAG
>JANNLO010000222.1:0-19279 GCA_031396835.1 Snowella sp. SOY_38_metabat_116
ACGGTGTTGCCGCACGCGGCGGCCACGACGGATGCGCGCAGTGCGGCAGGGGTGGTAGGGCGGGGTCTTCGCGATTTGCAGTCCAAAGGAGAGGTCGCGCGCGGCGTCGATCGTCGCGTCGGGTATTGAGCTTCGCGCTACTGCCAATGCGATGCCCGGTGAAGTCAGGACTAACCCGGAAATTTCACCGTACCCCCGTAGAAGCGAGGATGGCATTGCCCTTTGAATGCCCGTTCATCGAGGTGTCGAATCTTGATGAGCGAGCGGGCACCCCGTACCACCGAACAAGTTGCTGCTGTCGTGAAACTTTGTCATGATCATCAAATTCCCTGGGTCGCAAGAGGCGCGGGAACGGGTTTGTCAGGAGGAGCTTTGCCCTTAGCAGAAGGAATTTTGATTGTTACTGCCAGAATGACCCAAATTTTGTCGATTGATCTAGATAATCAACGGGTGGTGGTGCAGCCTGGCGTAATCAATAATTGGGTCACTCAAGCCGTTAGTGGGGCTGGTTTTTACTACGCACCTGATCCTTCTAGTCAGACAGTTTGCTCAATTGGTGGAAATATTGCCGAAAATTCGGGCGGAGTTCATTGCCTCAAATATGGCGCGACGACCAATCATGTATTGGGCTTAAAATTAGTCATTCCCGATGGTTCCGTTATTGAAGTTGGTGGTTATTTGCCCGAAATGCCAGGTTATGACTTAACAGGTGTATTTGTCGGCTCAGAAGGAACTTTGGGAATTGCCACAGAAATTACCCTAAAAATCCTAAAAACTCCTGAATCAATTTGTGTTTTACTCGCAGATTTTATGAGTTTAGAAGCGACTGCCCAATCCGTTGCCGAGATTATTGCCGCAGGAATTATACCCGCAGGTATGGAAATTATGGATAATTTTAGTATTAATGCCGTTGAGGATGTAGTGGCGACAAATTGCTATCCCAGAGATGCCGTAGCAATTTTACTCGTTGAATTAGACGGTTTGCCGATTGAAGTTCAGACCAACAAACATCGAATTGCGGAAATTTGTCGTAATAATGGAGCCAGAAATATCACTTCTGCTAATGACTTAAAAACTCGTTTAACAATGTGGAAAGGTCGAAAAGCGGCTTTTGCGGCGGCGGGAAAAATGAGTCCTAGTTATTTTGTCCAAGATGGCGTAGTTCCTCGTAATTGCTTGGTAGAAATTTTGGGAGATATTAATGCTTTGGGCGAAAAATATGGCTTTCGTATTGCCAATGTTTTCCATGCGGGCGACGGTAATTTACATCCTTTAATTTTGTATAATCATTCCATTCCTGGAGAATGGGAAAAAGTAGAAGAATTAGGCGGTGAAATTCTCAAACGTTGTGTTGAATTAGGCGGAAGTTTATCAGGAGAACATGGCATTGGCTCGGATAAAAATAACTTTATGCCTTCTATGTTTAATGAAATAGATTTAGAAACTATGGCTTGGGTTAGAGATTGTTTTAATCCCGACAATTTAGCTAATCCTAATAAGTTATTTCCTACTCCTCGCAGTTGTGGGGAAGCGGCTAATGCTCAAAAGTTAGCACAATTTAAAGATGTAGAAATATTTTAATTATTGTCTTTTACTCCTTTAAAAATAGCGATCGCATTCCCCAAAAAATTAAATTAGAATCAAATTTAAAAGAGTTAGACAAGTCTGGATAAACTTGATTCAAATAATATAATATTCGTTCGCCATCACCGCCTGTAAAAATAATATTACTCTCAGGAAATTGTCTTAACCAATCTTCTACAAAACTTATGATTCCTGTTAACAAAGTATAAATAATTCCACTTGCGATCGCGTCTTCGGTATTTGTTGCCCAACGATTCGGTAAAATTTTAGGTAAATCTAAAGTAGGTAACGCCGCCGTTTTAGTTGATAAAGATTGAAACTGGAGATTTAAACCAGGCAAAATTGCTCCTCCAATCAATTCACCTTGACGATTAATACCTGTTAAAGTTAAAGCAGTTCCACCATCAATTACCAAGCTCGGAAAACCGTAATTTTCACCACTTCCCAAAACAGCTAAAGCGCGATCAATTCCTAATGTTGAATAAAAATTTTTTAAGGGAATATCAATTAGTTGAATTAATTTAAGTTGAGAATAATTCAGGAAAAGTTTAGTTTTTTCAGGCACAACAGAAGCTAAATATAGAGGAATATAATTCGGAAATTCAGAAAGAATAAAATCATTATTTTCTACTATCAAATGATGCTCGGTCTGCCAAGTTTTAATTAAACTATCTTCTTTAAAATAAGCCCAATGTAAATGGGAATTACCAATCATTAATCCTAACCATTCGGACGACTTTACCATAAAAATTCGGTTATTTCTCTTATTTTGCCGTTAACATAATATGCGCGATCGCGTTAGGCTTAAAAAAACATCATTTTTCTTAATTTATGACGACCTTAACCCTATCAGAAAATCCTCTCCTCATTGGTAAAGGACTGCCTCCCTTTGATAAAATCCAAGCAATACACATTATTCCCGCCATTACCCAGCTTTTAGCCGAATTAGAAACAGAATTAACCGATTTAGAAAAAAATGTAGTTTCCACTTGGTCGGGATTAGTCGAACCCTTGACCAAAATAGAAGAACGCTTGACTTGGAGTTGGGGTATTGTCGGGCATTTAATGGGTGTAAAAAATAGTCCAGAATTACGAGAAGCCTATGAAAAAATTCAACCTCAAGTAGTTCAATTTTATAATCGACTGAGCCAGAGTCAAGCCATTTATGAAGCCTTTAAACGTTTAAAATCGGGTATTGAATGGTCAAAATTAGACCCTGCTCAAAAAAGAATTGTAGAAACCAATATTCGTGAAGCAGAATTATCAGGAGTTGGTTTAAGGGGCGCGGAAAAAGAGAAATTTAATACGATTCAGTTAGAATTAGCCGAATTAACGACTAAATTTTCAAATAACATTTTAGATTCAACGAAAGCTTTTGAACTTAAATTAACTCAAAAACAAGAAATTGACGGATTGCCGCCGAGTTTACTGAGTTTTTCCGCACAAACAGCCCGAATCAAGGGAGAAACCGAAGCTACCGCAGAAAATGGGCCTTGGGTGATCACTTTGGATTATCCCAGCTTTGTTCCTTTTATGAAATACAGTAAGCAACGGGAATTGCGAGAAAAACTTTATAAAGCCTTTGTCGGTCGCGCTTCTAGGGGAGATTTAGACAATAATCCTTTGATTGAGCGTATTTTAGCATTGCGATCGCAGCAAGCCCAGCTACTCGGATATCAGACCTATGCAGAAGTTAGTTTGGCGCGAAAAATGGCTCCTAATGTCGAAGCAGTCGAAAAATTGTTAGAAGAATTGCGTCAAGTTAGTTATGGTGCGGCTGTTAAAGATTTAGAGGATTTGAAAGCTTTTTCTCAAATTGACGACCTCAAACATTGGGATATTTCCTATTGGTCAGAACGGCAACGAGAAGCTAAATTTGACTTTAATACAGAAGAATTGCGCCCTTATTTCCCCTTACCGCAAGTTTTATCAGGTTTATTTACTCTCGCTCAACGAATCTTTTCTGTGACAATTATTCCCGCCGATGGAAAAGCTCCTGTTTGGCATCCAGATGTGCGCTATTTTCAGGTAAATGATGAAAAAGAAGACGTGATCGCCTATTTTTATCTAGATCCCTATAGTCGTCCTGATTCAAAGCGGGGAGGAGCCTGGATGGGAGATTGTGTTAATCGGGCAAAAATCCAAGAAAATGGCAAAATCAAAACTCGTTTACCCGTTGCTTATTTAATTTGTAATCAAACTCCGCCCGTTGATGGTCAGCCCAGTTTGATGACTTTTGATGAAGTAACGACTCTATTTCATGAATTTGGTCACGGCATTCAGCATATGCTCACCCAAGTTGATTATAGCGGTGCGGCAGGCATTAATAATGTGGAATGGGATGCGGTTGAGTTGCCCAGTCAGTTTATGGAAAATTGGTGTTATGACCGCCCGACTTTATTTAATCTGGCTAAACATTATCAAACAGGAGAAACTTTACCCGAACATTATTATCAAAAACTACTGGCGGCTCGTAATTATCTGAGTGGTTCAGGGATGTTGCGACAAATTAATCTGAGTTTATTAGATTTGGAATTACATCATCGTTATCAACCGCATGGAACCGAATCTATTACTGATATTCGTAACCGTTTGGCGAAAACTACTAGCTTTTTAAAACCTTTATCAGAGGATGCTTTCTTGTGTTCTTTTGGCCATATTTTTGCGGGAGGATATGCAGCAGGTTATTATAGTTATAAATGGGCAGAAGTTCTTAGTGCAGACGCTTTTGCGGCTTTTGAAGAAGCTGGTTTGGAGAATGAAAATGCGGTAATAGAAATTGGTAAACGTTTTCGAGATACAGTGTTAGCTTTGGGTGGAAGTGTGCATCCAATGGAAGTGTTTAAATCTTTCCGCGATCGGGAACCTCAAACTGAAGCGTTATTAAGACATAATGGCTTATTGGTTGCAGTTTAGGTATTAGTTTTTTAGATTAGGGGAATGGGAAAAGATGGCGAAATTTATTTTTCTGCTAGTTTTTAAAACGCCTATTCCCTTTTTTTAATAATTTTTTGAGATAATAATCAAATGCTTTATGAAAATTAAATACTAAAAACATTTGTTATTAAGATGATTAAAACGAATTAAAGTAACATTTTATATTTATATTTCATAAATTTTAGAAACTGTATTTATTAATTTCTAATGACAATGTTTGTACGATTTTTATTGACGACATACAACACTTTATATTTAACAAAAGGAAAAAAATCTGCTGAGAATAGTTCATTTTATAAAAATTTTGGGAATGCTAGGGTTATTCTAACTTCAACAAATTCTAAGAGCGATTATGGCCCAGTTACCTCCTCAATGTGCAAATTTACGCGATCAAGTCAACCAATTGTTGGATCTACTTAATCAAGAAGTTGCTCTGCGTTCCCAATTTAATACTAGTAAAATTGAAATTTCACTAAAAAAAGCAATTTCTCACAGATTTGAGATTGTTTTTGCGGGAGCTTTTAGTGCAGGGAAATCAATGCTGATTAATGCGTTGTTAGAGCGCGAATTACTCTACAGTGCAGAAGGTCACGCGACAGGAACGGAATGTCATATTGAGTATGCTGAACTAGGCAAAGAAGAGGTAGTTTTAACCTTTTTAAGTGAAGTAGAAATTCGAGAACAAGTTACGGCTTTATGTCATCTTTTAAATCTCCAAGCTGTTAACAATATCAATCAATCAGAAACTGTTCAATTTTTACAACAACAATGCCAAAAAATTATTGAACAAGAAGGTGGCCAAAGTAAATCAGATAAGGCAAAACAAGCCTATGGTTTGATTTTATTGTTGGAAGGATATGCTCAAAATCGGGACAAAATTCACACGCTCAATAATGAAACTTATTCAATGGAGCAATTAAATTTTTCTAATCTAACAGAAGCTGCAAGTTATGCTCGTCGGGGAAGTAATAGCGCGGTTCTTAAACGTTTAGATTATCGTTGTTGTCATCCTTTATTAAAAGACGGTAATGTTTTAGTTGATTTGCCAGGAATTGATGCGCCTGTTAAAAAAGATGCCGATTTAACCTATCGCAAAATCGAAGATCCCGATAGTTCGGCGGTGGTTTGTGTTTTAAAAGCAGCTTCGGCGGGAGAAATGACTACAGAAGAAACAGAATTATTAGAGAAAATGCGCTCTAGTTTGAGTATTCGCGATCGCGTTTTTTACGTTTTTAATCGTATTGATGATACTTGGTACAATACCCAATTGCGTCAACGGTTAGAAAGTTTGATTCAAAATCAGTTTCAAGGCAATCCAAAACTCTATCAAACTAGTGGTTTATTGGGCTTTTTTGGTAGTTTAATTAAACAAACAACAGGACGCGATCGCTTTGGCTTGGATAGTATTTTTGCTAATAGCATTAAGGGTCTTAACGGCGAAGAAGAAACTCCTCAATTTGTCAACGAGTTTATTCGTTATTGTACAAGTTCTAATAAGTTATCACTAACTGATTTTGAAATTACGTTTCAAAGCGGTAAAGGGAAATCTTCTATTTCAACTTATGTGCAGATATTGAGTCAATGGGGAATCCCTTTAATTGATCAGCTAATTAAGGATAGTGGTATTAATAGTTTTCGGGATGGCGTAACTCGTTATTTGGCTGAAGAAAAGTATCCCGAACTTTTTAAAACCTTGGCTGATGATTTAGAACCCCTTTGTCTCAGTCTCAAGAGTTCTTATCTTAAAGAATATCGTGAGTTGGATAGTCAACCCCGCGAAATTGAAGCAATGAAAGCCCATGAACTAACTTTATTAAGTCAGAAATTACAAGAGTTAGGGAAGGAATTTCGAGAACATATTGAGTTCGAGGTCAATAGTACGATTACTAACCTAGATCGAGAATTTGATGACGATTTCAACAAGCTAAGCAATCGTATGGTGACACGCTTGGATGAATTGATCAAAAATTTTTCTGTTCAGAAGGCATATAATGGTGCTGTTTCTAGCCATCGGCGTAATGCTTCGGCTCCCTTTATTGCCGTTTTAGTAGAGGCTCTATATTATTTATCTAATAATTTAGAGGACGTTTTAGTTGCAGGAGTTGAAGACTTAGTAGCAAGTTTTTGTGAACGACTTTTGAATCGAATTCGTCAGGCAAATTATTCTCGTGAAATCTTTCGTCGTTTAGGTAACGATGCAGGAATTGAAGTTTCCTTAGACCACGTTAAGAAGGATCTTACTAAAGTTCTAATTGCTGAGGCAAAAAACGAATGTGATACCTATGTGCAAGGAAATCCACGATTCTATAATGAAGGAACTGCGTCAATTTACCAATTCCGAGAAACAATACAGTTAACTGCTCAAAGTTATGGTGCTGAAAGTATTATCGGTGCGGAACCTGCCATTCGTCAGTTATTAAAATTGGACGTGGAACCCAAAGTGTTTGAAACAGTTCGTAAAAACTTCCGCCAAAAGATTAATCAAACGCTTAAAACTCATTTGTTGCCAATGGCAGATTTACAAGCGGATAAAATCTTGCAGCAGTACGATCCAGCTCGTTCCTATTTAGAGCAAACCCTAGAAAAAGAAGCGGAGGAAAAAATTGCTCATAATAGCCGTTCAAAAGAGATAGTTACTGGTAAGATTGCTATCTATAATCAATCTATTTCAGCAATTAATGAATGTTTAAAAGCGATGAATTTGTATCAATTACCATTAATTATTCAGGAAGAGTTTTCTATGCAAGCTGAGAGTATTAAATCTGAAGTTATTGAAGCAGATTTAATTGATAATGCTAACATGATCTAAAAAATACTGTAGGGACTTAATATTTAATATATTTAGTCCTTACAATCTCAATGATAAAATACTGCAATCAACTTTTTATTACTGGAGACAAAATTATGGCAATTGAATACAATAATTATGTTAAAAATCTTCGTAACGACGACGTTCTAGATATTGACAATCAATTATTTAAAGCAGAGAAGCTTAAATCTACATTAGAAGAGTCTTTTAGTGAAGAAGTTATTCCCAAAAGATTTAATGAACATATTAATTATCGAGGAATTAAAACTCAATATAAGGGTAAAGTTTGGTTTGAAGAAGGAGTAGATTGTAAGATATTAAAAGCTGGTGATAGTGGCTGGAAAAAAGGAAAATTAAAAATTAATGTTACTGTCGAATTTATTCCTGATGAACCAGAAATTTCAGAATATAAATCAGCACTTGACATATATCGAAATGATTCCTCTTTTCCTAATTCTTAATCTTCATTAACTCGCATAAATCTAAGAGGAAATTTAAAATGGTCGCCCTTAAATCAGATTATTACATGAGTCCAGAAGAATATCTGGAATTTGAACAACATAGCGACATCAAACACGAATATATTGATGGTGAAATCTATGCAATGGCGGGAACAACTAAGACACATAATACAATCAGTCTTAATCTAGCGATACTTTTTAGAGAAAAATTAAGAAATTCTAATTGCCAAACTTTTATGGCAGATATAAAAGTAAATATATCAAACAAAAAACGCTTTTTTTATCCTGATATTGTCGTGACTTGTGATGATAATGACGATGTAAATGCTTATGATATTAAATTTCCAAAAGTCATTGTTGAAGTTCTTTCTGAATCCACTGAAAGGTTTGATCGCGGTAAAAAGTTTCAATATTATCGAACTATTTCTAGTTTGCAAGAATATATTTTAGTTAGTTCTCAAGAATATCTGATTGAATGTTTTCGACGCACTCAAAATGATTTATGGACTCTACAAACCTACGAAAATTTAAACGAAATTATTCGCATTGAAAACCTTGGTATTGATGCACTTTTATCAGCGATTTATGCTACGCTCAATTTTGATTTCGTTACCGAAAAATAAACTAATTATTATTAATCTTAATTTAATAAAACAACATGAATGATAATCAATTTAAGGCTACTATTGGCGAAGAAGATGTTATTTCTTTAATAAAAAACTCACCAGAATTTTGTCCAGACGAACCAGAAACTCTTGAATACGAATCACTATTAGATGAAATTCGTAGAGAAATGAATCAAAGTTTGTAATATAATGGTTACTAATTTTCTTGAGGTAAAGAAATGGATACGCGACAATTATTAAACGAGAATGATGTGATTTCAGTTGCAGAGACAGACAAAGCACTAATTACCCATAAGACTTTTAGGCCGAATGAATTTTTAACTGTCCTTTTCAATAAGTTGTTTGGGAATGAATTAGGAAAAAAATGGTGTTTTGATGGTGTTGAATGCGAAATATTAAGTCCGAGTAAAACTTGGCGCAAGGGTAAAGTTAAAATCTCTTTGGAATTTATTCCCGATGAATATGAATCACCGTTAGATGAAATTCGTAGAGAAATGCAAAATCAATCATAAATTTATGACAAAAACACCGCGTATTTCTATTCCTGATTCTGTTAGAAAATATGTTTATCAAAGAGATAATTATCAATGTCAAAGTTGTGGTAAAACTCAAGCCGAAACTAAGTTAAATGTTGATCATATTATTCCCCTAGCAAAAGGTGGAAGTAATGATATGAGCAATCTACAAACTCTTTGTCAAAACTGCAATCAAAAGAAAAAACATCACCTTGATCCACGATTCAAACGTTATTTTGATTAGATGATAATTGTTGCAAATCTTCTGGGGTATTGCAATTAAATAATAAACGGCGATCGCTGATGAATAACTCTTGAATAATATGCTGATTTAAGAAGTTTTGAAAAGAGCTTCCTCCCTGTTTTATATAGATATTTAAAAATTGTAAACAACTAATTCGATAAAAACCAGATAACGGTTCCCAACCTTTTTTAGAACGAGGTAAAAATGCGATCGCGTCGGTAGAAATATTAGGTAAATTAATTGACCAGTTTTGCAATATAAAAGGTGTTAAATAGGGCAAATCATAGGCTAATAATAAAACCCATTCTGTTTTAATTTGGGGTAAAACTTGGGAAAAAGCAATTAATGGGCCAGCAGGTTTAGAGGTATTTTGCAGTTGCATTTCTTCAAAAAATTGACAACCCTGGGGAATTAAAGATTGATAACGCGATCGCCAAGGACTGATAATAAAAACTTGATTGGCAACCGTTTTAGCAGTCTCACAAATACGAGTTAAAAGTGGCACGCCTTCAAACAAAATAAACGCTTTATCTTGGCCCATGCGCGAACTTTTTCCGCCAGCGAGGATAATAGCAGTAAGGTTCGTCAGAGGAAAAATTGTCATGATAAAAAATGACCCGTTTAACGACAAAAAATTGCAACAATTACAGTTATCTATTTATCTTATTCCCGTTTTCGGGGCGATCGCGTCTGTTTGGGTATTGAGCAGAAAAAAAAGTAATCCAGAAACCGAAGCAGTCAGCCGATTAGCTCTCACATTAACAGGAAGTTGGCTATTAGCTTATGCTTTACTTTGGCTTGGTGGATTACAAACTTCGGAATTATTAAGTTTACGTTTACTCTATTTCAACGGATTACTAACTTCTGGCTACTTTTTAACCTGTTTATTTTTGATTTGGCAGGTTTTTCAAGGAAAATCAGTGGGATTTAGAAAAAACAACTAATTATTATCCAACTGCATTTGCTTGTAAATCTTCAATTAATTTAGTCAAATGTTCATCTGTCGCCTGATAAACTTCCCCACAAAATTCGCAAGTTGCCTCTGCACCGCCGTCTTTTTCAATCATATCCAAAAGTTCCGCTTCTCCTAAAGTTCTTAATGCTGATAAAACTCGATTAAAAGAACAACGACAATCAAAACGCACTAATTGAACATCAGGAAAAATTTCTAAACCCAAATCACCAAGCAAAGCTTCAAAAATTTCGGGTAAAGTTTTTCCTTCCCGTAAAAGTGGAGTAAAACCTTCTAATGCAGAAATACGCGATTCCAAGGTCGTGACTAAAGTTTCATCTTGAGCAGCTTTTGGCATAATTTGCAGAAGAATTCCCCCCGCCGCCGTTACTCCTGTCACATCCACAAAAACGCCGACTAAAAGCGCGGAAGGTGTTTGTTCTGAAGTAAATAAATAATGAGTAATATCTTCACCAATTTCGCCAGAGACTAATTCTACGGTGCTGGAGTAAGGATAACCATGTCCAATATCTCGCACTACATAGAGAAAACCTTCACGCCCCACGGCTCCACCAACATCTAATTTCCCTTGGGCTGTGGGCGGCAATTCTACATCAGGATGCACGACATAACCCCGCACTGTTCCATCTAAACCCGCATCCACCAAAAGTCCACCGAGAGGCCCATTGCCTTTGACACGAATATTCACCCGCGAATTTTCTCGCTTCATGCTAGAAGCCAATAACAAACCCGCAGACATTGTGCGACCGAGAGCAGCCGTTGCCACGTAGGATAATTTGTGTCGTTGTCTGGCTACTTCGGTAAGACGAGTAGAAATAATGCCGACTGCTCGAATGCCTCCATCCGCTGCGGTTGCTCGAATAAGTTGGTCTGCCATGAGTTTCTTAACAATTTGTAACAGTATTATTTATTATTCTAAACTAGAGTTAATGATCTTAAAAACGATCGCCTTTATTGCTTTTCAAATCCTACCAATTTTAGTCAAAATCTTAGATTTTTTTAATGCTTGCCCTTAAAATGATTAATTATCCGATTGTTGAAACTTTTCACTCTATTCAAGGAGAAGGAGCTTGGGCGGGGACAAATGCTTTTTTTATTCGTTTGGGCGGCTGTGATGTTTATTGTCCTTGGTGCGACCAAAAAGAAACTTGGAATGCTAAAAAATATCCCCAGCAATCGGTTCAATCTTTAGCTGAAAAAGCTAGTTTGGTTAACCCTGCGATCGCGATTATTACGGGAGGAGAACCTTTACTCTATGATTTGTTACCGTTAACCCAAGAATTACACAATCAAGGAATTAAAGTTCATTTAGAAACATCGGGCGCGCATCCTTTTAGCGGTAATTTTGACTGGGTAACATTTTCCCCAAAACGCTATAAATCACCTCACACAAGCATTTATCAGCAAGCCAATGAATTAAAGGTGATCATTAGTCAAAAAGAAGATTTAGAATGGGCAGAAGAACAATCTCGCCAGATTTCTCCAAATACGCTTAAATATTTGCAACCAGAATGGAACCGTGCAGAGACTCAACAACTGATTTTTGACTATATTTTGAGTCATCCCCAATGGCGCATGAGTTTACAAGCCCATAAATTTTTGGGAGTTCGTTAGAGCATTCCTTTAGTCTTTGATTTGTGGTACAAAGCAGAACTTTACGCTCAAAAGATAATCCAAAACTAAAAACTGTCTCCAAATGTTATAGTTCAACGAAAATTTATTATTTTAATTGATAGAGACTTAAACGCGGCCAGAATTTTAGCGAATCAGGCGGTAAGCTATTTTCAATGCCTTGTCAGTTCAAAGAATAGCAGAGTAAAATTTGTCAAGAATGCTCATCTTAAATTTGCTGATTAATTTTGGGCTAAAGCATCTTTTTAAGGTTATTCAACGTCTGATTTCTCGATTCTCTTTTGGCTTAATTTTATGTTCAATAAAAACACGATTTTTTTTATTCTCTTGGTCTTTTTGCCAATCGCGATCGCCGCGCACTTTTTAGAATGGGGTGAAACTGTCGTTTTCATTACTGCCGCCTTAGCGATTATTCCTTTGGCCGCTTTTATGGGTTTAGCCACAGAAGAAATTGCGGTGGTTGTTGGCCCTAATCTGGGAGGTCTTTTAAATGCCACATTTGGGAATGCAACGGAGTTAATTATTGCGTTGGTTGCTCTTAAAGGTGGATTAATTGAAGTTGTTAAAGCTACTTTGACGGGTTCTATTATTGGTAATTTACTCTTGGTGATGGGTTTTGCCATGCTTTTGGGCGGACTTCGCTATAAAGAACAGGTTTTTCAAACTACTGCTGCGGGAATGAATGCTTCGGTCATGAATTTAGCAGTTATTTCTATTCTGTTGCCGACTGCGGTGGAATATACTTCGACGGGAATTGGGGAAGATAGTATTCAAAAATTGTCTGTTGCTGTGGCGATCGTTTTAATTTTGGTTTATGGATTGACTTTATTATTTTCAATGAAAACCCATGCTTATCTTTATGATGTGGGAGTTGCTGACCTAGAAGAAGAAAATGCGGAAGGCGAATTGGTTGCTGCTAAACCAAATTTGTGGCTTTGGGTTTCTGTTTTATTGATTGTGACTTTAGGGGTTGCGATCGCCTCTGAACTATTAGTTGAAACTTTGGAAGTTGCCACAGAAAATTTGGGACTAAGTTCTCTTTTTACAGGGGTAATTTTATTACCAATTATTGGCAATGCCGCAGAACACGCCACCGCCGTAACAGTTGCCATGAAAAACAAGATGGATCTATCGGTCTCCGTGGTTATGGGATCAAGTTTACAAATTGCTTTTTTTGTTGCGCCAGTATTAGTAATTGCGGGTTGGTTTATGGGTCAACCAATGGATTTGAATTTCAATCCTTTTGAATTAGTCGCAGTCGTTGTCGCAGTGTCAATTGTCAATTCAATTAGTAGTGACGGTCGCTCAAATTGGCTAGAAGGAACATTATTATTAGCAACTTATTTAATTATTGGTTTAGCGTTTTTCTTTCATCCTGTCCTAGAAACAATCAGCTCAGGATTATAGAATCTGCCATTAAAATTGCGATCGCGAAGCGGCATTATCTGATCGCGTTTTTAAAAGTGAGACCTAATCTCCAACAAACTTAAAAAAATAATCGAAAAAATCAGGATAAAATTCAGCCAATCTCGTTGAAAGCACTAAGATAAAAAGCAGATGAAATCGCTCCGTCCATTCTTGCATTCATAATAAAATCTATGAGTACGACCCAATTTCCGCCCCTTGTTTCGCTCCAAGCCCCCAAAGATGTCTCAATAGAATCTATTGAAGCGGAATTAGCTAAAATTTGGGATACCTACAGCCAAAACGAAGAAGGAATGGCCGCCGCACGAGCCACAACTTTTAGTTTTTTGATTTATGAACCCGATGCCATTCAAGCTTTGTTAGCTGCTCTTGGTTTTTATACAGGGCCTGTTGATGGAATTGCTGGGCCACGCACAACTTCCGCAATTAAATCTGCTCAAAAAGCCTACAATTTGACCGTAACAGGCATCTCAAATCCCCAATTTGTACAATTTATTAAAGATAAATTTACCCAAGCTAAAGAAGCTGGAACCTTGACCAGTGCGGCTGAACGGTTAGCCCAACCCTATTCTCCCGATCTCGAAGGTAGTGGGGTTGCTGATGCGATCGCGGCGGCTAATCCTTGTCGTATTATTACCCTTTGTCCTACTGCGGGAGAAGATGAGGGAGTAGAAGCCCAGGTTTCCGCCTATTGTCCTATTCAAAAACGCCATCAAAATTCACTCATTTGTTGTGAATATATAACCCTTCGGGGAACGGCGGAGGCTTTGGAACGAGTTGGCGGCATCATTGCTGAATTGATGATTCCAGAACTGCCCAAGTTTATTTGGTGGAAAGCCAGTCCCGAAATCGATTATGGACTTTTTCAGCGTTTAGCGTCCCAAGCAAATACCATCATTATTGATTCCAGCACTTTTAGTGATCCTGATGTCGATCTATTTCAAATTGGTTCGATTTTACAAAAAGGGTCGGCGATCGCAGATTTAAATTGGAGTCGTCTGGCTCCTTGGCAAGAACTTACTGCTGAAAATTTTGACCACCCTGAACGTCGTGCGGCTGTGCGAGACATTGATCAAATTGTCCTAGATTACGAAAAAGGAAATCATGCCCAAGCACTGATGTATTTGGGATGGGTGGCAAGTCGTCTCAAATGGCGGCCAGTTGCCTATTCCCACGAACCAGGGGATTATGATATTCGTCGAGTTAGTTTTGTCTCGGCCGATCAACGTCCTATTGAAGTTGAACTAGCGGGTTTACCCTTAGCCGATTTTGGTGAAATTCTAGGGGATTTGATCAGCATCAAATTGGGTTCAACAAATCCCGATGCCAATTGTGGTTTGGTACTTTGCTCTAGCACCATGGGCTGTATGCGAATGGAATCAGGCGGCAGTGCGCAATCTTATCGCATTCAACAAGTCACATCTTTGAGTGATCAAAATACCGAACAACTCCTTGGCCGTCAACTCCAACGCTGGGGACGAGATGTTTTGTATGAAGAAAGCATGGCGATTATCTACGAAATTTTTCAATTGGCCGCCAATACTGAAACTTAATTTTTTAGAGATTAAGCGATCGCCTGAATCCATTCTTTAACTTCATATTTTGTCCAAATGCCGTTTTGCCAATAAGGATCAGCTTCGATCAATTGGCGGACGGTATTTTCATCTTCAGCGTCATAAATACCGAAAACTTGAGTTAAATCTTGGGTCGGGCCGATTGTTATTAAAATTCCCTGGGCTTTTTGAGCCGCTAATCCGTCTAAGTGCGCTTGACGATAAGGAACGCGTTTTTCAACAACATTTTCACAATAACTACCCCACAAAACATATTTTGGCATAATTTTTTCTGATTAATTTGTTAGTCTCAATTGATTTTATTCTGATTAGGAATAAACGACTAGGGCGATCGCCGCTCACAACTTATGGATCATTCAAAATAACCAATTCTTAAAGAGGACGATTATAAATGATAAGATTTTTTGCCAAAATAGTTTATAAAAACTAATGTAAATAAAAGCTAATAATCTATAATAAAATTTCCAAAAACTAAGATTCTGTTAGTAGAAAGAGACGCTGAGAATCTAAACGTAAATGCCAAGGAAAAGGAAACTCTTTTAATAGATTCCAGTTTTCTTTGAATAACTCTACTTGAAAATGATAATCATTGTAATGTTCAGGAGGATTATTTATTTTAATGTAAAGAGTTACGCGAAAAGGGGTTTCCGTAAGTTGAACAAGCCAGCAGGGAAAGGTATTAAATAAACAAGTTTCTGTTAATGAATTTGCAGTTTCTGATGGCTCTAAACTTGAATCAAATTTTTCTGAAAAGGAAGATAAATTCTTAATTATTTTGGGTTTAATTTTTAACGATTCTAATTCTTCAAAAAGCAAGTAATGGGCGCGAATACCAATGTGGGTAGCAGTTTCAGAAATTGCTTGAGAAAGAGTTAGATTACAATTCCAATCTAAAGCTTTTACCTGATGATTAGAGATAATTTGAATAGGAGAAATATTTCTACAACCTGTTAAGCGAGCCACTTCATAGATAGCAGGTTGCTGAAAAATTTGTTCTTTATTTCCATAAATTAATACTTTACCTTCAGAAATAAGTAACAGATTCTGACAAATACGATAAATTTCTTCTAAGTTATGAGAAACCATTAAAGTTATGCCTGAATAAATTCCGAGAATTTCCAAGAGATTCTTTTCCATTTGATTGCGTAACTGGCTATCTAAGGCTGAAAAAGGTTCATCTAAAAGTAGTATTTCAGGTTCAATTACTAAGGCTCTAGCTAAGGCAACTCGTTGTTGTTGTCCACCCGAAAGTTGGGAAGGATAGTGATTTTCTAGATCTTGTAATTGCATTTGAATAATTTTGAGATCAACCTTTTCTTTGCATTCTTGAATCGATAACTTCTGCAATCCAAAAGCGATATTTTGTCGAACGGTGAGATGGGGAAAAAGGGCATAATTCTGAAAAACAAAGCCAACTCGTCGTTGAGAAGAAGGAATATTAATTTTTTTATGAGCATCAAACCAGACTTGATTATTAACATGAATAAATCCGCGATCAGGCGTTTCTAAACCAGCGATGCAACGTAGAATCATACTTTTACCAGAACCCGATGCACCCAGAAATCCTAACGGTGTTTGATCATTTTTTAAGGCAATATCTAAGGTAAAACCAGAATAGCTTTTTTTAATATCTATGAATAAATTACTGGTATTAATATGATCAGGATTATTGGAGATCGCTTTATTCGCTTTAATTGAATTTTTAAGATTGAATTTTTTTTTGCTTATAATATTTTTTTGCTGAATATTTAGCGATCGCTTAACTTGCTTAGATTCTGCCCAAAAATTAACAATAATAATTATAGAAAGAGAAATTGTAAAAAGTATTACAACCCAAATTAAAGCCGTTTGATAATCTCCTGATTCAGTCGCAAAAAAGATAGCCAAGGGCATTGTTTGAGTTTGTCCTGGAATATTTCCCGCTAACATTAGAGTCGCGCCAAATTCTCCTAAAGCACGGGAAAAAGCGAGGATAGTTGCTGCGACAATTCCGCGATAAGCCAGAGGAATCATAACCTTTAAAAAAATTGATAATTCAGAACTACCCAAAGTTCGAGCAGCTAGAATAATATTGCCTTCAATTTGTTCAAATGCTCCTAAAGTCGTGCGATACATTAAGGGAAAAGAAACGATAACGGAAGTAATAACAGCAGCTTGCCAAGTGAAGATTAAATGAATACCAAATTGGTTTAAAAATTTTCCAAAAAGACTATTTTTTCCTAAGAACAATAATAATAAAAAACCAACTACAGTAGGCGGTAAAACCAACGGAGAAATGAGAATTGCATCAATAATTCCTCGTCTTTTTCCTCGAAACTCTAACATTAAACGAGCTGCAATTAATCCTATAAAAAAAGTAATGATTGTTGATAATCCTGCGACTTTTAGTGAAATCCAGAGTGGGGAAAAATCAAGATTCATAATTTAAAAATAGATGAAATTTCAAATTATTAATTAGCTTTTAAAAAATTAATTAGTTTCAGATACAAGCTTTATTGAAATTAATTCATAAATTTGATTATATTTTAGGATTACCTAAAGTTTTCTTTGATTTTAATTAAAAGTCAAAACCATACTTTTTAAAGATAGTTTTAGATAAATTACTATTTAAAAATTTGTCAAATGTTTTAGCCGCATCAAGATTTTCACTGTTTTTTAAAATGGCAATAGAATAGACAATTGGGGAATGAGATTCTTTAGGAGCTTTCATCGCAATTCTAACTTTCTTAGAAGTTTTAGCGTCGGTTAAATAAACAAAACCCGCATTAACATTTTCTGTTTCTACATAAGTCAATATTTGTTGAACATCTTTAGCGTATATAAGTTTGTTTTTAACTAAATCAAAAATTTTAAAATGGCTAAGAACTTCTTCAGCATATTTACCTGCGGGAACTGACTTGGGTTCTCCTAACGCAATTTTAGTAATTTCTGGTTTGGTTAAATCTTGAAAGTTATTAACAATCTTTTCATTTTTAGAAGTGATTAAAACCAATTGATTAGTAATTAGTTTACGACGAGAACCCGTTAACAATAAATTCTTCGTCTCTAAAGAATTCATTTGTTTATTAGCAGCAGAAATAAAAATATCAACAGGTGCGCCTTGTTCAATTTGCTGTTGTAGGGAACCAGAGGAACCAAAATTATAAGTAATTTGTGCTTTAGGATTTCTTTTTTGATAAAGATTTTTAATTTCTTCCAAGGAATCTTTTAGACTAATAGCAGCAGAAATAGTAAGGTTAGAAGATTGGGCTGAAGTCGTTTGAATTAAAATATTTTGTTGCCAAATATAAGAGAATAATAGAAAAAAGATTATCCCTAGACAAATATTTAAAAAATTCTTTTTTTTCATAGTTTAAGAATTAGGAAAAAATCCAAATTTAATAATAGCTCCGACTACAGCAACAATGAGAAACAAAATTTGTGATCGTGACAACCTTTGGAATATTTAACATCTTCTTTAACCGTTGCTATATCCACTTTAAGGGTGGTGATATCGGTTTCAATCGTAGTTGCCATGAGTTATCATTCTTTTAGTTTTAGTTTGATTGAAGGGAGAAATTAGCTTCTTCTCTTTTCTGTTTTATAGGGCAATCTATCGGGGTTGCGATCGCATAGCAACACTGTGTGATCGAACTGATGGGAATCTGCTCCGAAAAGCTGTTTTCACTAAAGCAAAAACAAGGGGAGTTACATCGCATTAACGTACCATACATAGGCGATCACACTGTTAAAATATCGAGTCGAGAAACACATTCTAGCTCAATCTCAGGAGCGGGGCCAACTTCTTTTATCTTAAGTTTTTTAAGCATAATAAATTATTTAAAATTCATTCAAATATAAAAATTTTTAGGAATTAATAACTCTAATATCTTGACTTTTCCCGTTAAGTATAAAATACAGCAGTACAAGCGCATCTAAAATTTAGACCCGTTATCTGGCAGGGCTTTGAGAGATAATTCTCTTTACAGAAGAAAATACAGTCTAAAACTATCACGGTTTATGTTTGAAATTTCAAAAATAAAAGATGAAGGAAGTATAAGAGTGTAAAATGGAGAAAAACTTAAAGGGTAGGTCAAAAATCCTGGAATGGTGGACAAAAAACTTTGCAAGTTGTGAATTGGGAGATGAGAGATTAGACAATCGAGCCTTCTCAATAGGAAAAGAGTTAAGTCAGGGATTCGGAAAAGCCCTATCAGAGGTGTTTAAGGGAGGAAACGAGTTAAAAAGGGCCTATGAATTTTTGCGAATCCCAAAGGGTGCGACCTCTATTTGATAAAAGAAGGTGTAATCAGGTTCCTACAGGGAATCCATACTGATCAAGTTTTGCCCAAAATTGACTCCATCTTTTCTTTGTCAAGACCAAAGCCCGTAGGCTCAAAATAATTCCTGCTCCTTTTTCTTTCCATCGCATCCCTGAACAGCATAATCTTTGTTTAACTAATGTCTTGCAGGCAGCTTCCGTTACTCCTGAACCTATTGGATATTTTTTCTCTCGATAT
>JANNLO010000223.1:0-8748 GCA_031396835.1 Snowella sp. SOY_38_metabat_116
TCTTTCAGCCACCTTTCTTATCGATAGATTTCCTGCGTTATACAACGCTAACGCCCTTTCTCTTAGGTCTAGTGAGTATATTGTCATAAGCTTATTTATCTTCTTTTTTATTGTCTATTATTCTAGCGCAAAGTGCTGTATATTAAGTAATAGATTGATTAAATTTCTCCTCAATCTTCAAAAAATTTATCTAAAATTAGGGCAATAACAAAAAAAGGTGGCTATTAAAACCACCCTCATTAATTATTATTTTATTATTTAGCTAAAAAATTAAGCTAAAGCTGCCATTTTAATTTCATTTGTTGAAAGAATTTCTTGCAATTCATCTGAATCAACGGTTTCTTTTTCAACTAACATTTCTGCTAATTTGTCGAGAACTACGCGGTTACTAATCAGAACTTCTTTAGCGCGTCGATAGGCTTGATCCACCAGATTACGGACTTCTTCATCAATCGTTGCTGCCGTATCATCAGAAAAATCACGATCAGAAGCAATATCTCGTCCCATGAAAACGCCGCCGCCTTGTCGCCCTAAAGCCACTGGCCCAATGCGATCGCTCATCCCAAAACGAGTAATCATCTGACGTGCAACCCGTGCAACCTGTTGTAAATCATTAGATGCTCCAGTGGTTACTTCTTCTTCACCAAAGATAATTTCTTCAGCAATCCGACCACCCAAAGCAACAGCCATTTGATTTTGCAGATAAGAACGCGAATATAAACCCGATTCCATGCGGTCTTCACTAGGGGTAAACCATGTCAAACCGCCCGCACGGCCACGGGGAATAATGCTGATTTTTTGAACAGGATCATAATCGGGCATTAATGCACCAACTAAAGCATGACCTGCTTCATGGTAAGCAACGAGGGTTTTGCGTTTTTCGCTCATGACCCGATTTTTCTTCTCTGGCCCAGCAAGAACGCGATCGATCGCATCATTCACTTCGTCCATTGAAATTTCGGTCAAATTACGACGTGCTGCCAGAATAGCCGATTCATTCAGTAAATTAGACAAATCTGCACCCGTAAAACCAGGAGTCCGACGAGCAATTTTATCGAGATCCACATCTTTAGATAAAGTCTTGCCACGAGCATGAACATTAAGAATTTCTTTGCGTCCTGCATAATCGGGGCGATCAACCACTACTTGACGGTCAAAACGGCCTGGACGTAGCAACGCTGAATCCAAAACATCAGGGCGGTTGGTCGCTGCAATGATAATGACTCCCGTATTTCCTTCAAAACCATCCATTTCTGTCAAAAGTTGGTTTAAAGTTTGTTCCCGTTCATCATTACCACCGCCTAAACCCGCACCCCGTTGACGACCTACTGCATCAATTTCATCAATAAAAACGATACAAGGCGCACTGGCTTTGGCTTGTTCAAATAGATCACGAACGCGAGATGCACCGACCCCGACGAACATTTCTACAAATTCCGAACCCGAAATACTGAAGAACGGAACGCCAGCTTCTCCTGCAACGGCCTTAGCCAATAGAGTTTTTCCTGTTCCTGGAGGCCCGACTAACAAAACACCTTTAGGAATTTTGGCTCCGATCGCAGTGAATCGGTCTGCATTTTTCAAAAAGTCCACAACTTCAGTCAGTTCTAACTTGGCTTGTTCAATTCCTGCCACATCACCAAAAGTCACTTGAGTTTGGGGTTCCATTTGCACTCTGGCTTTGGATTTTCCAAAATTCATCGCCTGGGAACCTGGCCCACTTTGAGCGCGACGCAGTAATAAAAAAAGTCCGACTAACAAAAGAATCGGTAAGAAAAGACTACTCGCAACCCGCAACCAGAAGCTATCATCACTCTGGGGCTGAATAGCAATATCTACACTATTTTTAGTTAAAATATTGATTAAATCTGGATCATTGGGAAGATTAACCAGAAAAGGTTGCCCTCCATTGGGGTTAGGGACTTGAGCCTGGGTACGATCTGCGCTTAGATTAACTCGATCAATTTTATTGTTTTCAACTTGATTAATAAAATCGCTGTAGGTTAAGACCTCTCTGCTTTGAGGTTGTCTATCTAAAAAAGCGGATGCTAGAGCTAAAACGACAATTAACAGAAGCGCATAAAGTCCAGCATTACGCCATTTTTTATTATTTTTGTTCACGCGACACGTCTCCTAATGGTTAAGATAGGTTTATCTATAAAGGGAAATTCAGGGGAATTTAGAGCGGCTTGTTAACTTATGTTAACCTTTCTCAGAAAGAATTGACAAAAGAATTGGTGAGGAAATAGCAAAATTTCCAAAGTTCAGTCTTGTTAAGTTTGAAGATGATGATGGGAAATGAGGGAGATCAAGCAAAAGATTGCGGATAAATGGGTAAGATTTGTGCAAAAAGTTAGTGATCGCAAAAAAACTACTCAAGAACAAGAACTTTCTCAAAAAAGCTGAGTAGATTAATATGCAAGAGTTTCGAGGGTTTGTTTTAAGTAACGACGTACTTGTGCATCTAACGGATGGGAAATATCGTTTTGTTCTGGTATTTGTTCTTCTTGCCAACATTTAAAGCCAGAACTATTGGCGATCGCTTGTTTGAGGTTCTCCCAAACAGAAGAATTATTGTTCAGTTGAGTATTAGAGGCTAAAGTCGCGTCGGTCATTTCTATTTCTCTCTCTCGAAAAGCTATACTTTACCTTGATTCTGATAATAGTCTATCTTAAGCGATTGGAAATGATGCCCAGGACACATTTGCAAATAAATGCGTATTCTAGAATCTTTGCAGATAAGATTAAATTTGTGTAGAAATGTAACCGAAACAGACTTCTTGATCGCCGTATAAGGATAAAAAATTCATGCAAACTCTCTTGAAATCTACTCTCAATTCGCAATCACAAACTGCTGTTAGGAGATCGCGGCAAATTGAGCAACCATTGAAAGTCATTGCTTTGGGAGATAGCTTAGTTTATGGATTTGGAGATCCGATTGGGGGCGGTTGGGTAGAACGTTTGCGCCGCTATTGGATGGAAGCAGATAGTCATATTCTTTATAATTTAGGGATTCGGGGCGATCGCGTTTCTCAAGTGACAGAACGTTTGGAACAAGAATTTCGTTATCGGGGAGAAATCCGTAATCGTTTGCCTGATTTGATTATTTTATCGGTTGGAGTTAATGATAGTCCGCGCTTGGGTCGAACTGATGGTAAATCTTTGACGGAATTTACGGTTTTTCAAGATCAGATCAATGATTTATTAGAGCAAGCACAGCAACTTTGTCCCGTTTTTTTTGTGGGAATGGTTCCTGTTAATGAAGAAAAAATGCCTTTTTTAGATTGTTTATATTTTAATCACGCTGATCAATATCGCTATAAAGAATCCACTAAACACGCTTGTCAGACGCAACAAATTCCCTATTTAGATCTCTTTGAATTATGGCAAAATCGCGGAGATGAATGGGTGCGATCGCATCTCGGTGCAGATGGACTTCATCCTAATGTAGCTGGATATAAAGCATTATTAGATGATGTAATGAATTGGCATCCTTTTGAATCGTTAATAGCAAGTATAAATATTGCGGAACTATTCACATTTGATGTAAATTTGAGTTAGTTTTCAAATAATTATCTTCTCGTAAAACCTATCTTAAAAGTACCTTAATCTCAACTTTTATAATTATTGATTATTTTATTCTATTGTTTTTTCTGTTTTTCTTACTAAGTCATTTATCGGTTTATAATCTTAGGAATATTGAAATAATTTAACAGCTAAATTCTATTTTTTAGCTAGTTGACTAACTAATCGTTTAATCGTAACTAACACAAGACTAAAATTATGAAATTTGGGTTTTCATCTCTTATTCCTCCAACATTTAATATTCTGAGCTTAGGCGATCGCGGCACGGGAAAAACCGTCTTTTTGGTCGGAAGTTATGCTGAATTTCAAACAATTATCAAAAATCAAGAAAACATAACTGAAAAAAATAAATCTGCTCTCCCAACTTCTTGGTTTGAATGTCAACATACCAGTGAAAAATTCTTACTTGATAATATTTTAAACTATGTATTAATTAAAGGTATTTATCCACCACCGACCCTAAAAATTACGGATTTTCATTTTGTTTTCAAGCAACAACAATCGGGTAAAAAAAATACTCTTTGCTATATTCGTTGGTGGGATATGCCAGGCGAAAATTGTAATTTTGACAATCCTTACTATCAAGAAATGGGAGTAAATTCTCAAGGTTGTTGTGTATTTATTAATGCTAATCGTCTCCTTCATGATGCAAATTATACCGAAAACTTTGCTTATCTAAAAAAACAATTGATGGTTCTAGTCTCCTTTGTCCGAAATGATCACGTAGAATATCCTTTTAGTTTGATCTTTACTCAATGTGATCTTTTACTTGCAGGAGAAGAAAAAAAAATTACTGCTAAAGTTCAAGATTTTATCCAAGAACTTGATCGAGCTGGAGTGAATTACAAATGTTTTTATTCTGGTATTGTTATTACTCCTCAAGATGTGGGTTTTCGTCTTGACTCAAATGAGATTAGTTCTGTTTTTATGTGGTTAGTAACGGATTTATATAAACATTATCAAAAGACAGGAAGGAAACTAGCAAATTTAAAAATTTTATCAACACTTCATTGTCTTCGTTGTGGTAGCGATCGCGTTAATCCTTCTCGTAGTATTTCTTTCTTTAAAAAACTTTGGTTACAGCTAACTTTGCGCAAAAAATATCGTTGTCGAGATTGTGGTGTTTCCAAAATAGAGTTTGTACCGCTTGTGTGGGCAAAAGAATTAAGAACAATGTTTAATGTTGATAAATAAGTGGGCTTAATTAATTGTTAGATCGTAGAACAGGCAGGATACCCATCCCACATTTTATATTTAATTGCAACCAGCTACTTAGATAAAAAATTTAGAAATTCATAACGAATAAAGCTTGAAAAGCAGTATTTATTTTGGCGGTAAATTTCTTTTTTTTAAAAAATTATTGGGAAAAAAGTTGGCAATTAATAAACAAAAGATTCCTAAATTAATTAATATATCTGCCACATTAAAAATTGGAAAATTTATCAAACGAAAATCTAAAAAATCGACAACGTGACCCCAGACAAAACGATCAATTCCATTGCCTAATGCACCTGCTAAAACAAAACCATAGGCAAATTGTTCAAGTTTAGAAAGTCGGGGCGATCGCCAAACAAAAATTATTAAACCAACGCTAACACCCAAAGATAGCCATTTTAACCAACCTGCTCCTCCTCGAAAAAAGCTAAAAGCCGCGCCCGTATTAATAACATAGGTTAAATGAAAAATATTTTGGACAATTGGTAAGCTATTTCCTTGTTGCTGAAAGTTGCTGGCAACCCAATATTTACTAAGTTGATCTGCTATTATTCCCGCGATCGCTATTACCCAAAAAACGCAATTCTTTTTCATTATTAATTAGAAATTAAGAATACTGAAAAGTCATAAAATGATAAGTTTTAATGAATAGATTTTTGTTGATAATTCATTTTAAAAAAATCATGAATTAATAAAAATTAATAAAAAAGAACTTTACGCACAAAAAATGCTAGAACTGCCACCATACAAACCAGAATAAGCTGACCCAGTAAAGCAAAAATAGAATAATTGAGAATAGCTTCTAAAAGATTATTCCAAGTTAAAATAGGCGGATTACTCGGTTTAAATAAAACTAAAATAAATAAATAAATAATTCCACAAAAATGAATTACGCCCAACCCAGATAAAGCACTTAAAGCAAGACTTTCGATTTTAGCTCTAGACCGAAAAGCCATCATCCCACACAACCATGCCCCTGGAATAAATCCTAAAAGATAGCCAAAAGTTGGTTCTTTCCAATAATTCCAGCCGCCACCATGGGCAAAAATTGGGAGCCAAGCCAAACCCAATAAAATATAACTAACTTGGGAGAGTATGCCTGCATTTTTTCCACCTAAACACCCTGTTAATAAAACTGCTCCGATTTGATAAGTGATTCCCAGGGATTGGGAATAAAGTCCTTTGGTCATCCATTCCCAGGGCGGATTTGTAATAAAAGCTTCTGCAAAGGTACTAAAAATAGTCAGCAGCAAACCAATCACTGACCATAATAATTCTGTCGAAAAAGATACTTTGACAGGATCGGTCGGTAATTCTGAATTTTGGTCTGAATGTTTGGAATTAGGATCGATATTCACCAGGAATTGGAGCTTCACCCCCTTCTAATCCTAAAGATTGCAACATCTCTTGATCTTTTTCTGGAGGTTGACCCAGAGTAGTCAAATAATGCCCAACCAGCATAGCATTAATTCCCGCTTTTAAGCCCAAACTTTGTAGGCTTCCCATGACGGTTTCTCGTCCGCCCGCATAACGAATAATTTGTTCAGGAAGAATAAAACGAAAAATGGCGATCGCCTGCAATGCTTCGTAGGGATCAAGCTGATGACGGTTTTCTAATGGTGTTCCTGCGCGGGCATTTAAAAGATTTAGAGGAACCGATTCAACTTCTAATTCCCGTAAAGCGAGAGCCAAATCAATGCGGTCTTCCCAACTTTCTCCCATGCCTAAAATGCCGCCAGTGCAAGCTTGAATGCCAGCAGTTTTAAGATTTTTGACAGTATTAACCCGATCTTGCCAGGTGTGAGTGGTGACAATTTCAGGATAAAAGTTTTCTGAGGATTCTAAATTGTGATTATAACGAGTTACTCCTGCGGCCTTGAGTTCTTCTGCTTGTTCTAGGGTAATTTCGCCCAACGCACAACAAGGTTTAATTTGGGTTTCTGTAATAATTTGACGAACGGTGGCCAAAATATCTTCAAATTCTTGGGATTTGGGGCTATTATATTTGGGGCCACGACCTTGACTGACTAAACAAAATCGTTTCGCGCCTGCTGCTGCTGCCGATTTGGCTTGAGCGAGTATTTCTGCTGAAGTTTTCAGTCCGTAAACGGGAGCTTCAGGATTTTGATGGTGAGAAGATTGGGAACAATAACTGCAATTTTCTGAACAATTTCCCGATTTAACATTAATAATGCTACAAAGATCAACGATATTTCCGCAACAAGCTTGGCGAATTTTGTCTGCGGCTTCACATAACACTAAAATATTTTCTTGGCCTTCAATCTGGCTAAGGGCGATCGCGGTTTCTTTATCGATGCGTTCTCCTGCAATAATCCGTTCAACCAACTGAGCTAACCAGATTTTTAAGGTTGAGGTTGTTTGGGGGAAAGTGAAGCTGGGATAATTAGTTTTAACTGTTGAGATTTCGGGGGAAGAGACGGATGTTACAACCACGTTGGCCTACCAATTGCATCGTTTATAGGTAATTTGCATCTTACCATTAGATAGTTAAAAAATAGGTAAATCTTTAGATTAGTAAACACGAGAGTATTTTTTCTAGGATGCAATTTTAAAATTTATTGTAGGTTTTTGGACTCAGAATGGGTTTCTGTGGAGATTGAACTAAACGTAAAATATTAAAGCTAAGATCTAGCTCTTTTTTAAACATTTTTATCCCCTTAAATCCCCTTCTAGAAGAGGAACTTCAAACTGTTAATTGCTTGGTTCCCCTTTTTTAAGGAGGACTAGAAGGGATTTTTATCAATAGCGATCGCAATACCGCAAACAATTTAACAGATAGATAATTGAGGAGATTGTACATCACCAGAGAACGCGATCGCACTTTTAGTTTAATCAATAAGAAGACAGCGATCGCACTGATAATAAGGTTAGTATTTGTGCTTCCTAAGAGACACCATTTTCTTAACGTTCTAATTGTTGCAACAGTTCCTGTATTGATAGCACAGGTATAGGAGAACTTAAAAAACCTTGAGCGTCGCGTGTGAGAATAGCGTCTAGTCCCTGCTCGACAGCACAAAAAATTTGAACAGCGTCTTCAAAATCAGCTAAACCAGACCTAAATGCGGCTTCTAAAACGTCTCGGTTAACAGGACAAATAACCATAACGGTAAGCATTTCTGAGATTGCTTGTCGTGCTTGTTCGATGCTACGAGTATGCTTGCGAGCAATATAGAAAATATCGGTAAGCGTTGTTGCTGTCACATGGCCAACAACTTGACCAGTATCAATCACTTGAAACAATAAGTCTGCGTCTTGAAAAAACGGCTCTCGTTGCAACAAAAAATCTAGGACAATGTTGGTATCAACTAAAACTCTCACTACAAATACTTCTCCACCCGCCGATTTTCTAACATTGCAGCCACTTGCTCGTCAGTTGGTGAGGATTGATCTGTTTTTAATAAGCCTCGCATCCGTCGAATCGCACCAGACCGATCAGCACTGAAAACTGGCTGGTTTTGTAGTGACTCAATTATGGCACTTACTAACGCCAGGCGATCGCTAGATGGTAGCTTGAAGACTTGCTCCTTTAGTTCTTGTAGTAACATAGCTGACTCCTATGCTTAAAGATTTCTAGTATATTATGAATGATCGCAATTTCAAACCAAAATGATCGCTACTTCATCAGAGAAAGCGATCACAACAACTTGACAATTAGCCAAAAACACAGTTATCATTTCCGTAGGAGATCGCCATTTTCCCATTTACCTCACAAAAAGCGATCACATTAACCCACAATGGGTCATCATTTCGACTAATTGGGTTGCGTTCCTTAACCCAACCTACAACAGACCTCTTGCATAAATATAATATGTTATGATGAGGGGTTTTTAAAAATAGGTTTAATAGGATCGCTTGCCTGAATTTATCGTGTAAAAAAAGAAATACAATCATTTGTTAAAGTGGAAAATAAAATCACTCATCGTAGAT
>JANNLO010000225.1:0-4461 GCA_031396835.1 Snowella sp. SOY_38_metabat_116
GGAATTTCTCAGGAAAAACTGCCTTTATATCTGGGTTTCTTTGAGTTTGTCCATAATTCAAAAAAGCGTGGCAAAGCCTTGTTGAGTTCTTTGTTACAAAATCTACTTGCTTAACTCCCCGAAACACCTATTGAGCCTTGAGATTTAGACAAAAATACCTAAATTGCTGTAAGTCCGTCTATGAATGGATTACAAAAAATAAAAAATATGCAAAATAGCCTGCTGAACGTGGGATAAAACACTCGCAAATGTAAACCATCTAAATCCTCAGAAAAAGACAACACAAAAGATTCCTTAAAAACTATCAATGAAAAATTTGCGATCGCCACTTAATTTAGTTACTTGAAGGGGTTTATTTTCTGTATCTCCTTCTTGCTACACTAAAACAAAGCTCAAAATATAATCTATGCTACAACAAACAATAAAAGGAACTTGGGAAGAAATTTTAGAACATAACGCTGAACTAATCGGTCAGCGAGTTAGATTGACCATTTTACCCGATAAATCTACAAATTACTCAGACACAGAAAACCCAGACCAGAATTAAAGAATAACTTGGTAATACTCCAGATCAGCGAATCGACATTCTCAATTTTAGTTAATTAATCAATCGAGACGTTTTTCATCTACCAATCCAGAGTATCACCTGAGTTAGATCGACAAATTTTGTTTTAATCTAGTTAGTCTTAATCTAAAAATCCCATTAAAGCTGTAGGATCGTCAATTTCATTAGAGGCAACGGGACGATTTCCCATGACTGAATACATTTCGCTGATTGCCAAGTGACTGACCGCAATAGGACGATTACCAGAAATGGTTAAAGTGCTACTGACTTCAATGCCGTTGGCCGTGATGGGACGAGAGCCGCCGACTGCATTATAGGTTCCAATAATATGTAAATGACTGGCTTCAATCGGACGGTTCCCTGGCAATCCTTCAGGGGATTTCATTAATTTCAAACCACCCGACTGAGCCGCAACCGACAAAGCAGTCACTTCTGCATCTTCCTTGGTTTTTCTGGCTCTAGTGTTGGTTTTAACTGGTTCTTTGGTTGATTCGCTTTCTTGGGCGGCTGGGGCTGTTGTTTCCACTGTCATTGTGTCTTTCTCCTTGTTTTTAATACCGTAAGTCAAGTCTTTGTCGGCGTGGGCGGAATGGCTAGTTTTAAGCTAATGTTTAAGAATTGCTTCTATGATTAAAGATACACCTATCGTTGGGTTATCAAAGATAGTAATTTGTAATATCGTTAATTATCCCAGACTATAACCACTTTTGTGATGACGGATAGCCTTTTTCATCTCCATGCTCCTTTCCAACCCACTGGGGATCAACCCTCGGCGATCGCAGGATTACTCGACTCTTTAAATCAAGGAAATTCTTTGCAAACTTTATTGGGGGCGACGGGAACAGGAAAAACTTTTACAATTGCGGCGGTGATCGAAAAAATAGGTCGTCCGACTTTAGTATTAGCTCATAATAAAACTCTAGCTGCCCAATTATGTAATGAATTTCGCCAATTTTTTCCTGAAAATTCAGTGGAATATTTTGTCAGTTATTACGATTATTATCAGCCTGAAGCCTATATTCCTGTTAGCGATACTTATATTGAAAAAACGGCGGCGATTAATGATGAGATTGATATGTTGCGACACTCAGCAACACGTTCTTTATTTGAAAGAAAAGATGTAATTGTTGTTGCTTCTATTAGTTGTATTTATGGTTTAGGAATGCCTGCTGAATATCTAAAAGCTGCTGTTTCTTTAGAAGTAGGAAAAGAGGTTGATCCAAGGCAATTAATTCGCAGTTTAGTAAATGTACAATATGAACGAAATGATGTGGAATTAAAACGAGGTAAATTTCGTTTAAAAGGTGATGTTTTAGAAATTGTTCCTGCTTATGAAGATCGCATTATTCGAGTTGAATTTTTTGGGGATGAAATTGAAGCTATTCGCTATCTTGATCCTGTTACTGGAGAAGTTTTAAATCAATTAGAAACCCTTAATATTTATCCCGCTCGACATTTTGTTACTCCAGAAGAAACGCTAGAATCTGCTTGTTTATCGATTAAAAATGAATTAGAAGAACAAGTTGCCCTGTTAGAAAAAAATAATCAAATCTTAGAAGCACAACGTCTTAGCCAAAGAACTCGTTATGATCTCGAAATGTTACAAGAAGTTGGTTATTGCAATGGTGTAGAAAATTATTCTCGCTTTTTAGCAGGACGAAATGCAGGAGAACCGCCCGAATGTTTAATTGATTATTTTCCCGATGATTGGTTATTAATTATTGATGAATCTCATGTGACAATTCCCCAATTGCGCGGGATGTATAATGGCGATCAGGCACGAAAAAAAGTCTTAATTGATCATGGTTTTCGTTTACCGAGTGCGGCAGATAATCGACCTTTAAAAGCTGAAGAATTTTGGCAGAAAGTGAATCAATGTATCTTTGTTTCAGCAACGCCTGGAAATTGGGAGATAGAGCAATCAAAAAGTAATGTATTTGAACAAATTATTCGACCAACTGGTGTTCTTGATCCCGTTATTTTTGTGCGTCCTAGCTTAGGACAAGTGGATGATTTATATGGCGAAATTCAAGAAAGAATTCAACTAAAAGAAAGAGTTTTAATTACAACTTTGACCAAAAAGATGGCGGAAGATTTAACTGAATATTTTCATGAAAGGGCAATTCGAGTTCAATATTTGCATTCAGAAATTCAATCTATTCAGCGTATTGAGATTATTCAATCTTTAAAAAATGGTGAATTTGATGTCTTAATTGGAGTCAATTTGTTGCGAGAAGGATTAGATTTACCTGAAGTTTCTTTGGTTGCAATTTTAGATGCAGATAAAGAAGGATTTTTGCGATCAGAACGTTCTTTAATTCAGACGATTGGAAGAGCGGCAAGACATATTAATGGACAAGCAATTTTGTATGCAGATAATTTAACAAATAGTATGGCAAGAGCAATTGAAGAAACCGATAGACGACGTAAAATTCAACAGGAACATAATGAAAAATATGATATTACACCGAAGTCAATTCAATCTCGTTCTAGCAATTCAATTTTATCTTTTTTGGATATTTCTCGTCGTTTGAACTCTCAACAAATAGAAGAAATTTATCAACAAGTTGATGATTTGCCTCTTGAACAAATTCCCAATTTAATTAAACAATTAGAAGAAAATATGAAAGAAGCTGCTAAGAAGTTACAGTTTGAAGAAGCTGCCAAATGTCGCGATCGCATTCAACATTTACGAGATCAACTTTTGGGACATATTAAGAATAAGCCTTGATTTTTGTAAGAATTACTGGGCTTAACCAAGAGCGATCGCACTGATTGCATTAGAATAGAATACATAATTTCTCTCAAATAAAATTTACGTTACGTTTTCAACAAACGCTACAAGATCGGCGATCACTAAACCTAAAAAATGATACTTAAAACAACAAAACAGAAATATCTTAAACGATTAGGAATTGGTGCAAGTTTAGGCTTATTCCTGTTTGCAATTCACCATGCTCCACCTCGATCAGCCGTTGAAAAAAAGCAAATGGAAGGAGTTTGGATGACTCATCTTGGAACTGCCCTATTTCACCACACCACGCTATTAGATGAATTGCTTCATCACATTTCTAGGTCTGGTTATGATCGAGTTTATTTTAGTGTTTATGGTTTTAGGGGAACACTTTACCCAACCTCGCAAAGTTCTACTAATTTTCTGTTGCTTCCTCCTTTTAGTAATCCTTGGAGAGCGGCGGTTAAAGAGTCTCGTCGCCAAGGTTTAAAGCCCTATGCCTGGTTTGAATTTGGTTTGATGTTGGCTCCCGATGATCCGATTGTCAAAAAACATCCTGATTGGTTACTCAAAACGGCTACTGGCAAAACGATTGCGGACAATAATGTGTGGTTAGATCCAGCAAATCCAGAGGTTCAGGACTATATTTTTAGTCATATTGATGACATTCTCAAAGAAAAAGATTTAGCAGGTATTCAGTTAGATGATCATTGGGCAGTTCCCCATATTTTTGAGAATAGGAGTCAAGCTTTAACGAATTTAACCCAGAAGTTGCATCGTCATATTCAGGAAAAAAATCCTAAGCTGATCCTGAGTCTTTCGCCGAATCCCTATCGTTTTGCCTTAGATAAATATAATCAAAATTGGTTGGCTTGGGTTCGTCAGGGAATAATCGATGAGGTGGTTTTACAGGTCTATCGTAAGGGGTGCGACCTCTATTTGATAAAAAAAGGTGTGATCAGGTTCCTACAGGGAATCCATACTGATCAAGTTTTTCCCAAAATTGACTCCATCTTTTCTTCGTCAACACCAAAGCCCGTAGGCTCAAAATAATTCCTGCTCCTTTTTCTTTCCATCGCATCCCTGAACAGCATAATCTTTGTTTTACTAATGTCTTACAGGCCGCTTCCGTTACTCCTGAACCTATTGGATATTTTTTCTC
>JANNLO010000248.1:0-2041 GCA_031396835.1 Snowella sp. SOY_38_metabat_116
TGACTTTGGGGTGAAGCCCAGGCTCCTAATTGGGATGCTTTGGGACGACTGTAGAAATAGGCATCTGATTCTTGGAGTGAGACTTTTTCAACGGTTCCTTCCACACGAACTTGTCGCTCTAATCCTGCCCACCAAAAAACTAGGGCTGCCCAATTTGTTGAACTTAACTGTTTTCCCTTGGCACTGTCATAATTGGTATAAAAGATAAAGCCTTGTTCGTCTAATCCTTTAAGAAGTACCATGCGAGCTACGGGTTTACCATCTTTTGAGAGAGTGGCCAGGGTCATGGCATTGGGTTCAGGAAGTTCTGCCGCGATCGCTTGTTCTAACCAAAGTTGAAATTGTTGAAAGGGACTTTTTCCTAAATCTGTTTCGTTTAAACCTGACAGAGCATAGTGGGAGCGTATCGATTCGAGGAAAACCATTGTGTTTGATAATTAACGTTTTTTGAGCCAGTTCATTTATTATGACAACATCTACCGCCAGTGATGCGATCGCAACTTTAATTGATCTTGCTGAACAAGGAGAAATTAATCCTTGGGATGTGTCGGTGATTGAAGTGATTGATCGCTTTTTACAGGATTCAGGAATTTTTCAAAGCTTCGATTTGGCTTATCAACAACGCAATTTGTCGCGATCGGGTCAAGCTTTTCTTTGGGCTTCAATGTTGGTGCGATTCAAAGCTGATACTCTCGAATCCTTGGGAAATGAGCCAGAAGAAGATTTGCCTTTGCTGGAAGAATTAATAGATGGCACAAATCTGCGGACTTTACCACTTCATTTGGAGCAACATTTGCGTCGTCGAACAGCTTCTCCCCCCATGCGTCGTCGTCGAGTGACTTTACAAGAATTAATTAACCAAATTCAAGAGATTGCAGTAGAAATTGAGAAAACAGAAGCCACGAAAACTCCAAAGCGATCGCGTTCCCAATCTCGTCGCCAAGCTCTACAAATTATTACAGAACTAGCGCATCAAGAAAATTTAACAGAACTCGCAAGTCAATTAGAACAATTTTTACATTCCCAATTACCAGAACTTTTACCAGAAAAAAGTTGGGTTGAATTAGAAGTATTATTAAATGTTTGGCATCAACATCAAGCTCCTTTATTGGTAGCAGAAAAACAGGATAAAGTTGGCGTTTTTTGGGCCTTATTATTATTATCTTCCCAATCTAAAGTTGAATTATCCCAAGATGAATTTTATCAAGATTTAAAGATTCAAGTAATTTAATTTTGAATAAAATATAATTAACAAAAAAAAGCTTACTCGGTTATTTAAACCCTTGAGCAAGCTTCAATTGGCTATATTAAAAATAAAAGTTAATAGAACCGTTCAACCTTCTTATTCAGCTTTTTTACTACCTTTTGCTTTTGCTAAACGTCGTTTGAAGGAAGCACCAAAGCCCGCCGCCGTTGCTGCACCTAAAATGGTGAGGGGTTCAGGAACAGCCGCAGGAGACGCAACATAAGTAGGGGTTGCAGAAGCTAATGCACCACTTTGATTACTATTAATTCCCGCTACATGGACTGCCCCATAGTAATTATTCGTTGTCCTGTAATTAAAGTCTTGCACACTCAAGCCACTAGCTGACGTAATCGTGAAAATATTGGTATCAGTATTATTGAATCGTGCAGTGCCATTAGGGCCACCGCTACCTGCCCAGTTAAATTGAATATCAAAACCTGTTCCCGCAGTACCAGAGCCAGTGAGGGTAACATTATTTGCACTTTTTACAATCCCATTATTGGTGGTGACAGATGGATTCGTTAAAGTGCCGCTTCCACTTGCCTGAGTAATTGTCAACCCTGACACCAATTTTGACGGATTAAAATTGAGGGCTATGTCAGAAATATAATGAGCCGCATTTTCCAGTTGACGGGCTGCCCTGCGTCCGGGGCGACTACCTCCCGCTCGCTCGGCCAGCGCAATTGGTATGGCCCTGCCCGCATTGCGGGGTGCAGCACCGCCAATCGTGGCAACCGGCAGAGTTGCCCGAGGAAGAGATCATGTCCTGTCCCGAGGACCCGGCAGCGCTCTGCG
>JANNLO010000261.1:0-28032 GCA_031396835.1 Snowella sp. SOY_38_metabat_116
CTGGGGGAACAAAAGGAATAGATCCAGGACAAAGCATAATTTCTTGAGCGGTAATAAATTTTTCTCCTGCATCAGTTGTAATACTGACTTTTTGTGGGCCAGCGATTTTTCCCCAACCCCGAATCGTGTCAACTTTCAGGCGAGTTAAACTATTGGTCAAATCTGCGCGAATTTTATTGACTAGATCTGTGGCATGATCCGCGATCGCGCTCCGTTCAAAAGTCACACCACCGACTTGAATGCCTAAGTGTTTAAGATGCTCAGAATCCTGAAATTCTCTGACTCTACCCGATGCCGCTAATAACGCTTTAGACGGAATACAACCCCGATTCACACAAGTTCCGCCCATATCTTTCGCTTCAATAATGGCAGTTTTTAGCCCAGATTTAACCGAGTGTAGAGCCGCACCATGACCGCCCACACCCGCACCAATAATCACTAAATCATAATCAAATGCTTGACTCATAAAGATTGTAACCTAATTGTTTTAATTTCTTAGTTTAGGAGAAAAGGGGAAAGCTTGGGCAGATAAAATAAAAATTAATCAGTTTAATCATTAATCATTTAGATGTTTTTTGATTAAAATTAATGCACTAATAAAGCCGATAATTAATCCAAATAAATGGCTCATTAAACTAATCTGAGGTGTATTATAATCAATCAAAAATTGTATTCCAATAATTAAAATTAACCCAAACAATCGTCGAGTTGCCACAGGATTTTTGTGTTTCCACCAGTCTTGTAAAAAGATAGCTGTCATGGCACCAACCAATCCGATAATTGCCGCCGAAGCTCCTACTAAAAGCGTCTCTGTTTGATTAGTTTTTAAGAAATAAAAAGCAACTAATAACATTGAAAGACAGCCACTTAATAAATAAATAATTAAATATCGAATTTTTCCTAAAGAGGATTCTATGATTGATCCTAAAACGTATAAGCTCAACATATTTATTCCTAAATGAAACCAACCGTAATGTAAAAAATTTGCTGTAATAATTCGCCACCATTCTCCTTGCCAAACTGCGATCGCATCTAATGCACCCAAATGATAAAGTGTTTCCAGATTTTCACTGTTACCGTGTTGATTTTCTTGATTAAAAACAATTAAATTAGCAACAATAATTAAATAGGTAAAATAAGGTTTAGGCATTACATCTTAAATAAGATTTGATTGTAAAAAATCTTTATAGTAATTCAAATTAATTTTTAAGCTTAAATTATAAATCCCTTAATTTTTGATACGCAGTAAACACCAATTCTAAATCTTCCCAATTTACCTTTTTCAGCCTTATATTTCGATCCTTAAGTGACCAATCAGGGAACATTACAGATAAAACCGATCCCAACCATGCTTTTCCTCTAAGACGTTGTTGAATCAGATATGGTTTATCATCAATATTTTCAATAAATTTTTCGGCTTTTTCGACTAAAATTCTTTCATCATCTGAGTTTTCTTTAAGTTCATTAAGAAGAAAAATTTCCAGATTACCTTTACTATCGGGTGGTAGAATAATCGATAATAATTGAATGGGGTGTTTTTCTTCATTGCCAAATAACTGAATTTCTGCATTCAACCATTCTTGTAATTGAATTTTATTTAATAAATTAATTCCACTAATTTTCAGCCAATTGTTTATATCAGAAAGATGCTTGCCAGAATCTCCTGTATCATTATCAACTAATAAGACGATTTTATTAAATGTTTTTTTAGGTTGTCTTTCTAATTGTATGAAATCAGTAATAACTTTTAATTTAGGCTTAATATTGTCATATCCCCCCACGCCCCAAATTGCTAATTCTTGATCTGGTTTATCTGGATGCCTATACCAATTAAGTTCTTCGTTCTTTGAATCAGATGGAAGCGTTATTGGCGGATTTTGTTTTTGAGAAGTGTCAAAATATTTCCATCCAAATTTTTCCAAAAAAAGACTAATCAAAATTGCATCAATTTTTCCTTCACATAAAATTATTTTTTTCATTAGCGCAATTCCAAATCATAAAGTTTACGACCTTGATAAGCTTGACGACCTGTTAAGTTCCAAACAGTATTCACTTCTGGATCATCTGGCAATTTGTCAATTGTAATCACTCGAACGGGATCATCTTGATCTTCTGGAATGCTTCCTTCTTCACCATAAAGAGACTCTAAAAATTTATCGGCAAATTCTAGATTATGGGAAGTCATAAAAAGTTGATTATTAAATTTCTCGGCATATTTTACTAAGAGATGACCAAATTTTTCTTGAGCATTAGGATGAAAAGTTGCATCGATTTCTTCAATTAAATGAACTGAATTGGGATAAATCATCAAATTTCCCAGTAAATGAAACCAGCGACGCATTCCATCTCCAAAATTATAAATAGGTAATAATTCATCATCAGAATTAATAATATACACAGGAGAAAAACTCCCATCAGGATAGGGAATTGTATCAATTTGTTTTATGGGAAAAACTGAACTCATTTCTTGAGTAAATTTTTCTAATAGTCGATAACGTTTTAAATGGCTAAAGATTGCAACCGTTGCTTGAGGATCTCGATGAGCTAAAATATCATGAAAAATTCCTTTTGAAGCTACTGAAGAAAAAGAATTTTTGGATAATGATCTCACTAATATTGGACTGGCATTAGGAGCTTTATTTTTTTTATTATTATTAACAAAAGCAGAAAGTTTAGAACGGTAATATAAGTCATAACTCTGATCATTTTGCGAGTCTATAATTTGCCAGTTACCTAAGTAATTTTTAGAGTCGGAATCATTAGAATTTTGCTGATCAGTATTAGCAAACGAATATCCAATATTACGAGGATCTAAACTGCTAAGCTCTTGAGCAGGATTAAATTGAAAATTAACTTCTCCTGAATGGTGAATTTTTTTGGAGCCTATTGTGACTTTGTAGGGAAAATGAGATTTTTTATTAAATAAACTAAGGATTTGCTCACCGATCTCTAAAAAACCTGAAATATTCTTAGTTTGGCTAATACGAGATAATAATAAATTCTCAAAAATTAATCCCATATTTCCATGACAAGCATGAATATAAATTGCCTCTAATATGCTGGTTTTTCCTGCATTATTTGGCCCTAAAATTAGATTGACCTTTCCTAAATTAGTCAACTCTAATTTTTTAAATTGACGAAACCCCTCAATAGTTATCCCTGAATAAAACCCTAAATCATTAGGAGAATCTGTTTTCGTCGTCTCGGATTGAGCTATCGTCATAATTAATTAAATAATAAAGACTTATTTACAAAAAAGAGTATCGCGAGTATTTCGACCCGTTACTGAATTAGTTCCACTAGCAATTTCACATAAATAAGCTTCCGTATCTGGACGCATAATTACATCGGTAAAATCGGCTCCTTCAACGATCGCACCTTGAAACTTACTGTTAGTAGCAAAAGCACCTTCTAGGACGGCATTAGCAAAATTTGTACGGGTTAAACGAGCAGATTCTAAATCGGCAGCGCGTAGGTCTGCACCTTCAAAATTAGCGGATTCCAAATTAGCAGAGAAAAAACGAACTCCTTGTAAATTGGCGTTACTAAAATTACTACCGCGTAAATTAGCATGATCAAAACTATCGCCCCGTAAATCTTGACCAGAAAAATCATTATCGAGTAAATTGCGGTTGTTATAACTCACTGCCCAAACGGGATTAATCGTAATATTAAATAAGCAAAAAATACTGATTAAAGTGATTGCAAAAAAAAATAAAACTTTGACTGGATAATTTTGATTTTTTGTATTATTTATCATTTTTTTCTGTCCGTTAAGTAAAATTTGTTAATAGAAAATAAGACATTCGCGATCGCAACTTAAATTTTAAACATTAATGATAAAATTCTAGCAAGATACGGACTTTAATTTATGACAGAAATTGGTCATCTGGGGGAAGAATTTGTGGCTCAATGGTTAATTAGCCAAAATTGGGTCATTCTTGAGAAAAGATGGCGATGTCGTTGGGGAGAAATTGATCTTATTGCTCGCTCAAATCGTATCGAAATGTTGGCTTTTGTGGAAGTTAAAACTCGAAGTCGGGGAAATTGGGATGAAGGAGGACAGTTAGCGGTAAATGCTGCTAAACAACACAAAATTTGTCTGGCGGCGAGTTTATTTTTAGCTAAATATCCTCAATTTTCAGATTTTCCCTGTCGGTTTGATGTCGCTCTAGTTAGTTATCAGCGATCGCGCCCCAGTGCAGCAGAAGATTCTCAGTTAATTAATCTAAAAATAGGTCAACCTTTTATCAAACAAGGTCAGCAACTGATTTTACAAGATTATTTAGAATCAGCTTTTACAGAATAAATTAACCAATAAATAACTTATTAATAATCTAAAGATAAACTTGTAAATTGAAAGAAATTAAAGAACTTAGCAAGTATTATTTATATTGTTTAAAATTTGCAATTCTGCGTATAATACAGATGGTTTTTATAGTGTGAGTCTTTTTATGAATGATCAACAATTGTGGCAACGTTACCAAGACTGGCTCTACTATCACTCTGGTTTGGAACTTTATCTAGATATTAGTCGGATGCGCTTTGATGGTGCGCTGGTTGAAAGTCTCAATCCCCGATTTGCCAAGGCTTTTCAAGATATAGTCGCTCTCGAAAAAGGTGCGATCGCCAACCCTGATGAAAATCGAATGGTCGGACATTATTGGTTACGCAATCCCGATTTAGCTCCGAATGAAGCTTTAAGAAAAGAAATTACCGAGCCTTTGGCACAAATTGCCGATTTTGTCGAAAAAGTTCACTCTGGCAAAATCAAACCGCCCAACGCAACAAAATTTACTGATATTATTTCTATCGGAATTGGCGGATCAGCCCTCGGCCCTGAATTTGTCGCCGAAGCTTTAGCACCTGATTTTCCTGTTTTAAATATTCATTTTATTGATAATGTTGATCCTGCTGGTATTGATCGCATTCTCAACCGTCTCAAGGCTAAATTAAAAAGCACTCTTGTTATTGTTACCAGTAAATCTGGCGGCACTCCCGAACCCCGCAATGGAATGCTCGAAACCAAAGTTGCCTATGAAGCCCAAGGTCTAGACTTTTCTCAACACGCGATCGCCGTCACCATGCCAGGCAGTAAATTATCCGAAGTAGCCCAAGCAGAAAAATGGTTAACAACTTTCCCCATGCAAGATTGGGTGGGAGGACGCACTTCTGAAATGTCTGCCGTTGGACTTTTGCCTGCTGCTTTACAAGGAATTAATATTGAGGAAATGTTAGCTGGTGCGAAGGAAATGGATGAAGCCACTCGTATTCCTTCTCTCAAGAGTAATCCTGCTGCTTTACTAGCTCTAGCATGGTATTACGGCAGTAATGGAAAAGGTGAAAAAGATATGGTTGTCCTTCCCTACAAAGACAGCTTGCTCCTTTTTAGCCGTTATCTCCAACAATTAATTATGGAATCGTTGGGTAAAGAAACCGATTTAGAAGGTCGAGTCGTTCATCAAGGAATTGCAGTTTATGGCAACAAAGGTTCCACCGATCAACACGCCTATGTTCAACAATTACGGGAAGGAGTCGCCAATTTTTTTGCTACTTTTATCGAAGTTCTCGAAGATCGCACAGGTCATTCAATCGAATTTGAGCAGGGTGTGACTTCTGGAGATTATCTTTCGGGCTTTTTACAGGGAACTCGCCAAGCACTTTATGAAAATAAACGAGATTCTATCACTATTACCATTAAACAGGTTAATCCTCGGACTGTTGGGGCTTTAATTGCCTTATATGAACGTGCTGTTAGTATTTACGCTTCTTTAGTCAATATTAATGCTTATCATCAACCTGGAGTAGAAGCTGGGAAAAAAGCGGCCGCGTCCCTATTAGCATTACAAGAATCTGTCCTACAAACGCTCAAAAATGCCAAAAATCCCTTAGATTTAGTAACTCTTGCCACTCAAGCAGGAGCCTCAGATCAGATAGAAGCTGTTTATAAAATAGTGCGCCATCTGGCCGCCAATGATCGAGGAGTTGTTTTAGAAGGAAATCTGGCTTCACCTGGCAGTTTAAAAGTTTCTATCAAAATATAATTTCTCGAAAAAAATTGAGCAAGTGTTTGGTTTGATAACGCGATCGCTTCTGATTTCTAATCTCTTTCTGGGGCGATCGCCGTAACAAGAATGACTATTTTTATACCCTCAAAAAACGACTACCTTAAACAAAGATAATCGTTGTCTGAATTAAATTGAATCAATCAAGAATTCTTATTCTGTTTTGTGACTGTAGCCAAGCGACGTTTAAAGGCAGTTCCAAAACCAAGTGCTGTGAGTGAACCAAGAATTGTTAGAGGCTCAGGGACAGCAACCAATGTTCCAGTGCTATAACAATCGATGGTACAATATCCATCACCTGCTATGATAATTGGCGGTAAAGTGGGTATTGTTTGCTCTTTTCTAGTTTTAAAACCAGTTTTAGGCCCAGAATTACTAGCCTTGCTATATGTATTTTGTTCTTTCCCTGGTGGTAGCTCTGGTTTCTCAGGCACAAAAATTTCTGAAATTACAGTCGCAAGTGTTGCACCAACCTCTGGCAGAACAGGTGTTAAAGGAGAAGGAAACAGCCATCCCAGAAATCTTCCTGTCCATGAACCAATTAACTTTTCAATACCTGAAACTGTTGGAGAAACTGCTGTTGGACTTACCGTTGAATTCAAAAAAACAGAAGAGCTTTGGTCGAATAGTAAGTCAGTATAGCTTCCGTCCGCATTTAATACAAAAGTACCAGAATCTGTTGCAATAATTGGGGTACTGTCTAAAGAGCCAGACCAAGTACCAGACCAAGTCAAATTTTCTACGTCTGGTACTCCTGAAAAAGAACCCGTGTAGCTAAGATTCAATTGTTTACCACCTACCAAGCCAGAGGAAGTAAAACTAGAGCCAGAATCTGAAAATGATGATGCCCAAGTTAATTCTTCGTTCTCTTGAATACTTAAGGAGTTATTCAGTCGCAACGTGTCAATTAAAAAAGCATAGCCCTCCATAGACGCAGTTAACGACATTGCTTGTCCTCCCGTTAGTTCTACTGCAAATACGGAAGAGAAAGGGACTAACGAGCCGAGAATTCCCAGACTCAAAAGACTTATGGTTTTCAATGTTTTAACATTCATTGTTGATGTTCCTCAAATAAAAAACGAACTTTCGACTAAATAGAACACTCATCACACTGACAAAAACTTATCAAAGATTTGTGTAGTATTTGTGAATAAGCTAGAGCGAAATAAAGCTAATTGAGAAATGAGTAATAGCGATCGCCGAGATACCGAGACGAGGACTTAATATTTTAAAGCTTGCAATAACGCCTGAAGTTTGAGTTCAATTTCTGCTAATTCTTTAATCGGATCTGACCCTGCAACAATGCCCGCTCCTGCATACAATCGAGCCTTATTTTTATGAATTAAAGCCGAACGAATTCCGACAATAAATTCACTATTTCCTTGATAATCAACCCAGCCTAAAGGAGCGGCATAAAGCGATCTATCAAAGTTTTCATACTTCTGAATTGTGGCACAAGCAATTTGAGTTGGAACTCCTGCTACGGCGGGCGTGGGATGAAGTTTAGCGATAATTTCTAGAGGATGAATAGAAGGTTTGAGTTGGGCATAAATCGGTGTCCAAAGATGTTGAATATTAGATAATTTAAGTAACTTTAAAGGCGATCGCTGAGGTGTTAATCCTAATTCTTGTAAACGTTGGACAATAAATTCAATAACGGCTTGATGTTCTCGTCTTTCTTTTTCACTTTGTAGGAGATGATTTGCGTTATTAATATCTTCAATTTTAGTTTTTCCTCTAGGAGCAGATCCTGCCAAAGCATCAGTAATTAATTGTTGATTTTGAATACTAATTAAGCGTTCAGGACTTGCTCCTAAAAAATAGTCACCTTGTCTATTACTAAAAGAAAAAATATAGCAATCTGCATAATTTTGGCGTAAATTTTGTAAACAATTAATAACTCGAAAATCATCTAATGCAACAATATCTAGAGCTTGAGCAATTACTAATTTACTAAAATGATTTGCTTGAATAGACTTTAAGATTTTAGGAACAGATTCTTCTAAATTGGAAAGACGATTAATTTCAAAAGATTGAGAAAAATGAGTAATATTTTTGGAGTGACAAAATGAGTTTTCTTGAGCTTTTTTGATTAATTGAATTTGCTGAAAAGTTTGTTCAACTAAGTTTTTTAAATTAGTAGTTTTGTCTAAAATAAAATTAAGAATTAAGAAATATTTATTTTGCTTTTTTAAAAGTTGAACTTGGGGTAAAAAAAGGAATGCTGGAGGAAAAGATGAGTCTTGATGGTAATTATCAAAAAAGGTAAAACCACAGAATATTTTAGGTGCAAAGTCTGGTTCTGTAATAACGCCAAGAGGAATCAGTTGTTGAAAACAATCTTCAATAAATTGTTGAGATTTAAGAAAGCGATCGCCACCCTTAATTTCTATAGATTTTGTAATACCATAACTAATCATTGCCTCTTGATTACGGGTATTTTCCCAATAGAAATGAACCTGATTTTTAGGAACAATTATCTCTAAAACTGTTAGAGGATCAACAGCAGTAATTGGTTGGGAAAAACTAATAATTTGAGTTGAATTATCGACTAATTTTTCTTGCCAAGCCAACACAAACCGATAGAATTCTGATTCATGATCGAGCAGATTAAGAGAGTTCGGGATGACTGGAACGGTAACAGGCATCGTAAATTTTTTTATCAATTTAAAACAGAATAGACATTAAATGGTATGTCTTAGATATTATTGATCCTGACAATCCGAATTTCTGGCGGCGGTCAAGCGTCGGGGCAGAAGCCTCTTTGTTAACCTTAAGTTAAAAGACTCCTTCACCATCCTATCTAAAAGCGGCGTTCTCGTCAGTTAATTCTCGACAACCTTTGTTAACTTGTCTTTTTTTTATTTATTTTGACCTTCTTATTTTTATTCGCGAATGACCATCACAACTTCCCTTAATCCTGCTCAAAAACAGTTATGGCTTGCTGCAATTAAGCCTCCCATGTATAGTGTGGCAGTTATTCCAATTTGTGTGGGAACGGCAACAGCTTTTGCTCAGACTCATGACTTTAATTTACTGATTTTTACGATTTTTTTACTCTCTGCTATTGCTATTATTGCTTGGTTAAATCTAAGTAATGATGTTTTTGATTCGGAGACAGGAATTGATAAAAATAAAGCTCATTCTATTGTTAATTTAACAGGAAATAAAGCCCTAATTTTTTGGGTGAGTAATCTATTTTTAGTTTCAGGATTAGTAGGAATTTTATCTATTAGTTGGTTACAAAAAGATCTTACGGTTTTAGGATTAATTATTCTGACTTGTATTTTAGGTTATAGCTATCAAGGGCCGCCTTTTCGCTTAGGTTATCGGGGTTTAGGAGAAATTATTTGCTTTATTACATTTGGGCCTTTGGCGATCGCGGCAGTATATTATTCTCAGACACAAAACTTTAATTTGAGTATCTTATTTCCTGCAATAATTATTGGTATTAGCACTTCATTAGTTCTTTTTTGTTCTCATTTTCATCAAGTTAAGGATGATTTAGCGGCGGGAAAGCGATCGCCAATAGTCAGACTCGGAACAGCCAAAGGTTCAACCTTATTAACAATTGGTGTTATTAGTCTTTATTTATTAACAATAATTTTTATCTTATTAGGAATTGCTCCTAAATTAAGCTGTCTAATTTTTCTTAGTCTTCCTTTAGGAATTAAGTTAATAAATTACGTTAGACAATATCACGATCAACCGATTCAAATTAGTAGCTCTAAATTTGTTGCCGTTAAATTACACTTTGTTAGCGGTATTTTATTAGCATTAGGCTATGTTTTATCTGTTTATTAACTAACTTGCATGACAGAATTTTGTAATAATATTGCTATCTTAGGAAAAAAATACTTTATGTTTTCAATACCTTCATTTACCTTGATAATTCATAGGATATTCTATCAAGAAACTATCCTAAGATCCCACTTTAAAAGCTTCCAAAAATAGATTATAAGTAATGCCAACTTTAAAACAATTTAAAATTTCTACCCACTGCGATCGCGGATTAATATTTGTTCGTTGAGCATAGACAAAACGGCTAGTTAATTCCGCAAATAAAAGTAATAAAGCCGCTGAAACTACATCCCATTGAGCATCCTGTCCTACTGTTGTAGAAATGGCTTCTCCCATAAAAAAACCAAATAATAAAGCCAATAAAATTAAAGAAATACGCCGCCAAGGATTACTAAAAAATTGAGTAAATGCTGTTCCTCTTCTTTCAATTAAGGTATTTAATCGAGTGCGTTGCATGATTTTTTTAAGTCTATTTATCCAAACGATCTAACAACCAAAGAGAAGAAACTAAACCTGTAAAATGGGCAATAATTGTATTTGTATTCGCTTGAATTGCTAACAAATCAATAGAAGTAACCAATTGTTTGGAATTAGTTGCAAGTGTTCCTTGGGCAATGCTTAAAGATTTTGCTAAAACGATTCCACCGATTGCCGCTGCCCCAATAATAGCCATTCCCATTCCCGCTAAATTAACAATAATTCCCCAACGAATAAACTTTAAAATATCAGCTTTTTTAGGATGATTAGAAGCTCCAACTTGTTGCAATTGTGTGCCAATTTTTCCATAACGAATCGAAAAATAAATGGCGACTCCTAAAAGCACGAGGGAAATAAAAGCAGACAAAATGCCCGCTTCAATGCCCGTGGTGCGTTCTTGCCCAAAAGTTAGTCCCATACTGGCAAAAAGAAAGGTGACAACGGCAAAAGCTCCCACCACAATCTGAATCCAGAAGCCCAAATAACCAATCGTCGTCAACTTGGAAGAAGCCCGCAAAACCGCTTGGGGAACAGAAGAAGCGAGTTCCGAATTAGATTCACGCATATCTCGATCTCTACTCATAAATTTGTTTGTTAGGGAATAATGGTTATTCTATCAGTTAAAAACAGGTTTTAAGTCTAGCGAAATTCTTATAATTCTCGATATAGTTAACAACAAGATGTGATATTAATTCTATATGAAAGAAACTCCCCTCGGCTTAGTTATTCAAGGTTCCCTTAGCAAGGGTTTAGAAATTCGTTTGTTGCCTGATGTGTCGGTAGAAGATATGCGGGTAGGCAAATTTTTGGTCATTCAAGGGACGCGATCGCGTTTTTTTTGCTTATTAACTGATGTCGCTTTGGGAACTTCTAATCCTCGAATTTTAGCGAATCCGCCCAGTTTAGAAGACAGTTTGATGCGAGAAGTTTTGGCGGGTAGCGGCACTTATGGAACCATTGAACTCGCGCCGATGTTGATGTTTACTCCCGTTGAAGAAGGCAAAAAATCGAAATCAGAAATTAATAATAACAATAAAAATGGTAATGGATTAGCAAATTTAGAAGTCCAGAGCAGTGAACCCTTAGAATTATTGCCCGTTAAAACTATTCCTGCCCATTTTAGTCAGGTTTTTGAAGCTAGTGAAAAGGATTTTCGGATGGTTTTTGGTTGGGAAGATGATCCCCATCGCCGTAATTTTTCTATTGGTCAACCTCTCGATATGAATGTGCCTGTTTGTATCGATCTAGACCGCTTTGTAGAAAGAAGCAATGGCGTTTTTGGTAAGTCGGGAACGGGTAAATCTTTTCTCACTCGTCTGCTAATTTCGGGCATTATTCGTAAACAAGCTGCGGTTAATTTGATGTTTGATATGCACTCTGAATATGGTTGGGAGGCAATGCGAGAAGGCAAAGAAGTTTCGACAGTAAAAGGATTGCGTCAATTGTTTCCAGGACAAGTAGAAATTTATACTTTGGATGCAGAATCAACAAAGCGAAGAGGCGTAAGAGATTCTCAAGAATTATATTTAAGTTACGAACAAATTGAAATTGAAGATATTCGTTTAGTAGGTCATGAATTAGGAATTTCTGAAGCGGCTTTAGATAATGCAAATATTCTTTATGCTGAATATGGAAAAGGTTGGATCAATCGATTATTAGAAATGACCAACGAAGATATTAAATTCTTCTGTGAAGAAAAACAAGGTCATGCGGGTTCAATTATGTCTCTGCAACGTAAATTAATGCGCTTAGGAAATCTTAAATATTTACGGTCTGTTTGTGTTCATAATTATATTGATCAAGTTATTCAATCTATCGAAGCTGGTAAGCACGTTGTGATTGAATTTGGTTCCCAATCAAACTTGCTTTCTTATATGTTGGCAACGAATATGATTAGTCGTCGAATTCATTCTACTTATGTTAAAAAAGCAGATAAATTTCTACAGACTAAAAACCCTTTAGATCGTCCCCGTCAACTGGTTATAACGATTGAAGAAGCTCACCGTTTTCTGGATTCAAGTATTGTTCACCAAACTATTTTTGGCACGATCGCACGGGAAATGCGGAAGTATTTTGTTACGCTTTTAGTGGTTGATCAAAGACCCTCAGGAATTGATAATGAAGTGATGTCTCAAATTGGTACTCGCATTACTTGTCTATTGAATGATGAAAAGGATATTGATGCCATTTTTACAGGAGTTTCAGGAGGACAAAACTTGCGATCTGTGTTAGCTAAATTAGATTCCAAACAACAAGCTTTAATCTTAGGTCATGCTGTTCCCATGCCAGTTGTCGTCAAAACTAGAGCCTATGATCAACAGTTTTATCAAGAAATTGGTGTCAAAGATTGGTCAGAAATGTCTGATGATAAAGTTTTGGTTGCGGCAGAAAATGCCAAGGCTGATTTAGGTTTTTAAATGGTAAATATAACTTATTTTAAAGGTAATTAATAGGAATAATTTATGAGACAGGTCTAATAAAAAAATACATACTTTTTGGTTAAATTCCCTTTAGGGAAAGGACACAATATATTATCTCCCTACAAGTTTTTTGTTTGTTATCACAACCTAATCTGCTACAACTCAATATCTATTTAAAAATATGAAAAAAATTGCTTTTGATGAGACAAAATTAACCGAAATAACCTCTCTTAATTTGGTTAATAATTTGCAATTTACTGATGTTTTGACCCCTCTTTCACTTAATCCCATTGAAACAGCTTACGTACAGCAGGGAGAAGGGAATATTCCCATTGTCTTAATACATGGATTTGACAGTTCTTTATTAGAATTTAGACGATTATTTCCTTTATTATCAACTCATCATTCCACTTTGGCTATCGATTTATTAGGGTTTGGCTTTACAACGCGATCGCCTGAAATTCCCATTTCTCCTACTTCGATTAAAACCCATCTTTATTATTGTTGGAAAACCCTAATTGAACGTCCAATGATCCTAGTTGGAGCGTCAATGGGTGGGGCCGTTGCCATTGATTTTGCCCTTTCTCATCCTGAATTAGTGGAAAAATTGATATTAATCGACAGTGCAGGCTTAGCTCGTAAACCATTGGCGAGCAAATTAATGTTTTCGCCCTTAGACCGTTGGGCAACTAATTTTTTAGCCTTACCAAAAATCAGAAAAAGTGTTAGTTTTGCCGCTTATTATGACAAAAAATTTGTAAATGATGATGCCGAAATGTGTGCTAGTTTACATCTTCAATGTCCAGGCTGGAGTGAGTCCTTAATTTCTTTTACAAAAAGTGGGGGCTACGGATCTTTTGTTAAGAATTTACCCAATTTATATCAACCTAGCTTAATTATTTGGGGAAAAAATGATACGATTTTAGGAACAAAAGCTGCTACTCAATTTAACAAATTATTACCTAATAATCAACTGATTTGGATGTCTGATTGTGGTCATGTTCCTCACCTAGAAAAGTCTCAGAAGACAGCAGAGGTTATTATAAATTTTATTCAGAATTAATTCAGAAATTTCTGGGTTACAATGAATTAAAGATAATTTTTTGACTAGACTAATTAAAATCATGATATTAGATTTAAGTTTTCTTGCCGACATCTCCCGAATACATTGTATTTCCATCTGTACATTTCTAGTTCCTGCTATTTTAATCACGACTTTACAATCAATTCTTTTAGTGATTTTTCAGCGTCGTCAAACTTCATTAAGCATTTCTATTCTTCTGTCCGTTAGCGCGATCGCATTTATGTTATTTCATGTTTCAACTTGGTTTGTAATTGGAGTTGTGACACCTGTTACATTTATTCTTTTGGGTTTATCACTTAGCTGTTTAACAATTAATGCTTGGCTTTGGCTCAAATTTGCTCGTCAAAATTATAATTTTAGTAAAACTCCATCTTTTGTAAAAGTATAAGTTCTGGAATTAGGAGGAATGTCAAATTCTTTCTTATTAAGCATAAAAAATATCTAGGCGATCGTCATTTTCCTAAGCGTCAAAACAAGCGTTAATGGCATAATCATAATCATTTAAAAACTAATTAAAATAAGTCAATAATATCAGTCACTAAAACCAAAAACCTTTCTGAAATAGTTTACTTTTGAATAATAATAAATTGAGTCCTTTGAGTACGAATTGTTATTAACTGGATCTCGATTTAATCTTTATTTATACTTTAAAAAATTGTTTAGCCGTCAACTTTAATTCAGGAAAAAGTAAAGATTTAATTTCCTGTTCCTCTGTAAACTCTGTAATCTCATAAAAACCAGAAACTAATACTAAAATCGAAATTTTTTGGCTTGTTGGATCAATAATCCAATATTCAGGAATTTCTCGAACAGCGTATTCAGAACGCTTATAACGATAGTCATCATCGGAATTGCTAGGACTAACAATTTCTACCGCTAAAAGAGGAGGTGTTTCTAAAACCGCAGTGGACATTTTTCGGATTTCTTGGCATTGCTCTTCAGACAAAACAATTAAATCAGGAATCCTCGATTTATTTTTGGCAGTTCTGACTCCTACCGTACCAGGCATTACTTTCCACGGCCATTGAAGTTTTTTTATTTCTTGTTCTAAAACACTAAAAATAAAGTGCAAGATTAAAGCATGAAGACCACTAGCAGTAGGCATCAGTTGTAATTCTCCATTAACTAATTCATATTTGTTATCAGTGCCATCGTTATAGACGAGATAGTCTTCAAAGGAATAGGTTTTAGTGAGTAATTGAACCATTTTAAATTTATACCTATGCTAGTTTTAAGAGCCTTTTTATAGGGAAGATAAACCTCCCTAATCTCCCGAATTTACTCGGCTTCTCCTTCCTCTTCTCCTTCCGCTAAGGGAGGCACTAAAGCAACCGCCGCGATCGCATCATCAGCATCGAGACGTTGAACCCGAACCCCAGTTGCAGTCCGAGATTGAGTTGAAATAGCATCAACCGTTTGACGAATAATAATGCCGCGATTGGTGACGAGCATTAATTCATCTGACTCGTTGACAACGTGAATGGCGGCTAATTGATCGCTGGGTGACTTAAAGCGAATGGCCTTAACTCCCATACCTGCCCGACGTTGCAGACGGAACTGAGTTACGGGAACTCGTTTTCCAAAACCGCCCGTTGTGATCGCTAAAACCCAGGGGCCAGGGGTGATTTCTGAAACAATTTCTTCTGTTTCTGCTAAATCAGTGGATTCTGACCCAACGTCTTCTGTTTCGATCAAGTCACTCGTTTCATCTTCGGGTTCATCTTCCGCACTGGCAATATTAGCCACCACCTGACTGGGTAAAATATCCATGCTGATCAGTTCGTCACCCGATCGCATTTTCATGGATTTAACGCCTTTGGTCGCCCGTCCCAGGGGTCGTAACTGTTCACTGTCGGCACGAAAATGAATAGTCATGCCTTTACGAGAACCGATAATAATACTGTCTTCAGCTTTGGCTAAACGTACCCAACGCAGTTGATCTCCATCGGCAAGAGAAATAGCAATCAAACCATTGGAACGAATATGACTAAAGGCAGAGAGGGCAGTTTTTTTGATCGATCCCCGCTTAGTTAGCATGATCAAATAGGTATCATCACTAAATTCTGAGACGGCCAGAATAGAAGTGATTTTTTCATCCTTGGGAATGGGCAACATTTGGATCATGGGAACTCCCCGCGCTGTCCGTGAAACAACCGGAATTTGATAGGCATTGATCCCATAAACCACACCGCGATCGCTGAAAAAGAGAATTTGATCATGGTCGCAACAACTCAAAAAATGCTCAACCCCGTCATCTTCTTTAATTTTGGCGGCGGCTTTTCCCCTGGTGGCTCGGCTCTGAGTACCAAAGGTATTGGCAGGCATCCGTTTGATAAAACCCTGTTCCGTGACGAGAATAACTGCCTGTTCATTGGCAATTAAATCTCGGTCATAAATCTCTCCATCATCCAGCACAATCTCGGTGCGGCGGGGTGTGGCATAGAGGGCTTTAATTTGTCCTAATTCTTCTTCGATAATCGCATCAATCCGTTCCTTGCGAGCCAGAATATCCTGTAAATCGGCGATCGTAATCTGTAATTCGTCGTGTTCGGCGTTGATTTTATCGGCTTCCAGGGCCGTTAACCGTCGCAGTTGCATCTGTAAAATCGCATCAGCTTGGACTTCCGAAAGTCCAAAACTTTCCACTAATTCAGCTTTTGCCGTAGCACTATCCGCCGCCGCCCGAATCATACGAATAACTGCATCCAGATTTCCCAGGGCAATGAGTAAACCCTGCAATAAATGATCCCGATCCTGAGCTTTCCGCAGTTCATAATTCGTGCGTCGGGTAATCGTTAAAACCCGAAATTCTAGGAATACGCGCAAAAATTCCTTAACGGTCAGCAGATGAGGTTCACCACCGACTAGGGCGAGCATATTGGCCCCAAAATTCGACTGGACGGGCGTTTGTTTATAAAGATTATTGAGGACAACACGGGCATAGGCATCGCGTTTGAGTTCAATAACAATCCGCATCCCGTCGCGATCGCTTTCATCCCGAATATCAGAGATTCCCTCTAATTTTTTATCGTTAACGAGATCAGCAATGCGCTCAATCAATGCCGCTTTATTGGTTTGATAGGGCAACTGGGTAATAATAATCGCTTCTTTATCTTGTCGTCCCCGTTGCTCTAGAATTTCAATGCCCGCCACACCCCGCATGGTAATGGAACCGCGTCCCGTCGTATAAGCATCCTTAATGCCTGATCGCCCTAAAATTTGCGCTCCTGTAGGGAAATCGGGGCCAGGAATATATTGCATCAATTCCAAATCGGTTAACTCTGGATTATGAATCAGCGCGATCGTTCCTTCAATTAATTCACCCAAATTATGGGGCGGAATATTGGTCGCCATCCCGACCGCAATTCCCGATGAACCGTTTAAAAGCAGTTGGGGAATACGAGCAGGTAGAACAACGGGTTCCTGTTGCGATCCATCGAAGTTATCAATAAAATCAACGGTATCCGATTCAATATCCCGTAATACGGCATAACTCGAAAGCGGTCTGAGGCGACATTCCGTATAACGCATGGCGGCGGGAGGATCATTGTCCACCGAACCAAAGTTCCCATGCCCATCAATTAGGCGATCGCGCATCGAGAAATCTTGAGCCATCCGCACCAAAGCATCATAAACCGCCGTGTCTCCATGCGGATGATATTTCCCTAATACTTCCCCCACAACCCGCGCACATTTCCGAAAAGGCCGCTCTGGCGTTAATCCCAACTCGTGCATAGCGAAGAGAATGCGACGGTGAACGGGTTTTAAGCCATCCCTCGCATCAGGCAATGCCCGTCCGACGATGACGCTCATGGCGTATTCTAGGTAAGAACGCGACATTTCGTTTCTCAGGTCGGTGGGAATAATCCGTTCAAGGGAAGAGGTCATGGAAAAGCTCCAAACTAAATAAAAATTGTAATCTTAGGTCTTCAGAAAGCTAAAAAATAGATTTTTTAAAACTTTTGATTGAATCGTGACCATATTATACAGTTTAACATCTTTTAGACACGGAATAGGGTATCTAGTGGTGATTTAGTTAAAATTTTAGTGATAGATTTGAGCCATTTTTGTATCATGAAATTTTTCGATTAATTTTTTGGAGGATAGCAGTTTAAATTAAGCCAAATTCTCTTTGTCTGAACAATATTTTCATTGTGTAAATGTAGGAACAGAACAGTATTTTTTTTATTTCTATTATTTCCATAATATTAGTTTCGACCTTTGCCGACTTAAAAGTCATCTGACTATTTTTTTCTAGAATTAAATAATAAAATTAATTAATTGGCGTCAGAATTACTTTCTTCTTTTTAGCCTATTTTGTTGTTTTTGCTCTAGATGTTTTTGTTATTAACTTGGGTGTAAATAATATATATATTTCTTAAATAACTGGTTAAATGTAGGTTTAAATTGAACATTCAAAAAGTCGAGTAAAGAAAAAAGTCACCATTTTTAGACCATAGGGCGATCGCCACCAAATAGCAGGAAAACCACCACGAGGCGCATTTAAAGAAAAATCCCATTCATCATAAATATCAAAGCGGAGTTCTCCTTCCACTAACCAACCAACTTCGGTTGCAAAAACGCCCATAATTTTTCGATCTTGCGTGCGTAGTGTGTCTAAACTACCTCCACCATTTTGATAAATCTCTAATTGGACACTAAAACCAAATCGATCCTGACTGTGGATGCGCCATAGACGATCAATTACAAAAAGGACATTACAAGGAAATTTCAACATCGCTTCGGGCGCAAGATCATCTCTCTCTGTTGCAACTGTTTGTAAAATAATATTAGTGGTTTCTAGATCGGCTTCCTTAAATTGACCAGCCATTAAAAAAGTTTGAAGTTTGCTATAACGTTCAATGTCAGGAATTAGCAATAATTTGTTTTCTAAAGCAGTAACTCGTTCAGTTAAAGCAGTTAATTGTTCGCTGATTGTGGCTGATTTTTGACTAGTTTCTAAAGAAGTAAAATCTGTTTTTTGAATGTCAGTCATGGGTAATTTCTAGCAGGATAAATAATAGAGTTTTCTCTAATAATATTATAATTCAAAAGTAGAATATAACTATTTAAAATTTGTATTTGTATTAGAAGAAATGTTTAAAGAAGCATTATTATTTATGTTTTTAAAATAGTTAAAAAATCTCTAACGAAAGAAAAAATAGCTAAAGATTTAAAAAAATAAATGGCGAGTTTTATGTGGAGCGAAATCTTGAAATTGGGCAGGAAAATTTTGATACACAAATAGAATTTTCATCACGTTTTAGATCAGTTGTGATCTCTTAATCGTTAAACAACAAAATCAGGAATTTTTGATGCGATCGCGGCGACAACGTTCGGAACAATATTTCACTTCTTCCCAACATTTTGACCATTTTTTACGCCATTCAAAAGGACGCTGACAAACCAAACAATTTTTACGGGGAAGATTTGATTTGGAATAACGAATGGTCATTTTAAGAGCAGCTAAATAATTCTAAAACTTTTTGCCAAGCATCTTGGGCCGCTTCGGGTTGATAACTGGCTCGGCGATCGCAGAAAAAACCATGATCGGCTTCTTGATAACGAAAAACTTGATGAGGAATCTGATATTGTGTAAGTTCGCTCTCAATTTTATCGATTTCACTAACAGGAATACTAGCATCTTTTAAGCCAAAAAAAGTATAAATTGTTCCCTTAATATCAGATGTTTGAGCAAGAATTGGTTCCTCACTACCTAGAAATTCTGTAACAATTCCCGCGCCATAAAATGAAGCTGTTGCTTTAATTTCAGGTAAAGTTGCAACTAGGTAAACTACCAAACCGCCAAAACAAAAACCAATAGTTCTTATGCCTGTTTTCGCCACTTGTGGTAAAGCATAAAGATAATTAATTGTTGCTTGTATATCACTTAATAATTCACTAGCTTTAGTCTGGTTTTTATACTTCCTACCTTCAGCAATTCCCTCTGGAGTATAACCTGTTTCAAAACCAGGAGCTTGTCGTTGATAAATAGCTGGAGCGATCGCCACAAAACCCTCTTTGGCAAGCCTTTCTGTGATATCTTGAATGTGCTCATTAACGCCAAAAATTTCTTGAATTACAATAACAGCAGTCCAAATTTTGTCTCCAGTTGGTATTGCTAAATAGGCATCAATGGCTAAATTTTTATTTTTAACTTTAACCCATTGTGTATTAATTTTCATCTCAAAAATATATTTGTTAAATGATGAACTATGTTGATAAAAAAGGAGTTATAAAATTTATTTTGCTTTGAAAACTGGTTTACTTTGCCATTTTTTAAATTTAATCGGAGTCTAGCCAAATTTTTTAGAATAAACAACATTGTCAAATTCAAAAATTAACTATCTTCCCAAATCTCTTTAGAAAGAAGGTCAATAAGGCGGTCTCTTAATAGAAAATCGCTTCGTTCTAATTCACATTCTACTGATGGCCACTCCCGTGCAGGAATATATTGGCAAAGTGTATAGATCGGTTGTTGACGATCTAATCTTCCTTGTTTAACTAATTGAAAAGCGGTTTCTCTGAGAATATCGATCGAGTAACGAGACAAAGTTGTTAAACTTTTATTGAACATAAAATCCTCAAATGTATAAATTTTTAAATGTTTTTGCTGACTCAAGACATTAGAGTTGGAAAACACTAAATACTTCATTCTTTATAATTATCGGTTACAAATTGGGAAAAATACAAATAGATAAAGATTTTTAAGATTTGGTTAAGAAATGAAAGAGTTGTGACTTGCTTTTCCCAAAAGTTAACGCGACAATAGAGAATAACTTATTTTGATAAATCTTAATCAACTGATTACTCCCTTATTTTACTCAATCGAGATAATTTATGACAACTCAGACCCTTAATTTTCCCATCGCTTGGGAACCTTTAAACTGGAATTGGCAAGACCATAAAATTCGCTACACAGTTCAGGGGCAAGGGAAACCGCTTTTGCTGATTCATGGATTTGGGGCTTCTATCGGTCACTGGCAAAAAAATATTCCTGTCTTAGCTGAAAAAGGTTATCGGGTTTTTGTGATCGATTTATTGGGATTTGGAGGATCGGATAAGCCGCCGTTGGATTATTCTCTAGAGCTTTGGCAAGAACAATTACAGGCTTTTTGGCAGACACATATTCAAGAACCGACGATTTTTGTGGGAAATTCGATTGGTGGACTGCTGAGTTTAATGATGTTGGCTGATTATCCTGAGATGGCTTCAGGAGGAATTTTACTCAACTGTGCAGGGGGATTAAATCACCGTCCTGATGAACTTAATTTGCCCTTGCGTTTAGTCATGGGCGGTTTTACAAAACTGATTAGTTCGCCGTTGCTTGGTGAATTTATTTTCAATCGTATTCGTCAAAAGTCCCGTATTCGCCAAACTCTCTATCAAGTTTACTGCGATCGCAATGCTGTGACAGACGAATTAGTGGAAATGTTACATCAACCTTCCTCTGATGTTGGCGCACAGAAAGTTTTTGCATCTGTTTTAACGGCCGCTGCTGGCCCTCATCCTGCGAGTTTATTGCCAAAAATCAAACAGCCTCTCTTAATTTTATGGGGAGAAAAAGATCCCTGGACACCGATCGCTGGTTCCCAGATTTATCAAGAAAAAGCCCAAACTGATACCCAAACTGACTTTTATCCAATTCCCCAAGCAGGCCATTGTCCCCACGACGAAAAACCCGAAATAGTTAACGCGCTGATGCTAAATTGGTTAGCGAAATATCATTAAACTTTAAAGAATTTAGGAAGATTTTTTGGAAATTTCTGCTTGGAGTAAACGGGGATATAAAACTAGAAAATAAAACCACCAAAGACTAATTAAAATAGCCAGAGGAACTGTTAACCAAAGAGTTTTGAACAACAACCAACTCCCTAAAATAATCATAATTCCTGTTAAAATAATTGTCCAAGGTTGACACCACCAAGGCTTATACTGCCAAAGTTTAAAGTTTAATTCATCGGGCATTGGTTTTAATTTCCTCTACAAATGTATTTTTAAATATGATTCTTTGCTAAAGTTCTAAACTTCAAATTTTGAATCTATAAAATAAAGTATAAACTCTCAAATAGCATAAATTTAAATAGATAAGTTAAAGTGGTAATGAGTTTACTTTATTGATTGTCCTTTATAATGCCGTTATGAAACAAACAGAGGGAGTTTTATCGCCTATTCACTCCTTAGAAGATGCCTTAAACCGTTGTCAAAATCTTGGAATGCGTGTTAGTCGTCAACGTCGTTTTATTCTCGAACTGCTTTGGCAAGCGCAAGAGCATCTCTCAGCCAGAGAAATTTATGACCGCCTCAATCAACAAGGAAAAAATATTGGTCATACGTCGGTCTATCAAAATTTAGAGGCTCTATCTGAACAGGGAATTATTGAATGTGTAGAGCGGTGTGATGGTCGTCTTTATGGTCATATTAGTGATTCGCATAGTCATATTAATTGTCTTGATACGCAACAAATTATTGATGTTCATGTTCAATTACCGCCTGATTTAATCACAAAAATTGAACAACAAATGGGAATTAAAATTACGGATTATCGGATTGATTTTTATGGCTATCGAGAAGTTTGTGAGCCTACTGTTTTAAATTCTGTTAAGAAATAATGTTAATCTTACTATTAAATTAAGATATTCATTGATGAACTTTTTCTCTAAAATATTGTGAGCGATCGCCCTATTACCTTAGTTTTGATTGACGAAGATCCGATCTTTCGATTGGGACTGATAACAGCGTTAATGTCTTTTAAGAATATACAAATAATAGCGCAGATAGAATTAACTCAACCCATAGAAACTATCTTTGAAAAATCCCTACCTGATATTATTTTACTCGATCCATTGTCTTTAGAAAAAGCATCTCAGGGTTGGCTACTTTGTCAAAAAATTAAAAGAAATTATCCTTCGGTCAAAATTTGTTTACTAACAGCAAGTTTAGAATATGGAAAACTAATTCAAGCAAAAAATCAAGGAGTTGAGGGTTATTTTCCGAAAGGAACTCCTGTGATTAAACTAATAGAAGGACTACGGCAAATTGTTGAAGGAAATATATGCTGGAATGATCTTTCTTTCTTTCAAGATTATGTAAAAATAACGCGGAAAAATCTTTGGTTATTGAATTTATTTCAATCGGGCTTAGAACAAATTGATATTAGTTTAATAACACTTAATCAGCAATCGCAACAATCTCAATTTGATGATTTATTTTTACAAGGAAGAAAACGAGAATTGTTAACTGCACGCTGGCTAGTTAATAAAATAATGCCCGAGAGATTGAAAGTAATTGCTCAACTCATGGCTGAAAAAAAACCAGATTCCTCATTATTTGATTCTCTAAATTTACCGATAGTTTCTCCAGTTAATTCTGAGATTAAAATTGAGTCTCAAGCTACTTCCAATACTACTATTTTTAGCAATACCTTAGCAAAAATTCAAACAGGACTTAATAATTTAACTAATATTCCCCTCGAATTAGATATTTTAAAAACCGAAAAAAAACAAGAGCTGCTAACTCTAATTTTAAATCAATTCCAAAATCTTTTAAATGAGTTGATTTCGCTTAATGTAACACCTGAGCAACTTCCAGAAGATACAAGCTTAGTTTTAGTTGAAATTTGGCAAGTTTGTACCTTAGCTTTTTTTGGAAAATATTGTTCTCCTAAAAGTGATTTTAGAATTGATAAAATTCAAGAAATTATAACTAATTATAAAGACTTAATTAAATCAGAATATTTGAATAAAATTCCTTTTACGAAAGAACTTTTAAGTTATTTATTGTTTTCAGAAAATTTAATAATTGACCAAGTTTCCTGTGTTGCTGAATCTCCTCAAGTTAAGCTAAGAATTGAATTATATCTACAAAATTTAATTATTCAAGTTGCTAATGGAGAAATGATTTTTATTTTAAATTATTTTTCTGATAATGAAGAAATTAAGCAAGTTTTATATTCTGAAAAAATGCTATCTTCTAGAGAAATTGCTAAGTTCCGTAATAATTTGGCTTGGCGATATCAATTAAAAAAATATTGGCTAGAACCTCAAAATATTTTTGAAAGTCAACATTCATTATTTTATTTAACTCCTCAAGGAATTAATACTCAAAACATTTATTCTCCTCGCCAACTAGAATTAACTCAACTTCAAGGTTTGCCTTTAACAACGACTATTTTTTTAGAGCTTAGAGATGCGATTTCTCCTCGGTTGCGATCGCTGGTTGAATTTTTAGGTAATGGTTTTGTTTTTCTGTTAACTCAAGTAATTGGGCGCGCGATCGGTTTAATTGTGCGGGGCATTTTACAAGGAATTGGGAATACTTGGCAAGAAACTAGATATGGCAAAAATCGTAGTCGAGAAAATTCTAATTTTTAATGGATTATTGCCTACTGAGAAAACAAATAAACTAATTTTAAATACTTCATTCTCTCAGTTAAATTTGACCAGATTTTAACAATAATCAGCATAAAATATTGTGACTTAAAAATAAAATAAATCTGTATTAATAACTATTTATTTACTAACTATTTAGCAAGCTTTTGTTTTAAAGATAATAATTAAATGTTATTATAAATTATAACTTGAGCATTAATTAAATTTGCTAAATCAATCAGCATATATTTCTGAAAAGTAACCTAAAATAAAATTTATTTAAAATATTTTACTTTTTTATAAAAAACGTCATCATGAAAAATTAATACAAAAAAAATGATTAACAAATTTGCCAAAACTTGCTAAGATTAACAACGCTAAACCAAAGAAAAGCCAGTCTTTATGTCTAATATTTACAAAGCTGAGATCCAACATCAAGGAAAAACTCATACTATTGCAATTGCTGCCGACCAAACCGTGCTTAAATCTGCTCAAGATGCGGGTCTAGACTTGCCTACGTCTTGTGGAGCGGGCGTTTGTACAACTTGTGCGGCTCTTATTCTCGAGGGAAAAGTCGATCAAGCAGAAAGTATGGGCGTTTCCTTGGAATTGCAGTCTGAAGGTTATGCGTTATTGTGTGTCGCCTTTCCTCTGTCTGATTTGAAAATAGCAACGGAAAAAGAAGATGAGGTTTATACTCGTCAATTCAAGCAGGCTTAAGCGATCGCGTTTTTTTCAGGCTGAGATAAATTAGGCTAAAACTATTATTATTTTTGGATAAACGCCGTGACAATTTCTCCCACTTCCCAAAATGAATGGCGCGAAGAAATTACCAAGTTGCCCAGTTGGTTACGAAGGCCAATTGGTAAGGCAAGCGAACTTTCGACCGTCCAACAAATTGTTAAACAGCGTCAAATTCATACGATTTGTGAAGAAGGGCGTTGTCCCAATCGGGCCGAATGTTATGCGAACAAAACGGCAACTTTTTTATTGATGGGGCCAATTTGCACCCGTGCTTGTGCTTTTTGTCAGGTAGATAAAGGTCACGCACCCAGGGGATTAGATGTTGATGAACCTCAAAAAGTCGCTGAAGCAATTGAGTTATTAGGGTTGCGTTATGTGGTTCTGACTTCAGTAGCACGAGATGACTTGGATGATGGAGGAGCGTCCTGGTTTGTTAAAGTAATGACAGCGATTCGAGAACGCAATAAGGCAACTCAAATTGAAGTTTTAACCCCTGATTTTTGGAGTGGAGCAGCACGGGAAGTCAGCCAAAAAGAACGAGTTTTAACAGTAGCTCAAGCCCAGCCCGCTTGTTATAATCACAACATTGAAACCGTTGAAAGATTACAAGGAATTGTTCGCAGAGGAGCAAAGTATCAGCGATCGCTAGATGTGTTGCGTTGGGTTAAGCAATGGGATAGTTCTATTCCCACTAAATCAGGTTTAATGTTGGGTCACGGTGAAACAGAAACAGAAATTATTCAAGCTATGCAAGATCTACGAACAGCCAATTGCGATCGCCTAACGCTTGGTCAATATCTGCGTCCATCTCTCGAACATTTGCCCGTAAAAAAATATTGGACTCCCACAGAATTTGATAATTTAGGCGCGATCGCTCGTTCATTAGGATTTAGTCAAGTTCGCTCAGGGCCTTTGGTACGGAGTTCTTATCATGCGGGCGAAGAAGTTTAAAAGTTCACAATGAATCACGCATTTTTGATTCTTCTAATTTTTCTTCTTCTTTTTCTTGTAATCGAGATTGAATCTGTGATAAATATCTCTCATTGTTGCTAGGAATTTTCGGCAGAGGTAATTCTAAATTAGGCCATAACGGAATATCTGCACAAGGACAAAGACTAGAAACACAATGACCCTGATTGACAGGAACTGGAAGCGTACAACGACTACAATCCATAATGTCCCAAGTCGAGGCTAGTAATTCTTTAATACTTTGCTCTGTTCCATCCAAATAACAATCTTCCTTGGTATCCAGAATTTGCTGCCAATAATCTTCAAAAATTGCAGAAAAATGTGTTCCTTCAAAAACAGGATGGGGAAGTAATTTGTGTCCACTTTTAGAAAAAATAACGCCCTTTCCTAATTGAAACCAATGCGCAAGATATTCCTTTACTTCACTCACTGATGCCATCTTAAGTCGTTTCCTTATGCGCGATTGCAGAATAATGAAAACATCAAATATTAATGTTTCCTGATAATTTAGTTAATTTTAGCGGGCATTTCTAACTTTTGCCAAATTTTGCGATCGCGTTTCAGCATTTAACTCAAGAATCCAACATTAATTAACTAGCTGATTCCAAACCAAAAACCCGATTAAAGACCTTTTCTACCTTATAACCAGAATCAATGGATTCCAATGGATCTTTGCGGAGACGATGGCGTAAACACAAAACAATCACACGGCGAATATCCTCGACTGTCACTTCAGTGCGTCCCTCAAAAGCAGTTAAGGCTTTAGCCGCTCGATTGCTGACAATATCTCCCCGCAGTCCGTCCACATCCAATTCGGAACAAACTTCAGAAATTTTTACCCGCAAATCGTAATCAATATTAACGGAAGGTAACAATGCTTGAGATTGAATGATTTTAGTCTGTAAATCATCTTGTTGAGATTGGTAAGCATCACAAAAAACTAGGGGAGTTTGATCAAATTCGGATCTTTGTTCCACAATTTTGACTCGCAAAGCTGGTTCTCGCACCGTACGAATTTCTGCGTGCATCCCAAAACGATCCAAAAGTTGGGGACGTAGTTCGCCTTCTTCGGGGTTTCCTGAACCAACTAAAACAAAGCGAGCGGGATGTCGAATAGAAATCCCTTCCCGTTCAACGGTATTCCAACCTCCAGCAGCAGAGTCCAACAAAACATCAACTAAATGATCGTCTAATAAGTTGACTTCATCCACATAGAGAATACCCCGATTGGCTTTCGCTAAAAGTCCTGGTTCAAAAGCTTTAACGCCTTCGGATAGGGCTTTTTCAATATCAATCGTGCCACAAACTCGGTCTTCTGTTGCTCCTAAAGGCAAATCCACCATGGTTACTTTTTTCTGAGTAACTGTCAGGGGAATTTGATTATCAACCTGTTGACGAACTTGATCGCTCATTAAATCAGGATCGGTGGGGTGCGAGTTGAAGGGATCATTGGCCACAACTTCAATTTCTGGTAATAAATCAGCTAAAGCGCGGATGGTTGTAGATTTGCCCGTGCCGCGATCGCCCATAATCATCACCCCTCCAATTTTGGGATCAATGACATTTAACAGCAAAGCCAATTTCATTTCTTCTTGTCCAACAATAGCTGTGAAAGGAAAAACAACGCGGCGGGTTTTAGGAGGGGCAGAAAGGGTTGCAGTCATCTGAGTTTCTGAGGATATAAATACGGGTGTTTGTTGACAGAATTAAGTCTTAAATTGTGATTGTCTAAGTTAAGGACTTAAAATGTTTTTATCATTATCATTGTGCCACACCATTGACAGCCACAAAAAAGAGGTTAATTAACAGCTTAGTTTTCCTAACAAATGCTAATATGTTCTACCATTTCAGACATGGCATATATTCCACTCAGAAAAGCAGTCGAATTTCTGGGGATGCACCCAAATACTTTGAGGAAGTACGCAGATCACGGTGAAAGTCCGTAAATAACCGCTAGAGCCAAGTCTCCCAAGACGGGTGCGACCTCTATTTGATAAAAAAAGGTGTGATCAGGTTCCTACAGGGAATCCATACTGATCAAGTTTTTCCCAAAATTGACTCCATCTTTTCTTCGTCAACACCAAAGCCCGTAGGCTCAAAAT
>JANNLO010000277.1:0-4204 GCA_031396835.1 Snowella sp. SOY_38_metabat_116
TTGGACGCCGGCACGTATCAATGACCCTGCAACCAATTGGTATTAATCGTGATTTGACTCATCCTACTGTCGGAGCTTTGATGAATTTAAGGAGTCAATATAGTCTCAAGAAGGGTGAACATCCCCTCACTAACAATGCGGCTTTGGAACGTCGTTTGTTGGACTATCCGCAATGTGTCGAAATCGTGAAATATTACCGACAACGAGCAAAGTTTCTTCAACACGAGTGGGAGGCTGGTCGTTTGAAAAAACGAAAGGATATGGAAGATGCCTGGCAGGATTATCTACTGATTGCGTTGTTGACCTTTAATGGTATGAGAGCAAGGGAAATTCGAGAGATGGCGTTTGATAATCAGCGTCTGAAATTTAATGAGGCGAGAAATGAGTTTTGGTGTCATTTACGCCCGTCTCAACATAAAAATTCTGGCAAACGTCCTTATCCTCTTTTCCCAGGGGCTTTACATGATATCCTCACTCAAGATTTTGCGGAATATTTCAATACTATCCGCCCGAATTGGACACATCGTTTTGTCTTTTTCCATCGCGGTGATAGTCATCGAGGTAAACCGATTGAGGGTGACTTGAATAATTTAACTAAGAGAATTACTTATAATGCCAGTCGTGAACTCTTTGGAGAGGACAATGCGAAGGCGATGACTCCCCACGATTTTCGTCGTTGTTTAGCAACTCATTTTGTTCACTATGGAGATAGAAATGACGCACCTGTTATTGCTGCTCAGTTAGGTCATAGTGAAGAGATGTTACGCAATGTCTATGCTCAGGTTGATAATGAAAAACTTACTCAGCAGTCTACAGAAGTTTGGAATCGAATTAATGCAAAGACGCAAGAAGCTCGCAAGTCTGGCACTGATGAACATATTGATGTTTTCCTTACTAAACGTATTGCTGCTTTGAACATAGAGCAGAAGACTAAGTTGAGAAATTTGATGGAGCAGGGTTTTATTTGAATCATTCTGCGATGGTTTCTTTATCAGTTGAGTGAACATTTTTAAAATAAGCCTAATGTGGGGCTGGATATCAAAAAAGGACTTTCTTGTAGCAGAGAGTCCTTTTTTTTGAGCGTTATTGGTTCGGTGATTACTTACTTTGATGATCCACTTTCTTTAGAATTAAATGTCTTGTATGACTGCGTTTTATCTTTCAAAAGTGTCTGTTGTTTAAAAAGCTTTGGGAATTATGCCTCTTTTTGGGATGGTGATAACGTTATTAACCACGTCGGTTATTTTAAAATGATCCTTGCTATATAAGGCTTTCAGCTTCCGTATTTCCCAATTCCTAACCTAAATCCCAAGCTATTTCCCACTCGCATAACATATATTGAGAAGAAAAATGGGATTTTTTTATGGCAATCATTCTCTTTTATCCTTGATCATCTTATCCGAAAATTGGCAACATCAAAAAAAGGAAATCCGATAGATAAACATCTCAATTTTCATCAACTTCTTCATCTGATGAGTTTTCCACGACCAGGGTATCAGCATTCTTTTCAGGGATAGATTTTTCTTCAGTATGTTCTGCTTGATTCTCTTCCGTGATTTTTGCAGAGCTAACCTTTGATAAGTCACTACTCTGAGAAACTATTTTTTCTCCGTCTGTCTCTATTTCTAATAGCAAGCTTTCTATTTTATCTAACCATCCTTCGACTTTCTTCCAAGCCTTTTTATCTTTTTCCCATAGCTTTAGCTGTTTCAGACGACGGGCTAAAGTTTGAGCTTTATTTTCAGATGAGCTTACTTCAGATGATGGTTTTAATTCAGCGATTCTGGCTTTAATTTGAGTAAGTGATAATTGATTTTGGATTGCTTCTTCCAAAAGTTCTGCTCTTTTATCTTCTTCTTTAATTTTGGCGATCGCGATCGCTTTAGTATATTCAAGTTTTCCTTGACGGAGAGCTTCGAGAATTTCAGTAGGAAGTTTGAGTAGAGATAGACGACTATTGACAAATGATTCCCAGCTTAGGGTTCCTACGGCTTGAAAAACTTCAATAATTTTTTGAGAGTCAGAGTTACCCAAAACGTTTTGGGTAACTTTTCCTTTCGCTTCGTTTTGCATCCGATAAAGTAGACGAATGACATCTTCAGCTTTCTGAGAAAGGTTAATACTAAGCAAGGTGAGTATGCCTTCCGTTTCTTCTATAGGGTTTAGATCAACTCTTTGAAGATTTTCAATGAGAGCTAGATGCAAGGCTTCTTCATCATTAAGTTCTTTAACGACAATGGGAACCAGAGTAAGTCCAGCATCTATAGCTGCTCGATATCTCCTTTCCCCTGCTACAATTTCATATTTATTATCAGGAATGGGACGAACCAAAAGCGGTTCTAAAATCCCGTATTGTTTAACTGATTGAACTAATTGTTGTTGCTTTTCTGGGTCAAAATAATATCTAGGTTGGGCTAAAGAAGGAATAATATCAGTTATCACAGCAGAAAATGTTGACTGATCGTTAGGCAGATCTCCTAATAAAGCTTGAACACCTTTTAATTGACTACTATAGGGTTGTTCTTTTCTTTTGGTATTCACAATAAGTTCTCCAAGTGTTCAGCAATTGTTTCCAAAATCGAAATGGCAGGATGTTTAGCCTTGAATAAGGCAAGAGGTAATTTAGCTTCTGAAGCATCGGGAAAAGAGGTCGTCTTAGGGATAGGCTGGAAGACTTTAGTTAATGGAGTTAATTGTTCTTGAATTGCTTTATAGGTTCTACTTTCTTGGGCTGTACGAGCATCATACATGGTAGGGATAAATCCTGCAAAAGCTAATTTAGGATTGGCTGCTCGTCGAAGCCTTATAATTGTATTTAACAGCAAATCTGTTCCTTGAAAAGCTTTGAATTGGCATTGAATAGGAACCAGAACATGAGTTGCTGCTACTAAACTGATAACACTTAAAATACCTAAGCTTGGAGGGCAGTCAATCAAAATGAAGTCATATTCATCTTTTACTGAGGCAAGTACAGTTTTCAATCGCATTTCCCTCATTAAAGCTGAGACCAATTCGAGTTCGGCTGCGCTTAAATTAATATTAGATGGAGCCAGATCCATACCAAAAAGGTTGGTGTGGATAGGTAAGGATTCTTCTCCAACTATTGATTGATAAACAGTTTTTTCTAAATTCACGGGATCAAGTCCCATAAAGGTTGTTAAAGAAGCCTGCGGATCTAAATCAAGAAGAAGAACACGATGTTCACGTTGGGCTAAATGATAGCCTACATTCATCGTCAAGGTTGTTTTTCCAACCCCTCCCGACTGATTAAAGAAAGCTATGATACGGTTAGTTTGGCTCACGGTTGAAATTTAGTAGGGTAAAAGTAGCGATGAACAATCGTTTATAAAGTTGAAATTTCCAATATGGGAAATGATTCCATCACATTTTTCTCATTGATTTGATGATAGACTACTGCAAGATAAAGTAATCAAGTTTTTTAAATAAACTGAATTAGAGTTAAGATGTACGGAAGTGGTAATTCTTGAACGATGTCTGAAATTGGCTAAAATGGCGCAACGCGCCAAAAACGTAAAACTACAGTTCAAACTCCTATGAGTGCGAAAGTCTCAAGCACGGTTCTTAGGAGAGAGCGGCGACGCTCGAACCTTACCCGACTATCCAATCGCGACTCAAACCCATTTTTACCGCGTTGCGCCATTTTAGGCATATGAGAATATAGCTTGATTTGTTAGGTATTTCTCTAGATAGATGAATGATTACGGAGAGATTTATTGAAATGATAAGCGTTATCAGTAAATTTTCTAAGAGTTTCAATATGAATGAAAATGGATGAAAAAATGCACTTCGGTGTTTCAGAAGTCGATGGTTTGACCCCTTTGTTACCAGCCTTTTCTCATTAAAGTGTCAATACTGCGTCTTGATAGGACTTGAGTACAGTTCCGCCATTCATCTTCTTCGACATCAAGATTGGCATTGTAACGAATATCAAACCCATTAACTCGTTTTTGGGCATCAATATAGTCGTCTAATTTCTCATCGAGTTTTTCTATTTGTTCGATCCAATCATCCTGTATGGTGTCAGGTAATGAGCCAAAAAGATCAAAGCGATCTTTCATTCGAGCAGAAAGTTTTTCGTATATTTTTTCGTCAACAGTGCCTTGATAAACGAGGTTAAGCATATCAACAGTCGCTCGGACTTGTCCAAAGCGTTTTATACGTCCTATACGTTGTTCAAGACGAG
>JANNLO010000017.1:0-3817 GCA_031396835.1 Snowella sp. SOY_38_metabat_116
CACACCCGCTTACTCGCCCAACTTTAATCTTGCCGAATATGAAATTCATCTCTTGAGGTTACAGAAATTACATCATTTGCCTTCAAATGTAACCATTGCCGAAATTGAACAAAAGCTTAAAGATGTTAAAATCTTGATGAATTCAGAACAAATATCTAGAACTTTAGACCACATTTTTGCCTTAGTCTAAATCTATATTTCTTAAGTGGGAAAGGAGTAGCTTGATTCAGCAACGCCCATATTCTTTATTTTCTTGGTTCCTCTTGCCAAAATATTATTTACTTTGCTGACCAACCTGCGGAATGCGGGCTTAAATCGTTCTGCTAAACCTCTTTGAGCATTTTCTTGGTTTTGCTATGCCGTTAGTATCCTTTGGCGTAAATAAACGTGAATGTGCTGCCATACCTCATTAGCCTCTTTAACTTTGTTTCATCTCACCATACTCGTGGCGGGTTTGAACGCAATTTGCTGTAACGTTACTACATGATCCCCATATTTAGTACTTCTGGTTAAAACCTTATTCCACCTTTAATACTGGCTTCAAAACCATTGTCTCCTGTACCAAATTTTCCTGTCAAATTGATGGGACTGTCTGTAACGTTATACCGAATTATTCCACCATAGTTAAACGCTAAAGTACGACTATTAAAGCCTTGATTAAGATCTGTATAATTACTAACATATAGACCCAGAGCAACATTAGGAGAAACGGATTGTAATGCGCTTAAGCCATAATAAACTGTATTACCTAATTCTACATTTCCGTCCACACTTAGCCCAAATCCTAGTCCCAACTTAGCATAGATCAATCCAATGACTGGGCCGTTAGAATATTGGGGGATAATTCCCAGGGAACTCGTGAGGGAAAGTCCATATTCTTGAGTTTGCTTAGAAAAAGTATAGGATAGGGAAATTTGCCAAGGATTATTACTATTATTTGCACTATTCCAGTTAAAACGTAAGAGAGGAGCATGGCTTGTAATTCCCTCTAATTGATTATTTTCATTAAGATCCAAATGAGTTGTATTTGAACTTAAGATCATGTTCGTATAGACTCCCACGGGAGGTTCATAAATACCTAAATTGTTGTATCTAACCCCAGGAGCAGACCAGTTATCAACATTGAACCAAACTCCTGTGTTAAAACTATAGGTAAAATCATGATCTGTCCCTGCATAAACCATTTCTACTGTGGGTAAATAAAGGTAACCGTTGAAGTAGTTATTTTCAATCGTTCTTTTGCTAGTTTGCTGTAATAATAGGCGATCAAACGCCATATCATAATTTTTAATAGTTGTTGGAATATCCGTTAAATTGTTAGAGTCAAATCCCTGAACAAATTGGCGGCCTTCAGGGCTAATGAGAATAACTTCTGCTTTTGATGACTCATTGGTTTGATTCTGGTTAGCTCCATCAGAGGTTGGCAGAATCGGAAGGGTGCTACCCAAAAAAGTAAGCGGCCCAAAATTGCGATTAGATAGCCTTGCAGAGGTGATGGTGGTATCTCCTTCTACCCAATCCCCTACCTCACTTCCCAAAAATTGTACTGCTCTTTGAATATTACCTGTCTTGATTTGGAAAAGACTAGAATCGGTTGGGGTGATAATGCTGGGAAAAGTAATAAAGCCCGATACTTGATTTAAACTACTCCCGATGGTTGCATAGGCTAGGTTTGTATTGATCCGTTTATTAATCAGTTTTCGACCTTCGGCAGTTATTTGGGTAGTAAGACTGGAAAAAGGTTTTTCATCTTCTCTTTGTTCTTTCGCTTCGTCAATACTTTCATTTAAATTTTCTACATTAAAAAGTTCAAATATTGACCCGATAAACATCCCAATACTAGAATTTAGGGTTTGGGTTTCGTCTAAATTACCTCTATCGTAAGGAAAGGTAAAAGAAATCCCTGGATTAGAATAAAGATTAAAATAAGTGGCTTCCAAGGTATCAGGGGAATATTGAAGCATGACTCGATTGTGAGGAATACTAAAAAATAGTCGATACCAATCGAAATAGTTCTGGCTAGTCATTTTGGTCTGGATGTTGGGTTGCAGAACACCAGAAGTTACCCACAGCAAAGAGTTTAAGTAATGGTAATCTCGCTCGGAAGTAGTCAGAAAAGGATTTATTAAAACATTCAATAGATCTTTGTTATCAAATTTTTCGCCTTGACCTATTTTGATGCCTGGAACAGAGGAAATGGGTGCAGTAAATTGTCCAGGTTCTCCTTTGAAAATATCACCGAAAGAAATACCAGCTTCTTCTAATTTTGCTTTAGGAATGACTGCTCCCTCTTTTAATTCAATACCAAACAAAGGTTGTAGATTTGTTGTTGGAAAAGCTTGGAGGATTAGGGGAGCATTTTCTACTGCTAGATTATTAAATAGTGCGCCGCCTCCTCGTTGATTATAAGTAGAAGCAATTCCTATTTTATTGGTGATGGTTTCTGGTTTCGGTAAGTAAACTGTGTCCTGGTTCGGGGTGATCAGGTTAGAGCTATCAATAGTAATTGCTCCTCCGCTCGCACCTTCGGGATTGATTAATTGTCCGCCAATGCTAATAACGGTGTATTTATTGAGGTCTTCGGGTTTAAACAATCTTTGTAAGTCGTAGGGAATCACCCAAGCTGCTTGATAACCAGAAAGGGCCTGGGTAAGGGTCAGAGTTTGTTCTAATTGAACATCTTGTTCTAGTCCTTGATAAATTAGACCACCTTGTCCGCCTAATGTCTCGATGACTATGCGATTTTGATCGAGTACCCAATAAAATTGATCTTTATGGTGAAAGGCTCCAAAGGTAATTTTATTGATGACTGGATTGTCCTCTGATTCTCGCAGATCTAAGTCTAGATAAAAGTCATTTTTTTTAGGTTTGAAGAGTAGGGGGGCAAAGCTGAGGTTATCGGAAGAGTTGAGAATCCAGGGGTAACGAACTGATGTTCCCCCGATCGCATCTTCCATCACTTGCTCAATTTGTTCGGCAATAGTTCCTGTGGGTTGGGCTTGCTGTCTTCTCTGTTCTATCGCCCTTTGTATGGGGCCAAAGACGGTGTCATAATAATCGCCCAGATTAACTTCCTGAAGAATCTCAAAAACTTCTAAATTACTGGAAAATTTTTCTATTTTAATGCTATTAGCGTTTGGAGAAAATAATTCTTTTTCTGGCGTTGTATTAGGGGTTGGTGCCTGGAAGAAGTATAACGGTTTGGCCGCGTTGGGGGGATCGTTAGGATCTTTTTCTTGCTTAATGCTCGGTATGGTAAGCGTTGGGTCAAGTTTTCTTTCTACTGAGCCATCTTGAGTAATTACTTTTTCAGGAGAAATAGGCGCGATCTCATTCTCTTCTGGCTTAGGTAGAGTAGATTTTTCTACATTGGCCTGTAAAACAGGTTCTTCTGTTGTCACCTGAGCAATTTCAAATACTTTAGTATTAATCCAGAATTTCTCTAGTTCAGGATCATTAGAATCGGTGGAAAATAATTCTTTTTTAGGTGTTCTACTTAAAGTAGGTTCTTGATATACCAGAAACTGTTTTAGGTCATTAAAATCTTCTATTTCTTCTTTAATGGTTGGCATGATGGGAGAACGATTGAGACCAATTACTTTTTCAGGAGAAATAGGTGCGATCTCATTCTCTTCTGGCTTAGGTAAAGTAGATTTTTCTACATTGGCCTGTAAAATAGGTTCTTCTGTTGTCACCTGAGCAATTTCAAATACTTTAGTATTAATCCAGAATTTCTCTAGTTCAGGATCATTAGAATCGGTGGAAAATAATTCTTTTTTGGGTGTTCTACTTAAAGTAGGTTCTTGATATACCAGAA
>JANNLO010000303.1:0-1926 GCA_031396835.1 Snowella sp. SOY_38_metabat_116
CCCTCATGAAAGATTTTGCACTTTCCAAAGCAAGTGTCTATCGGTACTTGGAAAAATCTGCTACTTTTCAGTCATAAATCCTTATTCCCCCTTTTCGAGGGTTTATGCAAAAAACCTCTATGTCTTTAGGGGCCATATATTTTCCTGACCGTTTCCCGTCGTTTTCTTCCTCAAATATTTTAAGTTGCCAAACTCCCCCATTTTCTTGAGTGAATACGGCAGCAGTAATATTTTCTTTGTGGGAATGCCCAAAACGGGTATAGCGATAGCCTAAAAGGTCTGCTATCGGGGTTGCTGTGACTTCATTCGTTACAGGGTCGATCTCAATATCATCGACTATCTGGACATTGAGATCGAAAACCTCTTGACTGATACCAGATGACTCAAATTCTCGAATAATCTTTAAGCTTGAATCGTCTGAAAGGCTTGTGTTATAATTGTTGTAAGTATTTTGAAACATGATAAATCTCCTGAAGTTTTGTTGAGTAACTTTAGGAGAATCTTTTTTATTTTGGATTAAGCAAAAACTTTTTCTACATTTTGCGAATTTTTTTCTGCACTTTTGCAGAATTTTTGTTGAACTTTGCTAAACTTTAAGGATAAATATTTGAAGTTTAAACTGGGTTGAGTCCCAATTTTTGTTGAACCCGTGAGACGGTTCATTGTCGTAAGAGGTTTAGCGAGTTCTCGAAATGTAGAAAAAGCCTTGATACACCGAAAATTGTGTAAGATTCTCCCTCTTTTTTATTTAACCATTCCCAAATAGACTTTATCGAGTGCATCGCGTACCAATGCGCTGTAGTTTGTTGGGCGATCGCCAGCAACTTGGTTCATCGCTAGGATATGTTCTGGTTTGACAGCTACAGAAATTCGTTCTTGATTATTTTGACGTGCCATTATTTTATGTCCTCAAAATTCTGATATTTAATACTAACTTATAGGTGGTGTCAAAACAGTCGTTAACGCGATCGCTCTCTACCTCAATGTCACATCCTGCTACATATTTTTATTTGTAAATCTTAATATTTCAATCAATCATCTATGCAGCTTTTGGGTAAATTCGATTAAGAATATTGATAACGCCTTGCTGTGTCCACTGTTTACCCCGTTTTGTTGGAATGCCTTGAGCATTTAAATATTTAGCGATCGCATTAGCTTTCTTGCCAGATTTATGATGACGACGGATTAGGTCAATAATTGCTATTTCAGATTCATTAACAATCCGCTGGTTAGTGTTTTCGATGACTAATTCCCCAAATTTAGGGGTTCCCATTGGTTTTCCTTCTTTCATCCTTACTTTTCTTCCTTTATCAGTACGTTCCTTAATTATAGCCCTTTCAAATTCTCCAAAAGAACTAAACATGGTCAGCATTAACCGACCTTGAGGGGTTGCTGTATTCACATCTAAATCAATTAAAATTAACTCCTTTGTAGTGGGTTGGATGTAATCATCGAATATCCCCAAAACATCTCTTACATTACGACCTAATCGATCAGTCTTGGCAACTATCAAACCATCATAGTTAGGCAAGCTTGCGATCGCGTCTTGTAAACCCTTCCGTTTTTTAATTCCACTACCCGAACTAACATCACAGAAGACCTCTACCAGTTCATGCCCAAACTTTTGGCAATAATTCTCTATTTCTATTTTTTGGGATTCTAGAGATGTATTATCGGCCTGTTTTTGAGTGCTTACTCGGACGTAACCTATCAGCTTCATACCCTAATCTCATTTAATACTTACTGTGTATAGATTAGATCCCACATTCAGCAGGTTAAATTGTAAAAATGTTATTTTAATCTAAATGAAATTAAGGTAAGCAAAATGAAAAAAGAAATGCAAATAGATGTTCAAGATATAGACCATTTGGGAATAATAGCAGGAATCATAGACGAAATAGGAATAGTCGAAATTATAGATAAAGA
>JANNLO010000312.1:0-54256 GCA_031396835.1 Snowella sp. SOY_38_metabat_116
TTGAAAAACAAACGCACCATGTTGATCGATATCGGCGGGGGCAGTGTTGAAGTGACCATTTCCACAGGGCAGAATATTATGTCCACTGAGAGTTACAACATGGGCACAGTACGCCTTTTGGAAAAGCTGGATACCAAGGACAATTCCAAACACCCGTTCGGTAAACTGGTCCGTGAATATGCCGAAGCTGCGCGCTATCGCATCGAGCGCGATATTGGGGCTGAGAAAATACAAGTTTGCGCAGCGACAGGCGGAAACGTGGAAGAGATCGGGCGTTTACGTCAGAAATTATTCAAAGCTGATAGTGACCGTTTCATCATGTTGGATGAACTAGCAGAGTTGATCGAGCGTCTCAATCGGTTGAGTTATGAAGAGCGCATCCATAAATTGAAACTCCGTCCTGACCGCGCGGATGTGATCCTACCGGCTGCCATTGTGTTGCATATGATCGCCAGTGAAGCGCATGTCAAACAGATCGCGATTCCCAATGTGGGCTTGAAAGATGGTATCCTGCTCGATATTGCAGAGGACTTGTCGCGCAGTCCGCGCCCGCAGCGCAGCGAGCAGGCATGGGAGTCCGCTTTGCACATGGGGCGCAAATATCAATTTGATGAAAAGCACGCCTGCCTGACCGCCAAACTTGCGGCATGTCTTTTTGAACAATCTAAGGCGCTGCACGAACTGGATGATACTAACGTTCTCCTGCTTGAGGTGGCTGCCCTGTTGCATGATATCGGTCATTTCATCAACACGGTCGATCATGAGAAACATGGGTATTACTTGTTGAGTGTGAATCGCCTGATCGGGCTCACTGTGCGTGAGCAGAATATTGTTGCCAATCTGGTTCGTTATCACCGCAAGCAGTCACCGACCACCGAGGATGATAATTTCAAATCGCTGTCCCAAAAAGACCGCGCGATCGTCGCCAGGCTTTCCGCGCTTCTGCGTCTCGCTGACTCAATGGATGTCAGCCATGCCAACCCCGTCACTGATGTGACGCTTAGAGAAACAAAATCCGGCTGGCAGGTCAAATTATGCGGCAAAAACGATTTGATGCTTGAAAACTGGTCGTTATCCAAACGCAAGTCTTTGTTCGAGGAAGTCTTTGGCGTAAAACTTGAAATCAATTGATGGAATTCGTATGACTACACCACTGATCGAAGAAACAAAACCAGACCCAAATCAACTCCTGGTCGAAGCATTGGAGCAGCGCTGGAAGAATTATCGTGCGGAACTGAAACACTGCCGCGCGGAGTTTTCCAATGAAGCGGTCCACGATCTAAGAGTTGCCACACGGCGCATACTGGCTCTCATCCAGTTATTGAATTCAATTTCCCCGCGCCCGCGTTTGCAAAAATTGAAGCGTGCCTTCAAAGGCCAGCTTGATGAGTTCGACAACCTGCGCGATACCCAGGTCATTCTTGCCGAGATCTCTGAAATCCTGCAGGAACTGCCTCAACTTCACGATTTTCAGAAACATCTGCAATTCACCGAAGAGAAGTTGTTGCGGAACCTCCGTAAAAAAGTAAAACAGCTTGAAGCCTCCGAAGTCACCAAACGCATCCGCAAAACGCATGAGTCCCTCGAAGCCGAAACGAACGGTGATCTCAATTCACAGCTCATGCAGGCGGTTGACGATGTATACTTAATCACCAAACAGCGCCACGGCTGGGTTGATGCTACCCGCTCCGCCACTATTCACCGCGTGCGCATCGCCTTCAAATCCTTGCGCTATATGATCGAGATCGTCCAGCCTTTGTTGCACGATTTTCCTGTTGAGAATTTCAAACGGATGAACGACTATCAATCCTTGATGGGCGAAATCCAGGACGCCGAGGTCTTCGCGCAAACGCCCCCAAGGCAGTCTCACCAGTGAACTTTTGATGATTGATCACGGGTTATATGTCGTGCGATCGCTGGTACAAGTGGGAGATGTGATCCTTGCAACAGGATTGGCGGCCTCTGGGACTATTGAAGCGGCAGAAGATCAAGCCCGACTCCGAGCCTTGGCCCTTTTAAATTTTGAGGCTGATTCTGCAATTGCGATAACTGCGATCGCGCCAACACCGATTGAGAATAAACAAAAAACTGTTCTTGAGCCTATTTCTACCCCGCTTCCTAAAATACCGAAAGCAAAAAAAGGATCGGTTCCTCTGCCAACTCCTCCCTTACCCGTTGAAATTGCAGCCGTTGCAGAAATTCCTTCGCCGCTCATTTCTCCTAGTTCACCATCCGAAACTTTTATCCCAGAAGAAATGCCTGAGTTGGTTTTATTAGAGTCTGTGCCTTTGAAAAATGATCAAGAAACTGAGCTAGTTTTGTCTCTTTCCTCAGACCCAATTGAGCAGAATGGAAAATTACCACTCATGGATTTGGCGCAAACTAATGAGGCATCAGTCCAATCTTTACTTTTAGAAGAATTATCTTTGCTTTTGACGGATAATGTTCTTGCAACTCCATCTTCAGAAATTGAAACGAGTCAATCTGTTCTTTCTCCTACCTCAGATTTGAGTGAACCGATTGATTTTTCGGAAGTTATTGCTCGCAGTAATATAGAACTAAAACGCCTCAACTGGACAAATGATCAGGGCAAAAATTATTTACTGCAAACCTATGGCAAGCGATCGCGTCAATTACTTTCTGATGAGGAATTATTAGAATTTCTACAACATTTAGAAAGTCAACCTAGTCCGCCTTCTGCTTAAAGTTCAAGGCATAAACCTCCTACAATAATAAAAGTTTGAGACATAAATCATCAAAATATTATGGATACTAAAGCTTTTAAGCGATCGCTACAACATTCAGAAAACTATCACCGTAGAGGGTTTGGGCATGGTGCAGAAGTCATGGAAGTGATGGACAGCGAATACCAAAGTCAACTGATTCAAGAAATTCGTCAAAATCATTATCGGCTCCAACGGGGAAATGTCACGATTCGACTGGCGGAAGCTTTTGGTTTTTGTTGGGGCGTGGAACGGGCTGTGGCCATGGCTTATGAAACTCGGCAACATTTTCCCAAGGAACGCATTTGGATCACTAATGAAATTATTCATAATCCTTCGGTCAATCAACGGCTCCGAGAAATGGAAGTTGGTTTTATTCCTGCGATCGCTGGAGAAAAAGATTTTAGTCCCATCGAAAGCGGAGATGTCGTTATTTTGCCAGCATTTGGAGCGAGTGTCACAGAAATGCAAATACTCAATGACAAAGGTTGCACAATTGTGGATACGACTTGTCCTTGGGTTTCTAAAGTTTGGAACTCAGTTGAGAAGCATAAAAAACGTCAATATACTTCTATTATTCATGGTAAATATAATCATGAAGAAACCATTGCAACTAGTTCTTTTGCGGGAATTTATTTGGTTGTATTAAATTTGGAACAAGCCAATTATGTTAGTAACTATATTCTCAATGGTGGCAATAAAACTGAGTTTTTAGAAAAGTTTAAAAATGCTCATTCAGAAGGGTTTGATCCAGATCAAAATTTAGATTGCATCGGTATTGCTAATCAAACAACTATGCTCAAAAGTGAAACCGAACAAATTGGTAAACTTTTTGAAAAAACCATGTTGAAAAAATACGGCCCAGCCGTTTTAAGTGAGCATTTTATGAGTTTTAATACCATCTGTGATGCGACCCAAGAACGTCAAGATGCGATGTTTGATTTAGTTAAAGAAAAACTCTCTTTAATGGTTGTTATTGGCGGCTATAATTCTTCTAATACCACTCATTTACAAGAAATTTCTATTGATTACAAAATACCTTCTTATCATATTGATAGTGCTGATCGAATTGGGCCAGAAAATCGAGTAGAACATAAACCTTTAAATAAAGATTTAGAAATTCTTGAAAATTGGTTACCCGATGGAGAAATTGTTGTGGGAGTGACTTCTGGAGCTTCTACACCCGACAAAGTAGTGGAAGAAGTAATGGAGAAAATTTTTGCGATTAAAGGAGTTAATTCTTTAGTTAATGCAGTTTAATAGTCAAAGTTTTAGGAGTTAATAATAATTATGAATAATTCCCTGAGCTTAGTGCTTAAAGTCTTGGTATTGTCTCTAATTCTTTCTTTAATTCTTAAATATATTGGCCCTTTTTTAGCATTGCAACCAACAACTTTTAATGCGTTAATTGGCATTAGTTTAACGCCGATCGCGATCGCAATTTTATTAGGTTGGGCATCCCAATTTAGTGATAACTAAAAAATGAATTATAAGTCAACGAATCGGAATAGTAAATCTATGATTGGGAGGTATTAATTTGAAATTTTCCCAATGGCTTGGCTTTATTTCTCTCATTCTTTGCCTAGTTATTTTATGGCAAATTCGACAGTTATTATTGTTATTATTTGCTGCCATTGTTGTGGCTAATGCCTTAAATCATTTGGCTAATTGGTTTCAGTCAAAGCAGATTAAACGGGGTTACGCGATCGCTCTTTCTATGAGTTTATTAATTAGTGTATTAGGAATTTTTGGTTGGTTAATTATTCCCCCTTTTATTCCCCAATTTCAAGAATTATTAACGCTCATGCCCCAGGGAATTAATCGTTTAATTAGTTGGCTAAAAACCATTCTTACTCGTGTTGATCCCCAACTCATTAATTCCTTACCAAATCTTCAACAAATCACTCAACAATTACAACCTGTTATTAGTCAAATTGCAGGGCAAGGTCTCAATATTTTCTATAGTACGCTGGGATTACCTTTAACTTTATTGTTACTCTTAGTTTTGAGTTTAATGTTATTAGTTGATCCCCATCCCTATCGTCAAAGTTTTATTCGTTTGTTTCCGTCCTTTTATCGATCGCGAATAGATGAAATTCTTTTGCTCTGTGAAGAATCTTTAGAAAATTGGTTAATTGGCACTTTATTTAGCATGGCAGCGATCGCCCTTTTAAGCTTTATTGGTTTGCTAATTCTTAGAGTACCCGTTGCTTTAGCCCTAGCTTTATTCACAGGATTACTAGCTTTTATTCCTAATATTGGGCCTCTTTTGAGTGTCATTGCCCCAATGGCGATCGCGTTATTAGATAGTCCTTGGAAATCATTAGCCGTTTTAATTTTATACTTATTCATTCAACAACTTGAAGGCCAAATAATTGCACCTAAAATACTAGGAAAACAGGTGAATATATTACCAGGAATTATTCTTTTATCTCAATTATTTTTAGGTAGTTTCTTTGGATTTTTAGGTTTACTTTTAGCATTTCCCCTTAGCGTTGTTGGTCGAGTTTTATTAAAAGAAATTTTAGTTAAAGATATTCTCGATAAAATGCAATTATCTCCTCATTCTTTGGCGATCGCAGATTTAGCAGAAGAACATGAATCTCAAATTGATTTAAGTTAAAAAAAGAATATTCTATTATTATCTAAGGTTGAGAAATTTTTGGGAGATCGCGTTCTAATGCAACTTGATTTAACACTTTTCCATAGGCAACTTGTTGTTGAAGAAGTTGGGTTGAAGATAATAAATTACTAAGTCCTTGGATGAGTCGCAAAATATCTTGTCGTAAGCTAGGATTTCCAGTTAATTGATCAATATCTGATGTAATTTTATTCAGATTTTCAACTAGCGATCGCGCAGAATCCATAATTTGTTGCAATTGCAATGCTGATTGAGGATCATTCAATCGAGAAGAAACTTGATTAAGATTAGTCGTCAGTTGAGCCGCATTATTAGAAATAATTTCCAAATTTTCAAGCAATTTTTTCTGTTGAATCTGTTCTGCAAGTGGTTCTAATTTCTGTACTGTTAATGTCACTTGATCACTAAGTTTTTCGATACTCGTAAGGGTATTAATCAGATTATTTTTATTAATGCTCATAAAGACCTGAACTTGATTGGCTGCACCTCCAACCGATGCCAAAGTAGAATTCAATTGATCGACAGTTTTCGTTTGTCTTACACTTCCGATTAATCCTGTTGCTTGATCACTCAATTTTCCAGCTTTCTCGGCCGCTAGATTAATATTATCCGCCGCATTTTGAACTGAAGTTAAAGTCGCATCCAGCTTCGTAAGAGTTTTATCCAACTTATCTGATCGTAAAAGTCCTTGAGCTTCTTGCCCCAATTCACCCAATGCCTTCACAGTAGTTTTCATTTCCTTAACATTAGAACTTACATCGCTGACATTCGTTTCAACTGATTGCACTCCAGAATTAATATCTTGGATAGAATTTAATGAATAAATTAAGTTTCCCCAGAGCAGTCTAGTGATGCTAGAAATCTTTTTAGTATTACAAAGAATAATTTTAGGATCGCAATTAGAACTTTTAGGACTCATTCTCTTAGCTTGTGGTGGTAAAGGATTGCGCGGCTGAATGTCAATGCTTTTCTCACCCTCAATTCGCAAAATTTTGAATAAAGAATCCCTTGGAATCAATCGATCAGCAGGCCAAATTTCTATCTCAACTGCTACCCCTTTTGGCTCTGGCTCAAAGCCCATAACCTCCCCAATTTTCGCTCCCCAATAAGTAACTGGCATTCCCCGTGTAATTTCTCTCGCCGTAGGAAAAAATAAAATTGTATGGAAACTGCTATTCTGAATGATTTTAATTCCCCAAAATCCTGCCAACCCTAAAAGCCCTAATCCTGTCAAGAAAATAATCTTTTTACTTCCTATTCTAAAATTTTTGTGCTGATTGCTTTTAATTTCTGTTTTCATAAATCACCTTTCAATAAGAAATAGTCACTAATCTATGGCAAAAATTTTCAACTAAGTAGCTGTTTTAAATTCAAAATAAATGTAGATCAAAAAACCATACTAAAATCATCTAACAATTCATTACACTTACTTATTTAAGCAATAAAAAACAGGATAGAAAAATCCGATCCTGCTTAATATAACTCTTCAAACAATAACAAACGCAAACCTAAAAAACTTGTCGTGAAACCATCTTTTCCATAACGGCTTGGGTTTCCTGTAAAAGCTGCTGACGACTATCCCCAAATTGAGCGAAAGTCGGAACCAGGTTGCGAGCCTGTAGCGTCATGTGAAGTTGTAGCTCAGCAACATATTCACGGATATTTTCTTGACACAGAGATTGATTGGCTAAACTAGCTGGCACAGTCAATTATCCTCCTTAAATTGGAACACGACAGAAATTAACTAACCTTTATAGAAGGTATCACGCTTACTGGGTTGGCTCCCCATTTAGTTACACTCTGTAATATTTGTTGTTGTGAGGACTGGGATCGAGATATTTTCTCAAATTGATATACTCATAAACTATAAATTTCTTAAAACTTTTCAATTTCTTGACGGGCGATCGCGATCGTTTGCGGTAATACTCCCACTAATAATGAAAAAACATCATCTGGTACACAAGAAGTTATGGAAGCATCAAACCAATTTTCAAACTGATTAAGAATTACTTGAGCGCGTTGTTGAGGAATGGGATTATCAGCAATTTGTTTAGTTAACAGAATCCATTGACGACGTATTAAATAGGCTTTGATTTTTTCTTCGGCAGATTGAGGTTCAAGTAAAGATAATTTTCCCACAGGCAATACTTGAATCACGTCTTCATCAAATTCTCCGCCAATCACAGAACCTGGCCCAGCAAATTCAGCGTGATAAGGTTTAATAAGAATAATGCCATTTCGCCGACGCGGATTAATAATTAAAAACGCTTGTTGGTGTAATTGCGAAAGAATTTCTAGGACATTATCCATTATTAATTGTGGAACATAAAATCTATACCAAACCTTCGATTTATCTTGATAAAACTAATTAATTTTTTTTGCTAATAATAAACGTCTAGGTTTTTTAAATAACCAACTTCGTAAATTATTTTCAACTCTTTGCCAGCGATAACCGTGAGTTAAATAAAGTTGTTTGGCGGCCAAATTATCTTCAAGAACGTGTAAATAAAGCGATTCACAATTCCACTCGCGGGCAACTTTTTCACATTTGAGTAATAATTGCTTGGCAATTCCCTGACGACGATAGAGCGGACTAATTGCAAGATTAGAAACATAGCAATAACGAGTTTGACTAACAAACCAGTCTTTGAGAGAAATTTCAGCCGTTCCAATAATTTCTTCTTTTTCTAAAATCAGGGCAACAAGACATTGATAATAAGGAGAATTTGAACGCAAACGAGTCCGCAAATCTTCGCAAATACCGAGTTTTAAAAGAGGATAAATCCAAGATAACCAATTTTGTGAGACATGAAAACTCTGGGCCAATACTTCAGCTAAGGACTTAACATCTTTGAGGTTAGCTAAACGAATTTGAACAGATATTTTTTCAATAGAATTGTTCGTCACGGTCGGTTGATCAACGATATTAGCAGCTGATAGGCAAAAATCCATATTTCTTCCTCAACAATAAGTAAATTTAAAATTTAAGATAATCGTTATTTTTAAAAGGATAGATGAATAAAATGAAATTTAGCTTATTTATACTCGAATTTACTGTCTAAATTGTAACCCTTGCCGCTTAATCCAGTCTTTTTGATTTTCAAAGTAAGCTAAATTTTGATGGGAATTTTTTCTAAATAACTCAATTTATTAATAGATGAAACTTTCTTATATTTGACAGTATAACTCTTGATTGTGCGTTAATTTTCAATCTAAAGGAGCTAATCTCATACTCAGATCCAGCCAACTAGAACGGGTAATGGGTGCGCTACTAGAAATATAGTCCACGCCAGTTTTAGCGACTAATCGCAGATTATCTAGAGTAATATTCCCCGATGCTTCAATGTGAATATGGGGATTTTCTCGTCGGATTAGTTCAACGGCTTGTTTCATTTCTTCGAGAGTCATGTTATCAAGCATAATAGTGTTGGCTTGGGACGCGATCGCTTCTTTGACTTCACTAAAATTACTGGTTTCAACTTCAATAGTCAGGGGATAGGGAATGGTATAACGCAATTGGGCGATCGCCTTAGTAATACTTCCTGCCGCCAAAATGTGATTGTCTTTAATCATGACTGCATCATCTAAACCCATGCGATGATTAACCGCGCCGCCAATTTGAACAGCATATTTTTCAAAAATACGTAATCCAGGAGTCGTTTTGCGAGTATCGACTAATTGGGTAGATAAATCCGCAATAACTTCCACATATTTACGAGTGAGGGTCGCAATCCCACTTAAGCGCATGACAATATTTAAAGCAGTTCGTTCTCCCATTAAAAGATTGTCTAATGTCCCTTGGATTTCAGCAATTACCTGACCTTTTTCAGCAAATTCACCCTCTAAAATCAGAGGAATAAAAATAATGCTAGGTTCTAACAAATGAAAAATTCGGGCAGCAATACTCAAACCAGCAATAATTCCTCTTTCTTTGGCTACCCAAGTTGCTTTTCCAGACCGCAATGGTGGTAATCCTTGAATCGAGCGATCGCCCCTACCAATATCTTCTAATAACCAATTTTGGAGGAACGGATCTAAAACAATCCAAGGAGGTAGTTTGCTCATGCCTATTTCTATCCAGAAGGTTTCGTTTAATTGTATCAAAACAATTGATCTAAGGTATTCGGACGCGATATATTCAATTGAGGCTTTGCATAAATTTAATCTAGATATTAAGCTACGCACTGTAAAACGAATTCTTTGGCGATCGCCCATTAAGTTGACACAAAATCTTCAATTCTGGGGTCTTTATTTTTCAATATTCTTTATTTAATTCCCTTGTTTATGCAGTTTAATTCAGTTATTTTAACTCTCGCTACCGTTTCTCTGAGCTTGACTAGTGTTTTTACTAACCCCGTTAAAGCTAACGACATTGAATTAAAAGTAGGGATTGTACAACGTTTTGGAGACGAAGAAAAGGATCAACTAAATGTGAGTGCTAGCAGTGGAGACATACTTACTTTTCGGTTTTTAGACAACAGCAATAATAAACCCCAAACTTTGCAAGCTAAAAGCGCGATTATTGGCATTACAAAACAAGCATTAAATTCGCCTATTTTAGAAGAGCGATTAGTTTTGAGTGAACATTCGACTTTTGAAACCGCCGAAGATAGTGCAAATCAATGGAAAGCAATGGGAATTCAAGTAGAAGTTACCCAACCAGAACGCTGGCAAGTTTGGGCAAAAAGAGATGTATATTCTAGTCCGATAGTTCGTCGTTGGTTGTTGCAAAGTTTGAAAGCCAAAGGACATAATTTACCGCGTTTGGATAGTACTATTGTTAGCGCAAAACCTCAGACAATTTTAATCATTAATGGACAAAAATATTCAACTAATTCTTTAGAAATTACTGGCAAAAAAAACTTAATTCAAGTTGCAGAAGGAAACGGGAAATCTCAACAATTGTATGGAGGCAGTTTAAAACTTCAGCCCAATTCCTATGGAACTTACACTTTGGTGAATAATGTTCCCTTAGAAATTTATTTACGCGGCGTGGTTCCCCATGAAATTGGTAGAAATGCGCCAGAGAATGCAGCAAAAGCCCAAACTATTATTGCTCGTACCTATGCTTTGCGAAATTTACGCCGTTTTGAAGCTGATAATTATCAACTTTGTGCAAATACTCATTGCCAAGTTTATTTTGGTCTTAAAGATACTAGCCCTCAAGCCGATCGCGCGATCGCCCAAACTTTGGGTTTAGTTTTAACCTACGAAAATCAATTAGTGGATGCTCTTTATTCTTCAACAACTGGTGGAATTACTGCAAGTTTTAGTGATGTTTGGAATGGAGAAGAACGCCCTTATCTCAAGTCAATTATTGATTCTTCTCAACAAGTTTGGAACTTAGCACAACAATCCCTTGCAAATGAAGTTGATTTTCGTAAATTTATTGGACTAAAAGAAGGGTTTAATGAAACGGGAAGGCAAGTTTTTCGCTGGCGTTATCAAAGCACTTTAGATTCGCTGAATCAAGACCTTCGCACTTATTTAAGTAAACGCAAACATCCTTTAGCAAATTTTACAACTATTCAAAATATGAAAGTGACCAAGCGATCGCCTTCAGGTCGTATTTTAATCTTAGAAATTCAAACCGATAAAGGTATTTTAGAATTAGCTAAAAACGAAGCTCGTACTGCTTTTTCGGCTCCGCGTAGTACACTTTTTTATCTCGAACCGATCTATGACGATAAAAAAAACGTGAAAGGATTTACTTTTATCGGCGGCGGCTTGGGTCATGGAGTTGGCATGAGTCAATATGGCTCTTATAAATTAGCTCAATTGGGTTGGTCACCTGAAAAAATTCTTTCCTTTTATTATCCAGGCACTCAATTACAACTTTTGAATAATCAAATCGTCTTTTGGCGGAGAAATTAGGATATTGGTTTAGATTCATTCACAAAAATCTTAAAACATTTACATTACAAGTTTTTCAGTGATTCTTGAGCATAAAGTTGAACCATTCTCCAATAAATTCTCAGCAACCAAAAACGACATCTGATTTTCCCATCAAAAATTTAGGCGATCGCCGTTGAATCGTCAAAAATGATCAAATTATCAATCTTAAAAAGGAAAAATCAGTTTAAACCTGAGCTTTATGATCTCGCATAGATTCAACAAATTGCTCAAACAAATAATCCGCATCATGAGGGCCAGGACTTGCTTCAGGATGATATTGCACCGAGAAAAAAGGCAAAGTTTTATGGCGTAATCCTGCGACGGTTTGATCATTCAAATTGAGATGGGTAATTTCTACGTCAGAACCTAAAGATTCTTGAGTGACAGCAAAACCATGATTTTGACTGGTGATTTCAACTTGTTGATTCAGTCCCGCAGGTTGATTTAAGCCCCGATGCCCAAATTTTAATTTAAAGGTTTCAGCCCCCAAGGAAAGTCCCAAAATTTGATGCCCCATGCAAATCCCAAAAGTTGGTTTCTTCGCCTTTAATAATTCCGTGGCCGTGACAATTCCTTCTTCAACAGCCGAGGGATCGCCTGGCCCATTAGAAAGAAAAATTCCATCAGGATTGTGTTTTAAAATTTCTTCAGCAGATGTAGAAGCAGGCACAACAATCACTCGACAGCCGTAACTTGCCAAACGGTGCAAAATATTGCGTTTAACCCCAAAATCGATCGCCACAACGGTTAAAGATTCTTGACCTGCCTGATTTTCAATTGGCGCAAATTCCCAATGGCTATCCGTCGGCGTTGACCATTCATAAACCTCTTTGGTGGTGACTTCTTTAACTAAATTGAGTCCTGTCATGGTGGGAGCAGCTTGCACAAAACGAATTAATTCTTGTGGATCAAGTATTTCCGTTGAAATGCCTCCATTCATCGCCCCGACTGAGCGAATTTTTTTAGTTAAAGCGCGGGTATCAATGCCATAAATCCCAACAACTTGATGTTGAATTAAATAATCTGGCAAAGATTGGGTAGATCGCCAATTACTGGGACGATAGGTAACATTGCGGGCAATTACGCCTTTAACGTGGGGATGACTAGATTCATCATCCTCTGGATTAACGCCCGTATTTCCCAATTCAGGATAGGTAAAAGTGACAATTTGGCCGCTATAGCTGGGATCGGTAATAACTTCTTGGTAGCCAGTCATTCCCGTATTGAAAACAACTTCTCCCACCGTTGTTCCCTTGGCTCCAAAGGAGAAGCCTTGATAGACTGTTCCATCAACTAAAACTAAAAGTGCAGGTTTCGCCTCAGTAATTGGCATAATTTTAAAAATGATTACAAGTAAGCAGGGTTGAAATTGATCGGTCAACGATAGACTAGATTAGGGAGCCAATTGAATATATCTTCGTAAGAGACTTTGATCGCGTTTTTCTAACCGAATCAAAAGTTATCTTAACAGATTCAATTCAGTCTGCTCGGAATGATCTCAATATGCTATGAAGGTTGTGTAATCCTATGAGTCCTAAAAAACTGACCGAAGACGACAAGAAGGAAATCCTGGATCTATACCGTCAAACGCCTGAGACCACTTCGACCTTAGCCGAGAAGTTTGGGGTGAGCAGTTCCACTATTAGCCGCTTTTTAAAACTGTGTTTGTCAGAGAATGAATATGAAGTTCTGATCCAACAAAAACGATTGGCTCGTGTTTCCAAATCAGATAGTCAATTATCCCTTGCTTTAGAAGATTCTAAGAACGCGATCGCTTTAGATTTGCCAGATCAACCTCTTGGGATCTCATCAGAAGATTTCCCCCCAATTCCTCCTCTAGAAATTATTGATGTTATCAAGTCATCAGCATCTGAAGAAATACAAATACCCTCAGTTACGGATGCAACTCCCATTCAGGTTAAAACTCGTAAACGGCGGAGTACGGCAACAACACAATTACCGACTGAAATAATTCCTGAAATTACACTTGTTGATCCCATAATTCCTGTAATGATAGAAAATATTCCTGAAATTATATCTTTTGATCCCATAATTCCTGTGACAGAGGATCTACCGATTATTGAGGAAATCCCTGAGAAAAAAATTAGTAAAAAAATTACGCTCAAATCAGAATTAACAACAGCAATTAGTCAGTCTAATAATCAACCTGCGATCGCCAGTAATTCTCCTTTAATGCCTATTTCTCTGGATGCAAACGATCTAGGAGAACTCGTTAAAGAATTAGGAAAACTCCCAAAAATTGCTCCCGATCTAGAAGATTTGGAGGATGATTTAGACGATGATTTAGATGATGAGGAGGAAGATGATTGGGATGAGGATGAAGAGACCTCTTTTGTTCTTTCCCTAAACAATAGCGATAACTTGATTGTTCTCCCTCTTTCTGCGGCTAAATTTCCCACAACTTGTTATCTCGTGATTGATCGTACTGCGGAATTAATTGTCCGTCCTCTCAAAGAATTTGCCCATTTAGGAAAGATTCCTCCTGAAGAAGTTCAACAAAAAACCCTACCTATTTTTGATAATCATCGAGTTGCTCGTCGTTTTTCTAATCGTACTCAACGAGTAATTAAAGTACCTGATAGTAGCGTTCTACGGAAAACTTCTGCCCACCTTAAAGCTAAAGGAATTACGCGCATCTTCTTGGATGGACAGGTTTATTCTTTAGCTAATTAATTGTTAGTAGAATTTACCGATAAATTATCATAATTTTTTCCTTAGTAACATAATAATTTGTATTTAGCATGGTAAATTATAAAAAAGATTCTTCAAGATTTTGAGTCTGTTTATCTTGTATTAAGTAGCTGGTTGCAATTAAATATAAAATGTGGGATGGGAATCCTGCCTGTCCATAGGCTAGAAGCCTGTTCTACAATCTAACAATTAATTAAGCCCACTTACTTATTTGGATGGAATTAAGTATTCTCTCAAACTCACTGCTAGATAAAAACTGATTTTGTAGTTTCTTGATTTCTCTTCTTCTTAATTTTATTTTTGTTTTAAATTACCTGCTGAATAGAGGATTTTAAGCCAACAAATAACTTATTTATCTATCTAAATTTATATAAAAATTAAATATGAAAATAGGAAAATTATATTTAGTAGGAACGCCGATTGGAAATCTAGAAGACATGACTTTTCGAGCGATTAAAACCTTAGAAAATGTTGATTTAATTGCCGCCGAAGATACTCGTCATACGGGTAAATTATTACAATATTTTAAGATTACAACTCCTCAAATTAGCTATCACGATCACAGTCATCAATCACGTTTACAAGCTTTATTAAATCATCTTCAACAGGGAAAAGAACTTGCACTTGTCACTGATGCAGGAATGCCAGGAATTTCTGATCCAGGTTATGAATTGGTTAAAGCTTGTTTGGCAGAAAATATTGAAATAATTCCAATTCCAGGCGTAACAGCTTTAATTACGGCGATTGTGGCATCTGGTTTGCCGACTGATCGTTTTGTCTTTGAAGGTTTTTTGCCCACCAAAGGAAAGGAAAGACAATCTCGTTTAGAGGTTTTGCCTTCGGAATCTCGAACGATTATTCTTTATGAAGCTCCTCATCGTTTACTGGAAACTTTAACAGATTTAGCGCAAATTTTAGGGCCAACGAGATCGCTAGTAACAGCCAGAGAATTAACAAAACTGCATGAAGAATTTTGGTATGGAAGCTTAGCTGAAGGAGTTGCACATTATACCCAAGTTACGCCTAAGGGAGAGTTTACCTTAGTTATTGGTGGACAAATTAGCGGCGATCGCGTGATTCCCTCGGATGACATTTTAAAAATTGAATTAGAACAATTATTAGAGGAAGGCATGAGTCGTTCCCAAGCCAGTCGTCATCTCGCAGAATTAATGCAAATGTCCCGTCGTCATCTCTATCAATTAGCATTAGATTTATAAAATTTGCTGAGAGGCGCATAACTATGGCTATTGAATATACGAATCGCAAGAGACAAAAATACTTTCTTTATCAAGGACTAACCAAAACGGGCAAACCTAAATATTTCTTCTCCACAAAATTGGAAGGAGTGTCAGTAAATACCATTCCTGATGGCTATGAAATTTACGAAAAACCCAATGCCCAAGTGTTTTTGCGAAAAATACCTCCTCAAATCATTAACCCTGAAGAAATTGTCACCGTTAAAAAAGGCATCGAAAAATATACTCAATTTGTGCAAGGCAGAGAATTTCTGATTGATGTCAAAAACAAAAATATTGTAGTTTATCTTTGTGAAATTGATTCTGAAGAATTTCCACAAAAAATTTTCTTCCCTCGTTACTACACACCCATGATGCAATTTGTGTTAGATGACGTTCAAGAACGAAACTTTATTGTCGAACGCTGGTGTTTCCGAGGTGCGATCGATAATTGGGTTTGGGTGGGTTCTGCCGATCTAACAGAACTGGTTGAAAAATATGTCCGTCACTTGGGCAAAGAGTCATTCTTTGAACTGTGATCGCCAATAGCATATTCTCCAGATCCAAAGCGCGATCGCCACAAAACATCTTAAAAAATTCATCTCACAGACAAACATTAGACAAACTTTTCCATGTGAGATGGTTTTTCTTCCACTTTTTTCGATGTTAAAACTGCAAAGAGAATCTCTGAAAGCCTTGAAATGACACGTTTTTGGGGACTGACATCCTTTTTATCTCGACCTATTCTAAAGATAGCAAGAGAAAAGGAGAAACAAACCCGATGTTATCAACCACCGCCCCCAACCCAAGCAAAGTTATTCGCAACTACGCGATCGCCGCCGCATCAGTCATGTTCCTCAGTCTTGGCATCAGTGATTTAGTCAATAACCCCGGTCGTATCGCTCAACAAAACAAATTAGACGGTTATGGTTACTACGTCAGTGCAGGTTTGGTGAATTATGCCCAATCTTCCTTAAAACCCTAGGGAAGTTGATAACAAATACCTCTTGCCAGCCCCGTTCTTGTGGGGTTTTTTCTTGATTTTTTTATTCATTAAAACTAATCTTACAAAATATTTAAGCAAATCGGTGATCGCTATTATTCGCGTTAGACTAGAAATGTCCTTTCATTAAACTTTTTAGCCGTCATCAGGAGGATATATTGAAACACCTGACGACCTTTCAAAAATGGTTAGCTATTGGTATTATTGAAATTATTTTAGCCTTATTTCTCATCGCGATCGCACCTGTTTTTTTAAATTCTAATCAGCCTTTAATTGGTTTTGGAATTTGGTTATTTGTACCTACTTTATTAGGTAGTTCTGGTATTTATGCAACGGTAAAAATTAGAGAAGCTCAAAAAGCCCGTTCTTTTTTTATTCGACATTTTCCTGATTATTCTCATTTAGGAATTAGCCCGTTTTTAGAATTTTCTGTTACTGAAATTAAACGCAACCTAAAAATCTTAGAAGCCGTCAATAATGATGCTAATTTTAATCGCTTAGAAGTCTCACTCATTGATATTTTAAAGAAGGAAAAATAATGCTCAAATTAAAGAATGTCAAGTTAGTTTTATTATTACTTATATCTACTGGATTAAGTTCCTGTGGTGTCATTCCAGGAACAAGTATTGCAACAGTTGAACCAGGTTTTGCGGGACTGAAAATACAACTTTATGGCGGCGAAAAAGGTATTGAAAATGCTCAATTAGTCACTGGTAGAGTTTGGTATAATTCCTATACTGAAGAAGTGGTTATTTTTCCAACTTATATTAACACTTATCCCTTTACAAAATCAGCTACTGAAGGCTCTCCAACGGATGAATCTATTGTTTTTTCTGTGGGAGGAAGTCCTGTCTCTGCCGATGTTGGCGTTTCCTTTGGATTCACCACTGAAGCCGTTCCTAATAGTACGGAAACAAAACTCCATCAATTTTATAAAACCTATCGCAAAACCCCTGATGCTTTTCGAGCAAATGAATTACGCAATGGTCTCAGAAACTGTTTTTCAGAAGCTTCAGAAGACCTAAAATTAACACCGTCAATGTTACCTTATAATCTCCAAAAACTGGTTTCTACTGTTGTTAATTGTACTCAAAAACGATTTCCAATTATTACTGTTCAAGATATTTCTTTGCTTGGGCCTCTACGTTTGCCGCCTGATATTCAAAAGAGTATTGATGAACAATTTGCTGCCCAACAAGCTGCCCAAACGTCTGAAGCAAATCGTCGGAAAGTTCAAGCAGAAGCTGCGGCAAATGTGGCAAAAGCAAAAGGTGAAGCTCAAGTTACTATTGAACAAGCCCGTGCAGAATCAGAATCGAATCGTCTGCGATCGTCTTCAGTTACACCCCAATTAATTGAATTAGAACATCTGCGGGTAGAACGGGCCAGAATTGAAAAGTGGAATGGACAACAAGCCACCATTATTCAAGCACCGAATGTTCAAGTGGGAACTAATGGAGTAACTACCCCTAAATAGTTTCTGATGCAATATTATTTCGCAAAAAATATCAAACAAAGCATTAAGCAACATCGAGAGTATTGACGCGACGCAAATCCAGAATATCACTCATATTTTTAATTTTGGCAATAACATTTTCTAACTGTTCATGGTCTCGAATATCAATTTGTAAACTGATGATGGCAGGTTTGCCTTTACCCGTTTTGACTCCTGCATTTCGCACATTAATATTGTGGTCACTCAAACGAGACAAAATATCTTTGAAAACCCCTACTCGATCCATTGCTTCAATCAGAATATCAACGGGATAGGTCTGCCCATTGTCATTAATGCGATTCCATTTCACAGGAATTAGGCGATCGCCCTCCACACCGTCAACATTCGGACAACCTTGGCGATGAATCGAAATGCCTTTCGCGCCCCGCATAACAACTCCTAAAATGGGTTCACCAGGTAAGGGATGACAACACCCCGCAATATGATATAAAAGACCTTCTACGCCCGCGATCGGAGACTTATTACCTTTGCCTGATGGTGCAGATGTTGGGGAAGGAGTCAGGGTTGGGCTAACATTGGGTTCGGGTTGCTGAGTTTTGACCGTAATTTCGCGCAGGCGGTTAACCACATGATTTAAGGTAACTTCGCCATAACCCATTCCTGCCAACAAATCTTCAACGGATTGATAATTGCATCGTTCGGCCACAGACTGCATCGGAGCGGATTTGAGCAAAGATTCCAAGCCACTTTTTCCGAGTTCTTTTTCTAATAATTCCCGACCCCGCAGAAGATTTTCATCCCGCCGCGATCGCTTAAACCACTGACGAATACGATGCCGCGCTCCTGTTGTCACCACAAAATTCAACCAATCTAAACTGGGATGGGCATTTTTTTTGGTAATAATCTCGACAATATCCCCATTTTTTAGCACCGTATCTACTCCTAACCATTGTCCGTTAATTTTGGCTCCCTTCATGTGGTGTCCAACTTCGGTATGGATGCGATAGGCAAAATCTACTGGGGTCGCGCCTCTCGACAAAGGAATCACATCTCCCTGGGGCGTAAACACATAGACATCATCATCAAATAAATTATTTTTTAGGTGATCCACATATTCCTGGGGATCTTTCATATCACTAGGATAATCTAACAACTGACGCAACCAAGTAAACTTTTCATCCGTAGCCGTTAATTGACTTTGATTAGAATGACCTGATTCTTTGTATTTCCAGTGGGCCGCGATTCCATATTCCGAGATACGGTGCATTTCGAGGGTACGAATTTGGGCTTCTAGAGGACGACCATTAAAACTCACAACTGTTGTATGTAAAGATTGATAGCGATTAGGTTTGGGCAGTCCAATATAATCTTTAAAACGTCCAGGAATTGGCTTAAAGGCATCATGAACAACCGCCAAGGCACGATAACAATCTTCATTCGTTTCAACAATTATTCGTAGCGCGGCAATATCATAAATTTCTTCAAACTCTTTATGCTGGAGCTTCATTTTGTGATAAATGCCGTAGAGATGTTTGGGTCGTGCCTGGAGTTCTAATAATTCCACACCAATATCGTCTAATCCCTGACGAAGAGTCGCTTTAACTTGTTCTAGTCGGTCTTCGCGATCGCCTCTTTTTTCTGCTACTAAAGCTTGAATGTTGCGATAGGCTTCGGGTTCTAAATACTTAAAGGATAAATCTTCTAATTCCCACTTAAAACGCCATATTCCTAAACGATTCGCTAAAGGTGCAAAAATATCTTTAGTTTCTCTGGCAATTCGCCGTTGTTTTTCTGGATCAAGAGATTCTAAAGTCCGCATATTATGAAGTCGATCCGCCAATTTGACCACAATAACCCGAATATCTTTGGCCATGGCGATGAACATTCGTCGAAAGTTTTCAGCCTGATGCTCCGTTTTACTCGAAAAATTAAGTTTAGAAAGCTTGGTAACGCCTTCTACTAAAGTTGCAGTTTCTTGCCCAAATTTTTCCCCAATCTCTGATACCGTTACAATAGTATCTTCAACTATGTCATGGAGAAAACCTGCTGCAATCATCGCTGGATCTCCCCCTAAATCTCGCAATAATCCTGCCACTGCGATCGGATGAATAATATAAGGTTCTCCCGATTTTCGGTATTGTCCTTCATGCAACTCATAGGCAAATTTAAACGCTTTACAAATGAGACAATTTTCTACTGATTCAGGATCTAACTGAGCATTTTTCAGACAATCCTGTAACCAGCTTGGTAATTCTATATTAATAGGTTGAAAAGAATTAGCTGTTATGAGTTTATCGGGCAAGGTGGCGATGGCGTTCATGATATTCAGCAAAGAAGAAATTAGCGAGGGCGATCGCAGAAAAAATTAAATGCAAGTTCGACGCATAAAGTCAATTTCAATAATCCTATCTGCAAACGGAAATATTGGGACTTTACGACTAGATAATTTTATTTTCTAGCACCACTTAGGAAGGCTCGTCTAAAAACAATGCTTTATCTTAAGACTTTTTTAACTGAATAATTGTAGTTTAGGAAAATAAAAAGACTTTATTATGTATGATACTTTAGCACAATTAATTAACAAATGTCGTCTGAAATACATTCAATGTTAATCCAACAGTTTTACATTTGCCTAGAAAATTTGAGCGCAATGGTGACTAGTTCCGAACCCGATTTTGAGACAATCAAACAACAATTTCAACAGTTGGAGGAGCAGTTTAATCAGGAACTTTTGCCTATTCCTTCTGAAAGTGTTAACTTGGCGATCGCGAATAATTGGCAAGGCTTAAAAACAGAAATGCACCGAAACTTACGTTTATTAAAAACAGATTTCGTCTTTTTTGAATCATCGCTCAAGGCCAGTAAAATTCCAAAAACTAAACGTCTTTGTTATCATCTCGATCAACTAATGGCCATTTGTTCTTTGATATTAAATGAAGAATTGCACTCAAAAAATAAAAGTTGATGAGCAAATGTCAGCTTATTAATCGGTAAAATCTAGAAAAAATAAGCATCAGCTAATATGCTAAACTGCTCAAAGTTAATTTAAAAAGAGATTTTGCAAGATCAACTTTTATAAAATAATTACTCATAGAACTTTTTTTAAAAATTAATTGATCCCAGAATATGGAACAAGTTTGGTTTCGCCCCTTGATTTGGCTAGATTATCGATTATCCTTCGTTTTCGCGCTTATTTTACCAATTATCCTCTTACTTTGGTCGGTTTTAAAGCGTTCAGAAGCCATTCAACAACTGCTGATTATTTATTGGCGAGTGGCAAGTTTGCTAATGATTACCCTTTATTTAATGATTCCCAGTTGGTCGATCTCTTATTTTACGGCGATCGCGGCTCGTATTTTAATTCCTCTTTCGCTTTGGTTCTGGGTAGATCTCAATGATGAAATTAAAGATTCTCCTCCCACTTCTTTAAAATTAATAACAACTTCCTGGCGTTGGGCTGTGACTATTTATTGCAGTTTAGGAGTCATGGCTTTCATTCCTTTTCTCTCCTGCGCTTTTTCAACTGGTGCAATAGAAACTCCTTTTTGTCAGGTTTGGTTACAAGCTCCTTGGCGTTATAAAGAAATTATTCATCCAAATGCAACTCCAGGCTTTTTAGGCTTTTTAGGCATCATTGGTCTGATCAGTTATGTACTCTATTTTGTTTATTTTATTTTTATCCGTCTGGCTAAACAAGGACGATCAGCGTTGGAACAGTGAACCCATCAACTTTACCGATTACCCGCTTAGAACAATATAGTTTGCGCTATCCTCAGGAAGTTTTATTGTTAAATGTAGAAAATAATGGTGAACGCGATCGCCTACTTGTGTTTAAAGGATTTTCGAGTTCTTTAGTAAGTGCGACTGCCTTTGATCCTGATATTCCCATTCTGCCAGAAACCGCAATTATTTTAAGTATTGATCGCATTCTCAGTCCCTATAATCCTAACTCTCCGAATTATTTGGAACAGGGATTAACGTGGGAAATTATGTTAGAAAGATTAGATAATTTAAATTTATAACTTATTAACAAAAAAATACAATTAGTAGTTTGACAAATTGTCGTTTGACTTCTAAATTTTTTAGAAATAGGATAGGTATGAATACATAAGAATTTTAATATAATATTTATATCCATGTTTAAAAGCCTTTTTGTTGCAATCCCTACTTCGTTAATGGGTTTTTCAGTTACTGGTTTATCTATTTTGATAGCTCCTCAAGTTTCCTTGGCCCAAACATCAATACATTCAAGTCACCACCATTGGATGATCGGCAGAGACAATCTAGTGAATCTAACATCAGGAGGTTACTCTGGCTCGCTCAATCCAAACTACAATCGTCTATCGTTATTATTTCCCCATCAGCACGATCCTATTTCAACCAGTGGACTTCATCCGATTGGAATTTATAGCTATACTGGGCCTGCTGATAATCCCACTATTCTTCCGACTAATACCAACAATGAATTACCTGAAAAAGGAAAAGCTCCTGCGCTTTCTTTAACTCGTGGTACAGGCGTTTTCAATAATAAGATGGTGAGTGGAAAAACAGAGGACAATATGTATTCTGACCTAAAAATCAGACCTTTAGCTCATCTTCAGGAAGACTTTGGCGATCCATTTGTTGATGCAATTTATAATGCTGGCAATGGTCGTTGGAATGACCTGTTGGGCGAGAATGCTGCGATCGCAATAGAATTAGTTGCGGTGAGTGATGGTCTAGGAATTGCTAACGCACAAGGACAAGATTTGTTTAATAATATTGGAGATACTTATCAGATTGGGCAAGGGGATAATTTAAGCTTTCTTCCTGTTTTATATGCTGCGCCTTCCATGGTAGCTCACAATTATTCAGCAACTTTAAGATTTGTGGATTTGAATAATAATTGGTTACCATCAGGAACCTTTTCGGTTAACGTTCAAACAACTGCCGTACCTGAACCATTAACAATTATGGGTTCGATGGCTGCTTTAGGATTTAGTGCTTTTTTAAAGCGGAAACAAGCTAAAGTACAAAAAGATCAGGAAGATTCTTAACTTCATTCTTGACCAACAAAAACTTTGTACTTCTAAGTTAAGTTGGGGCCTTGCTATCGAGAGACTTTAAATTTATCCTAAATCTACCATGGTTTTATTAATTCTCTCTTGCTGGCTTCAGCTTCTAATTTAGATAATGCCTAGACTAATTATTATTGACCACTCTCTTTGTAATCTCCAGGGTCATCATTATGAATGCAGTGTTGCGATCGCCGAAGCTGCCGCTAGAGTAGGCTATAAACCGATCATTGTCGCCAATAAGACATTTTCCAGCTCTCTTTATCCAAAAGATATTGAAACTCTTTCACTTTTTGAACGAGATTGGTTTGATCAACCGACAATTTTTCCTTCTTTATCGATTTGGCAAAAATTACTACAAGCTCCAGAAAAATTAAATCAAAAATTTTTGTCTTTTAAAAATCGTAAATTTCTCTTATTAAGAACAAATATACCTCAATCGGCATTATTTTTAGAAAAAATTCAAGGTAGTACGGAAAGATTAATTGATGGGATACAAAAAGATCTAAATTTACTAAAATTCATTCCATTTTCTAATACAATTTGGGGATTATTAAAAATTGGTTGGGGCTTAATTCGTTTCAGTTTAAATATAATTATTAAGATAATTAATCGCAGTTTAAGAAACCTAATCAAAACCCAACAAACACAAGAATTTAGTGAAACCTTAATAGCAGTTTTAAAAAAATTAAACTTAAGCTCTGAAGATCACCTTTTAGTTCATACATTGAGTATTGAACAGCTAGAAAAAATTTATATTTTATTAAATTCATCAGATTATTCGACACTTCCCAAATATCATATTTTATTACGGCGTAATATTGATGATCCTTTAGTAATTAATGCCCAAGGAATGGGTTTACAAAGTTGCTTAAATCATTTTTATAATAGCAAATTATGGCCCGAAAAAATTAATTTTTATACTGATACAGAAGACTTAGTTCGCAAACATAATACGCTGAGTTCTGTTAGATTTACCCAAATTTCTATTCCTTTTCGTCACGAAAAATTACAAGATTCTTTATTGATTAAGAATGATTTATGCGAACGTTTGCAACCGATTCATTTAGTCTATTTAGGAGATGCTCGCTCGGAAAAAGGCTATCAACATTTACCCGATTTAATTCACGCACTTTGGGATAATTATTTTGAAAACGAAAAAGTTAAATTTACTATTCAATCTAACTTTAATACTAATGGTGGTGAACTAGGAATTTTAGAAGCAAAACTTAAACTAGAACAATATCCTGCTCGTAAAGTTAAGCTAATTCAAGAAGCAATATTTCCCGATGAATACTATCAATTATTATCCTCGGCTGATCTTGTTATTTTGCCCTATAATCCTGAGAATTATCAACGAACTTCAGGCGTTTTAACAGAAGCTTTAGCCGCAGGTAAACCCGTCGTTGTTCCCGCCAATAGTTGGTTAGCGCAACAAGTAGATGAATCGAGAGCTAGGATTTATCAATCTCCTGATAATCTTGCTCAATTTGTTATTGATGCAATTGAAAATATAGAAAAACTTACTGAAGCTGCTAATGATTATAAGTTAGAGTGGCGAGAGAAACAATCTCCTGATAATTTTGTCCGAACTTTATTAGAAAAACCTAATTTTTCTGAAATTAATGAGTTGAATTTAATTCACAAAAATGATGTTGAATCTAATATTAATTTACCAGTAAAACATTTGAATTCAACTATTTTAGTTATTTTAAATATCGAAAACTTTTTGGCTCAGGATAAATTAAATCTAGAGACTTTTGATAGAGTTAAATACTTATTTCAATGTGGTTATCAAGTTTATGGAATTTTTTATTTAAATCCTAAAAATCAAGATCAACAAACAATTACCTTATTAACTGATCAGGTTGAAAATTGCATTGAAAAATTTTCTTTTGAAGACAAATGGTTTATTAATAAGATTGTCCAAAATCCTATTCCAGAAAATATTAATCCTAAACAAGATATTAATAATGTTTGTCATAACAAAAATAGTTTAGTTGGCGAATTAATAGAAATTAATAACTTACAAATTAATGGCTTAACTCAATTTTTTCAAACTATAAAGATTGATGCTATTTTGACAAATTCTGTTTTATCTATTCAATTAATTCAAAAATTAAATTTAGCTAAAATTCCTAAAATTTGTGAAGTATCAAGACTCAAATCCTTTCATTATGCTTTGAGTAATCAACGAGATTTAGATCCTGTAGAATTATCTTTAGAAACTGACTTATTAAATCAATATCAAGCTATTATTACGCCAGAAAAAATAATGGTTGAAAAATTAAATGAACTCCTAAATCAGCCAATAGTTTACGATTGTATTTCCCGTCAAAATCATGCCTTACTAAATCAAGTTTTTACGACAATTTTAGGCGATCGCGCTTTACCGCTTCAGGATTTTATTCGATCTAAAAAAATAGCTATTTTATATCCCTGGCCAGACATTTTAGAAAGAAAGACTGGTGCAAGTCAACGAGTTGGTTTATTAATTGATTACTTGCAAGAAGAATGCTGTGAAATGTCGTGTTTTAGCATTGGTGAGAAAAAGCAATTTTGGAGATCAGGAATTTTTTATAATTATTTTGAGCCTCACTTTTCTCAAGCAAATTTAGTTGAAGAAGTTTATAAAAATGCTTATTCTTCTTGGCGTTCTAGTTTAAATTTATTATCAAAAGATGCCAAAGAAAAAGTCGATTTAGAGAGCAATTTTGATGCAGAAAACTATCAACATGATTGGCTTCCTTGGATTTATTATCAATTTCGTTTTGATCCAGCTTTTCATCAATGGATTGAAGAAATTACAGACTGGGCTGATGTTGTGATTTTAGAATATCCCTTTTGGGCAGAAATTGTTGGTAAAATTTGTCATCAGAAAAATGTTAAATTAATTCTGACAGCCCATGATGTTTTAGCTCAAAATTTAGACGAAAATTCTTTATTAAGAAAAATCGCTTTAGCTGAAGAAATAAATGCTTTAAAACAAGCTGATTCAGTTGTTACATTATCTGAAAATGATCAAACTTTTTTTCAAAAATATAATATTCAAAGTAACTGTGTTCCAATTGGTATTGATACTCAAAAAATCAATTCTTTCTGTCAACAAAAAGTAGTTTTACAAAGTTCTCAAGATTTAGAAATTACTAATCAAATAAACGCAAATTTTTGTCTTTTTGTCGGTAGCGAACACTTGCCCAATATTAAAGCAGTTAAACAAATTCATCAATGGTTAGAGCTTGATACTCAAACAACTAAATTTTGTATAAGTAAATTTGTAATTGTTGGCAACTGTTGGAAAAAAGAAGAAGATAGAAACTTTTTATCATTGGGAAAAGTCAGTAATGAATTGTTGGGTTATCTCTATCAGAATGCTTCTCTAGTCGTCTCGCCGTTACTCGCAGGTACGGGAATGTCGGTGAAAATAATTGAGGCAATGGCCTATGGTAAAGTGATTGTAGGAACGAGCATAAGCTTTCGAGGTTATCCCGTTGAGTCGGGAATTCATTGCATTATTTGTGATACTTTAGAAAGCTATCCTAATATCATTGAAGACTTATTACAAGAACCAAAAAAATTAAAATTTATTGGAGATAATGCCCAAAAGTTTGCTCAAAATTATGATTATCGTTATTTATATAAAACCTATCTAGATTTGATTTTATGAAAGTATTAATTGCAGATTTCGATCTGTTTGCAAAAGTCGGTGGCGGACAAACTTTTTATCGTAGCTTAATCCTAAAAAATCCTGAAATTGATTTTTATTATCTAATTCAAAACGAACATTTAGCAACAAAACGTCCTCAAAACGCTAATCCCATTAGTTTTTATGAAAAATATTTTCTAGCAGATTTAAACAACTTTTTTGATGTCAATCCACCGAAATGGGCCTATCGTTCTTTCGTTAGGGCCAGTAATATTGCCGCATCTGTTGCGAGAATGCAGTTTGATTTAATTGATTCGCCCGATTATGAACAATGGGGAATCTTTTTGCATTCAGCTTTAACTCATCATCAAGTTGAATTTGGTAAAATCGCACTTTCTCTTCACGGCAAAATTTCTACTACTTTAAAATTAGATTGGTTTAATCAGGGTAAAAAAAATATTCCGTTAGATCTCGAAGAATTTAAACAATATGCTACTGTTGATTTGCGCTACGGAATTAGTAAAAGTTATCTCGATGAATGGCAAAAAATAAGTGTTTTTCCTGCTCATTATTATCATCCTTTACACTTTTTTGATTTACCCCATCCTGTTACTGAAATTCCCAATTCTTCACTCCCTAATTTGAATTTTATTGGTCGCACAGAACGACGCAAAGGGCCAGATATTTTTATTGATTTGGTTTGGTGGTTAAGGCGATCGCATTATCATCAAGCTAACATTATTGGTTCCCATAGTTTTGATGATACAGGAACAATTTCTTCTCAAAAGTTTCTAGATTCAATGTTAGCGAATAGGGGAGATCAGGTAAACTTATTACCCCCGAAAAATCAAAATGATTTAATGATATTATTTGCTCAAAAAGGAATAACTTTTGTTCCCTCTCGTTATGATACTTTGAATCTTGTTGCTATTGAATCACTGTTTTCTGGTTGTCCTACTGTTATTGGTGATGGTGCAGGAGTCTGTCGCTTTTTAGAAGAAAATTTTCCTGAAGTTCCTTTTGTCAAAGTTGATCTTAATAATTTCTACACTTGTTTGCCTGAAATTGAGAAAATATTAACTAATTATTCAACCTATCGCCATCAATTAGTTGAGAGAATTAAGAACGCTAAACCGATTATTAATGATCCGCCTTTGGGGACTATTTATCAACAGCAAAGCCAATACGAAATAGAGATTCGAGAAGAGTTAAAAAGTTGGTATCTTCAATTAATGGGTTATTGGGTCTCAACTCAAGAAAATATTTCGATTTTGCAACCTTTAAAGGCACAACTTAAGCCGACTTTAAAAGAAATTAAACGCAATTTAAAAAATACGAAAGGCCAGTTAAAATCTCAATTACTTAAGCCTTTAAATGACGATCGCAATTCCCAATTACTCAAATCGCCTAATCTTATTAAAAAGTATAAAGAAACCTTTAATGCAACTGAACAAACGGAAAAAGATTTAGCCGCAAAACTCGAAATGTGCTGGCGTTTAGGCTCTGGTTATGAATCCGAATTTCAGGGAATTCAAGGAAAGTTAAGTACGAATTATCGTCTTGATCGCGTTCGTTTATGGCGAGAGTTGGCGAGAATTGAAGAATTGCGGGGAAATATTCTGGTAACGGCGACTTATAAATTGCGGGCAATGCGATCCCTGGGAATCGATCAATTTGGAGATTTGCCTTTTGTTTTGCGGACTTTACAGGAAAAAGGGTTAACAAAAGAAGCCCAAGTAATAGAAGCTCTCTATGGACAATCGGGTGAACGAGAAAATACTTGTTTAGCTTTAATTGAAGCTGCCAGGGTTGACAATTTGATTAATCCAGCAGGGGATGAATATGAAATTTGGGATGATCGTCGCTATCAGTCAGATTATCGAGCGACAATAATTGTTTCTTTATATAATGCAGCCGAAAAGTTACCTTTATTTCTCAAAACTTTGCAGCACCAAACCCTAATTCAACAGGGAAAAGCAGAGGTGATTTTAGTTGATAGCGGTTCTCCTGGTCAGGAATATCAAGTTTTTCAGCAATTAGTGACTGAGTTGGATTATCCGATTTTGTATGCGAGATCACCTCAACGAGAAACTATCCAAAGTGCTTGGAATCGGGGTATTAAACTCGCGCGATCGCCTTATTTAGCTTTTTTGGGTGTAGATGAAACTATTTTGCCAGATTGTTTAGAGATTTTGGCGAAGGAATTGGATCAAGATCAAGAACTAGATTGGGCGATCGGTCATAGTTTAGTGACAAATGTTGATGCCAAAGGAAGTTGGGTTAATGACATCATGACTTATGATCGCACAGGTTATGAACAGGATTTAGTTTATCTAGAAACCTGCTATCTGTCTTGGGTTGGAGCCTTGTACCGAAAATCTATTCATGATCGCTTTGGTTATTATGACCAGAGTTTTCGGGGAGCGGGGGATACGGAGTTCAAGAATCGAGTTATGCCTTTTATTAAAAGTAAAGTCGTTGATAAAACCCTCGGTTTATTCTGGAATTATCCCGATGATCGCACCACTCAAAGTCCCATCGTAGAAATGGAAGATATGCGAGCTTGGTATCTGCACCGTACTTTAGCTGGGGTAAAATATGCGTTTGGTCAGCGATCGCATCAGGAAGTGGAAAATTTGCTTTACCATTGTTTAGGTTATCGCAAGTCCTATTGTCAACACACCAGTACAGATTTTGACCATGCCTATAATTTAGCCCTTTATTTACAAGAAATTGCGCCTGATTCTGCTGCATTGCCATATTTTGAAGGCATTAAAACACTGTTAAATTCCTACCGAGCCTTAGATTGGATGCCAAAACTTTCCCGCTTTTCGCCTTTTTCTATAATTTTAGAAACCCGTAAATTAACCAAACAATTTCAACAGAAACATCAAGATATTTGGCCCAGCGATCGCCTTCATGATCTCCAATATCGAATTTTTAATGATAATCGCCACGAACAACACGCCTTTTTATGGTTTACTGATATTTCGGGAGCTAAAAAGTAATTATGTTAAATAAAATCAAAGACAAAATCAAATTTAAACTGGCTAAAATTATTGCTCCTGAAATTGATAAAAAACTTCAAATTGAAGAAAAGCTTGCCAGTGTAACGCTCTATGGAATTGCTCCGTGGTATCAAGAAAACCTTTGGGAACCTCCTGTTCAAATTGTCTTGCGTGACTTATGTAAACCTGGTGATATTGTTTTTGATGTAGGGGCAAATTTTGCTGGTTTAACAACTGTAATGTCACGAATGGTGGGGCCAAAAGGAATTGTTTGTGCTTTTGAAGCTAGTCCCAGAATTGTAGATAAAACCCAGCGCAATCTTGTTTTAAGCGGCTGTAATAATGTTCAACTTTTTCACAACGCTGTTTATTCAACTTCTAATCAAACCGTAAAGATTTATTTGGGAAGTCATCTTAACGACAGTATTTATAGCGAAAATGGTGAAGGTTCTTCCTACGAAGTTAAAACCATTGCCTTGGATGATTTTATTGAGCATACTAAATTAGTTCCAAATTTACTAAAAATGGATATTGAGGGAGCTGAATTTGATGCTCTCCAGGGACTACAAAAAACTTTAGTTTCTGCCAAACCCCATTTAGTCTTAGAAACTCAGCGAGATGATACACGTTGTTTAGATTTTTTGAGGAATTTAGGTTATATTTCCATTGATGTTAATACCTATAAAGAAGTTAAAAATGCCGATGATTATCCCCTCGGTGCAGACATTCGCAATAATCTTTATATCCATCGTGATCGCCTGACAGAAACGCCCTATCAATTGCCTTTTGAATTCAAATTTCTTAAAGCTTTAACTCAGGAAGATTTTTGTCAACAAAGTGACGGTTCTACACATTTACAAAAAACTCTGATCCTCAGTAAAGGACGTTACCTAATTGATTGGGACTTTACTGCTAACGGAACCCAAAATGATCTAATGTGTGGCGTAAAAATTGGAGAAAAAGTGATTTTTCGTTACCACGCCTATAGTCAATTATTAGCGTCTAGCTATCGAGATTGGGTCATTGATTTACCTGAAACTTCTCAAGTTCAATTTTATTTTGAATTCCAAAACGGTACTTCTGACAAAACCTTGCAGGTCAAGGGCGCGAGAATCACCCAGATAGCTAATTTTGATAATTTACCTCCTGCTCTTTATATTTAAGTTCCAAAAATGTTAGTTCCTTTACTGAGTTTTGTGATCGGCTTTTCCCTATTGATTTTTAGTACTTTGGTTTATCAGGAAAAGTTACCTTTTAATCAGCCATTTATCCTAAGAAAATTAGCAGACAATTTACTTTTTTTATGGGGAAACGTTTCAATATCTCTGGCAGCAATGTTAGGAATTGCAGGTTATTGGAATATTTTTCGAGGTGATGATCTTAGACTGGGGCGAATCGTTCTCTTTCTATTGGGAATGGCAGTAAGTAGTTGGTCAGTATTAGAGACAATTGATGAAAATAATCCTCTGAAAAAATTAAAAATTTCAGAAAAACTAAAGAGAATAGAGACTTTGAAAATCATTAGTTATGGATTAACAGGGATTTCGATCCTCACATTAATTTCTATTTTTTTGATTGCTTTTTATGATTATAATTACGGCGGAGATGCATTTATGTATCATGTCCCTTTCGCCGCGAGACTGTGGGGAATCATTCCCCCCGAACAATATACTTTTGAATATTTTACCGAAAATCGTTTTCTCGGATTTCCTCTTTTAGCAAATTGGTTACAAGGGTTATTCTGGACAATTTTTCAGCGAATTGAAGCTACAAATTTGGTTGCCTACAGTAGCTTAATTATTTTAATTATTTATCTAGTTAAAGTTGCTAAAATCCCTTTTTATCTCACAACATTATCTCTTTTAGCTGTGCCGATGATTCATATGCACGCAGCCAGAAGTTATATTGATTTACCAGGAAATGTCGGCATTAGTATTTGTATTTTTACCTTATATTTACTTTATATTAAAAAATTAGAACTTAATATAAAAACGATAAGTATTCTTTTCTTGGCTGCTTTTGCTTCTGCTAATATTAAACTGCAATTAATTCCTATTGTTTTTCTTTTATTACTCGGTTCTCTGTCTCTATTTATTCAACATTATTGGCAAGCAGAAAAAAACAAAAATCAGAATATTGCAAAACTCTTGCAGGTATTTTTGTTAGGAACATTAGCCAGTTTAGTGATTTTTTATAATCCGATCAAAAATACTTTTTTATATCAAAATCCTGCCTATCCGATAAAGATTAGTATTGCAGGTCATGTTCTGAATAATACAGAAGCTTCTCCTGATTTTATGCACCCTAATATTCGTAAACTATCTCCACCCATACGTTGGGCAAAATCAATTTTAGAAATAGATGCTTTTGATAAGCGAAGACCTTGGCCTTGGACTTTGGCAATGGACTTTATTTCGTGGAATGAAGAACGTTTTGGGATAGGAGGATATTTCGGAGCCTATGTTATTTTTAACCTACTATTACTCAGCTTTTTATGTTGGAAAAGTTGGAAAAAAGAAACGAAAACAGCCTTGATTTTTTTAGGATTAATGACTGGAGTAACGGTCTGGATGCCCCAATCCTATGAACTTCGCTACTATATGTATTGGATGATTATTTTAGTTAGTTTAAATGCCTATTTAGTTTGCCGTTTTGGAGAGAATAATCTTAGTCCTCGTAATCCCATTAAGCCTCAATATTTAGGATTAATAGCTCTGGTTTTCATGCTGATTTTTATTCAAAAAACCACTAAGTTCTTTACCTACCCTTCTTTTGAACCTCTTTCTCAACAATTAGCAACAGCCGATTGGATCGTCAAGAAAGAAATTTATGCTCAAATTAAAGATGGCGATCGCGTTTGTCTTGTTGAAAAAGCTCCTTTTAGTTTCTTTTATAACTCCTATTTTCATCCTGGCCGTCATTATTCTGTTCGATCAGAATTTAATCTTGAAGATGAACGAATGAAAAATAAGTGTAATGGTTGGAAGATTTTGCGTTAATTCTTTGATTTAGATAGTAATCATTCTTTTGATGAAGAGCTAAAAACCTTAAAATCCGAGAAAAATTTGAGCTTAATTATAGTAATTATTAACCCTAGCCAACTAAATAAACTAATCCAATTAGCCCAGACTAAACCTACAAATTGAACACGAATTTTATGTTGACCTTGGGTAAGTTTTAAACTGACAAGATTGAAGTCTCGATAATTAGTAGGAAAGCCTTCTGTTAGTTGATCATTAACCCAAATTTTTTGCATCTTAGGATAATAGAGAATGGGTAATTGAACACCTCCCAGTTGCTTAGGAACTCCTATAAGACAATCCGTTATGATTCCTTGCTGAGTACACATTTCTTGGGTTTGAGCGACGGGAAGTAGGGTATTTTGGGGAGATAAACCTTCAAAATGTAAATACTTCATTCGGATATAAAGTGGTTTACCATCCTTTGTTTTCCCATCAATCAAAAATTTTAAATTAAAAGTTTTTCCTTGAGTTTGAATACTATCAAAAGGAATATTAGCGACTAAATCTTTTTGTATTAGCGGAATAGAAGCAACTGTTTTTTTATCAACTAAAATTAATAAATTTGCTTTGTCTTGAATGTTTTCAATCGGAACTTCTCCTGCTAGGATTAAGTTTGGTTTTTCATCAGCTTGCCAAACGGGATAAGGAATATCAATATCTATAAATAAAGGATGATTAATAAAAATGTCCCAGCCCATATAACTTGGAATCCAATCAGGGTGTAACAATTGTAATTCTGAATTGGCATAAAGTTTTGGGATGGGGGTACGATAGAGATAATCTAAAGCTCCTGAATACCGAAATAAAGGGTCTTTTAATAATTCTTCAACGGTGACTGTTCCTCTGGGAATGGGTAACCAAGGACGACAAGTGATCACGATAATTAAAATGCCTAAAATAAGATGATTACTTTTTAGTTTGCCACGAAAAATAAAGACCATTGCTAATGAAGTTAATAAGGCTCCTGACCACATTACATGGGTTAGAAAACGAAAAGTAAATTGAGTTACCCAAAGTTGTTTAGGTAGAATATTCCAGATATCAATAGGACTCCAAGTTAGAAAGAATGCTAATATAAAAACACTTAGTAAAGGCATAATCCAAGGATGCGATCGCTCCAATTTAGCAGGGAAATAATTGTTTGCGAAAAAGTAATAAGTAACTGTTGCAAAGGCCGCTAAAAAGATCCAACCCACCGCAGGATGTAAGCCATAAGTATGAAAAATGCCTAATTCTGTCGGTTCAGGAGGTAGGGAAGTTGGAGCTAACAAATTTTCTAAAGGCGTTATCCAATTAGTATTAAAAGGATTAATAGCATTAATTTGTTTACGAATAGATAAACTGCTTGATTCAATAACAACAGGTGCTAAAAAGTAGAGGGCTAATAACCAACCTAAAAAATAACTTAAACCAACGGGTTGTATTTTTTTTCTCCAATGGTTAGGTTTTGTTGTAAAAATAAAAACTCCACCTAAAAAAACAATGAAAATGAAACTATAAATAAAAGTAATCAGATGAGTTGTTCCTAGCGCAAACCAAGCTAAAGCTCCTACGATAATATGACGATAATTCGGTTGATAAAAAGTTTGAATAACATAAAATAAAACCATCGGCAAAATGCCCTGGGCGATCGCTTCGGTAAAAGCACCTCTAGCATGAATATTATTTAAGAAATAGGGAGCAGACATATAGGAAACTCCGCCCAAAATCGCCGCAATTTGAGAGCGAGTTAACCACAATGCCAACCGATAAATAAATAATCCCCCCGTCCACAAAGCTAACCAAAGCATTATTTTGTAAGCACTATAGGGATTCGTTGGGGTTAAAAATTTATAAATAATTCCGCCTAAAGTATAGGGCAGCTGACTATAAAATTGAAAGCCTGGATAGCGAAAGCCAAAATTTTCTAATGGGGCTACACGAATAGGAAATTGACCTTCTTCTAGAGCCATTCTCGCTTGGACAATATAACCGATATGAGACGTGTGATCATTGATGGAAAAAATGATCCGTGAAGAAGCCATGGGAGCCATCCAGGCAAGGGCAATTATACCTAAGAGAAGTGAGATTAAGAGAAAATTTTGGTGATGATAAATATAGCGTTTAAAAGAATTCCAGATTGGCATTTTAAGCCAAGGATGCAGATAAGAAATAATTTCTCGTTGAAAAGCTGTAATGAATAAAATCCCACTTCCAATTATTAAGTTACGGCGAATAGCCTGTAAACTGGTGGCATCAATGTTATTTTCTATTAATCCTAAATAACCCACGATTCCAAGACTTAACCCTAAACACAAAAAACCAATAGCCGCTAACAATAAAGGATCTTTTTTATGAACAATTAATGGGGTTAGTTTTTTAAATAAACTAATTTCCTGATAAGTTAAATAAAATATTATTAATAAAATTATAGCTAGTCCAAAACTGATTAAAGGAATTAACATTGTCTAAATAATCAAAACAGAAAAGTTTATTAGAGTTGATAGATGAATATAATATCACTATGAGTACGAGAGTAACTGAATAAGTTGAAGAAGTTTTTATGCAAATAACAGATACTTAAGTTGATCTTTTTCTCTCGCTAAATGGATTACTAAACATTATTTTATTTGGGGAATTAATGCAGAAAGGGTATTTCATGGGACAATATTAATGCACTCTGTATTTTTAGATTTAAGTAAACTATCTTCTAATTATTGATATTATTAAAACGACTTATGCAAAACATTTTTAAACAGTTGCGACGTAAATTATTTGGACTTGATGAACAAGAAGCTGCTCTACACAAAGCGATCGCCGATACCAACGAATTAATCTCAAACCTGCAAAAATCCTTTGATCATTTCCATCTCAACTACAGTCAAGCATTAGTAGAAATTATTGCCCAGGGTCAATCTCAGACAACCTTAAGTTGTATTGTTAATGGCGTGCCGCTTCAAGTTCCTGTCGAAATTTTGCGAGCCTATTCCCATTGTTTAGAAACATCTCACAAAGTGAGTTTTAATTATTGTGTGGAAAGTCATTGCGTCGCTTGGTTGAGTCAATTTCTCAAGGAAGGAGATTTATTTCTTGATGTGGGAGCCGCTTATGGTGTTATTAGTCTTCCTCTAGCGTCAATTGTGGGAAATAAAGGACATATTTATGCTTTTGAACCCGCTCGGCAAACTCGTAATAGTTTACAAGATTTGATTACTAATAATCAGTTTGAAAATATAACAATTGTTCCCTGCGCGATCGCCGATCAAGTGGGAATAGCAGAATTTATTGAATATAGTACGGATAATCGTTTTTCATGGGCGGCTGATACTTCTACTTTGGCTGAGGGAGTGAATCCAATACTTGACAATTATTCTACCTATAGCGTGGAAATTACAACAATTGATCAATTTGTCCAAGAAAAAAACATCAAACCTAGAGCCATTAAAATTGATATTGAAGGCTTTGAACTTTATGCTTTACAGGGAGCTAGTCATACTTTAAAAACCCTAAAACCTTATCTTTGTATAGATATTCATGAAGATATAAAAACAAAACAGTCTGCTTTATTAGAAGTTCAACCTTTACTAGAGAGTTTAGGTTATGAATGTCGAATAAATGAACATACCCTTTTTGCTAGTCCCTAATTTTGACTTGAAATATGATTAAAATATTGAATCTGAAAATTGATTTTTAATAAGAGATAATAATTGAACTGAAAAAGTCTTTGAATACACGATTTTTATTGTATTAATGTTTTTAATCAGACTTAATTGGAGAAGAGTATCATCTTTGCTGCCATCATTCACACAAATAATCTCATAATCAGCAATTCTCATGAATCTATCGCTTTGCAATACCTGAAACCCTTATTCTATCGTTGACCTGTTTAACTGTATTGGTAAATTTGACACCTTCTTATAGTACAAATGTTTTAAAATGAGAATTGCTAAATTATTGATATTTCAATCGACATGACATAATCATTAATCATAGTACTTTTTTTCAAGGGTATTTTAGGAATTAAAACCCTGAGATCCGAGATCATCCCCAGCCATGTGAATAAGATAGCTTGCTAGAAGGCAATGTTACCCTTACACTGAAAACTTGTCTATGGTCAACTAAAACATAAATTTTAACGGTGACAACAGCCTTTTTTAACCTCTATCGTATTGCCGTGCTTGTCCCTTGTCGCAATGAGGCCTTGACAATCACCCAAGTAGTAACAGATTTTCACAAGTATTTACCTTCTGCTCAAGTTTATGTCTATGATAATCGCTCCACCGATGATACTTCTTCCTTAGCTCGTCAAGCAGGAGCCATTGTTCGCTATGAAGTTCAAGCAGGGAAAGGTAATGTGATCCGTAGAATGTTTGCGGATATTGAAGCAGATATTTATGTTTTGGTCGATGGAGATAATACCTACGAAGCTGGAGCCGCTAATCGACTGATTGAGCGTTTAATCAATGAACAACTAGATATGGTCGTTGGAGCGCGTCGTTCTGCTGCTGAGGACAAAGAAGCTTTTCGTTTGGGACATCGCAGTGGCAATTTGATATTAACTCATTTAGTCAGGTTTCTTTTTAATGCAAAGTTAGACGATATGTTATCAGGATATCGTATTTTTTCCCGTCGTTTTGTGAAGTCTTTTCCCGCTTTATCCAATGGCTTTGAAACAGAAACAGAATTAACAATTCATACCCTAGAACTCAAAATTCCTTTTGTTGAGGAACCTGTCTTATATTTTTCTAGACCTGAAGGTTCTCAAAGTAAATTAAATACCATTACGGATGGCTTGAGAGTTTTGAGAATGGCTCTTTTATTATTTAAAGAAATTCGACCATTTCTATTTTTTGGAATTGTTTTTTGTATTCTTTTTATCGCGGCCATTGGCGTAAGTTTGCCGATTATTGAAACTTATTTGCAAACTGGTTTAGTTCCCCGATTACCAACGGCAGTTTTAGCGGCTTCTTTGATGCTTTTAGCTTTTTTAAGTTTGACTAGTGGTTTAATTTTAGATTCGGTAGCTAGGGGACGTAAAGAAAATAAACGCATGATGTATTTAAGTTATTCTTCTCCTTCTGTTATTCACCAGGATCGAAATTTAAAAAGTTAATCATTTTTATTGAAAATATGTTTCATTCATTTTTTGATAATTTAAATCAGATTAACAATTTTGAGATAAATCGGTTCAATAGAATTTGTTATAACTAATATTAATAATTATATTTATATGATCTTAAATATTTAATGCGATCGCCAAAATAGGGAAAATTTAATAATATAATATAAGGCTTTAACTCCATCTTTCCAGTCAATCTTTTTACCTTCTTCATAAGTTCTTCCATAATAAGAAATTCCTGTTTCATAGATGCGCCAACGACGATTTGATTTTATCGCTTTAATTGTGAATTCTACTTCAAAGCCAAAATCATTACAGGTTAAATTCATCCTTTCTACAACTTCTTTGCGAAACATTTTATAACACACTTCAATATCGCTAAGATTAATATTACAGAATAAATCTATTAAGCTGGTAATTACTTTGTTGCCAAGATAATGATGAAAGTATAAAACACGATGGGGATTACCATAAAAACGAGAACCATAAACGATATCAGCTTTTTCTTCGGCAATTAAAAACCACATCTTTTCCCAGTCATTTGGATCATATTCCAAGTCGGCATCTTGGATGACTAAAACATCTCCTGATGATTCCTTAAAACCTGTTCTTAAAGCGGCTCCTTTACCTTGATTTTGCCGATGAAAAATTAGTTTTAAAGTTATTAAAGACGAATTATAAGATTGTTCTTGATAATGATAATCTTGCTGGTGTGATTTCTCAACAATTAGCTCATTTTTTTGATTCAGTTTAATCTGTACAACATTAGAATTAGGCTCCCCAAACATATTAACTAATAATTCTCTAGTACCATCTGTTGAACCGTCATCAATCAAAATAATTTCCTTGCAAATAGTGGGTATTGCCTGAGCAACTTTTGAGATAACACTGTTAATAGTATGTAATTCGTTATAGACAGGAATGATAACAGAGAGTTTCATGATTAATAGTATATTTTAGTTAATTATTATAGAATAGTTTATAAAGTAATTTCTGTCTTCTTCATAGGCAAAAATATTAAGTTTTTAAAATTTAAGAAAGTTACTATAGAGATCATTTTTTAATGCCAATTTCTTGATATATCAAGTAAAAAATAACAATTAAAAGTAAAGATAAAATAAAACTCAGCAAGGGAATTAGCATTGAGAGAAGAATAAAAAATAATAGTCTTAACACATGGTTATATTAATAAGTAAGTACAGTTTCTCAAATAAACCACAAAAGAGAAGCATTTAATTAAGAAATTAATTTGCAATATCGGAATAGATAAAAAGATTAAAAACTTTATTTCTAAGACTTTTATTGCTAGAGTTTTTGATATTCATATATTAAGCTATCCCTATCCAGAATAGATACTTTAATCATATTTTAGGTTTATTTTTAGAGAAACTTTCTACAATAATGTTATCATCTTTTCGATTCTTATTCTAATTTTTAGTAATGGTCTTATGCAAAATATATTTAAACAGTTGCGCCGTAAATTATTCGGTCTTGATGAACAAAAAGCTGATTTTCATAAAGCGATCGCAGATACCAATGAGTTGGTCGCTAATTTGCAAAAGTCTCTTGATGATCTTTGTCAAATAGATGAACATACTCTTTTTACTAGTCCACAGTTTTAAAATAAATTTAATAAGGTCGTTTCTCAATTCTAAAAATTTTCTTACTTTCTTAAAAATTAATCACAAAAAGTCCTATTTTTTCCCGATTAATATTCCTTAAACAGACTTTTAAATGAGCTTTCTTTAATTCTCATTTTGTTCAATTCCCCAGACATCTCTGACTAAATATAAAGGGCGAGCTTTGACTTCTTCATAAACCCTTCCTAAATATTCTCCTATTACTCCTAAACTAATTAATTGGATTCCTCCTAAAAATAATGTAGCCACCATCAAAGAAGCATAACCAGGTACATCAATACCCAAAATTAAAGTTCTTATTACCAAGAAAATGGCATAAATTAAAGAGATTATGGAAATTAAAAGACCTAAATAACTCCAAATTTTTAAGGGAACTAAACTGAAAGAAAGAATACCATCTAAGGCAAAATTCCACAGCTTCCAATAAGTCCAAGTCGTCTGCCCCTGAAAACGCGGTTTACGGTCAAACAAAATAGAAGCTTGTCGATATCCAACCCAGGCGAATAAACCTTTCATGAAGCGAGTTCTTTCAGGAAGTTTTTTAATTGCATTAACAACCTTTCTATCCATTAAACGAAAGTCTCCTGTGTTGGGCGGAATTTCGATTTTGGTCATTTTACCCATTGTTTGATAAAAAATTTGAGCGGTAAAGCGTTTTGTCCAAGTTTCTCCCTGCCGCGATCGCCGAGTCGCATAAACAACATCAAAACCTTCTTGCCATTTAATCACTAACTCCTGAATCAACTCTGGAGGGTCTTGTAAATCTGCATCCAAGGGAATAACTGCCTTTCCTTGAGCATAATCAATACCCGCAGACAGGGCGACTTCCTTGCCAAAATTTCGAGATAAGTTAATGATTTTAATAGACGGATTGGTTTGATGATAAAGAATTAATTGAGTCAGTGTGTCATCTTTGCTACCATCATTAACACAAATAATTTCATAATTCATATTCAAACTGTTTAGAACACCAAGCAAACGTTCAAACAAATAGTCAAGATTACCCGCTTCGTTATAGATAGGGACAATTATTGATAGTTCAATCGACATAGTAAAAAATATAAATTAAAGATAAATATTAAGGTATTTGTTCCAAAGATAATTTAAAAAAATCTTGGATGCTGGGTAATTTCAAGCGATAAAAATACAATAGCTTGCCAGAAGACGATGTTACCTTTCTACTGAAAACTTGTCTATAATTAACTACAACTAAATTTTAATTAATAATGACAATTACTCAAATAATACAAGATTTTTACGAGTGTTTATCATTCGCTCAAACTTAAGTCTATAATGATTATTGAGATGATGATACCGTCAATTTAACAAACCCAATAATAGCAATTATTCGTAATCAAGTTGACGCTAAGAAAAAATCTAATCTGTTAAGATATTTATCCTTTGTTTAATCTACCATTTAACTGAGTGATTTAATGTTTTTAGCTTTTCTTAATCCAACTAATAGTTAAATCTTGAAATCAATATCTAGCAAAAAATAAAGGCAATAAATTCATAATATATTTAACTTTTTTTATTGAAAATATTAATAACAATCGAGATTGTCAGACTTAATAATATTTATTAGAATTATGTTTCATTCACTTTCTGATCATTTAAATCAGATTAACAATTTTGATAAAAATACCGTTACTCATTGGTATCAAGGTTATTGTCCCCAAACAGGAAAGTTATTACAATTGCCCCGAACTCTTGAAGTAGAAGTGATCGCGGTTGAATTAATGAAGAAGTTAGCAGAAGATTCTAGCTTTTCACAAGAAGGAAAAATGTATGGAGTTTTATTAGTTGAAACTAATGGAGAAAAGAAAATATTAAAAGCTTTTTCAGGATTATTACAAGGTCAGGCAGATAAAGAAGGTTGGGTTCCTTCTATTCCCCAAAAAGAGCAATTAATGTTTCTAGAAAAGCAAACTCTAGCCCAATTAGAACAAATTAAACAAAGGATTTTAAGCTTACAATTTATTTCAGAGCGAGAAAAATATGAAATATTAAATAAAGATTTTAGTCAACATTTAGCCGCCTTAAATTTGCTTCATTCTCACCGAAAACAAGAGCGAAAACAACAACGAGAATTTTTATTTTTAAATTCCCAAGATCAAGATTTATTTAATAAATTAAATGATTTAGATGAACAAAGTAAACGAGATGGAATAGAAAAACGTCGACTTAAAAACCAACGAGATGAATGCTTAAAACCTCTACAATTTATTATTAAAAACGCAGATCAAGAAATACAAAAACTCAAACAAGAACGTAAATTTTTATCGCGTCAATTGCAACAACAAATGCACTGCACCTATTCTCTGACTAATTTTGCGGGAAATTCTCTTTCTTTGCAACGGTTAATGCCCCAAGGTTTGCCCACAGGAACAGGAGAGTGTTGTGCGCCCAAATTACTGCATTATGCGGCAATTCATGGATTTAAACCTTTGGCGATCGCGGAATTTTGGTGGGGAAGCGAATTTGGAAATAAGGTGCAAGGAAAATTTTATGGAGCTTGTGCAGAACGCTGTCAGCCGATAATGGGCTTTTTATTGTCAGGATTGGCTAAATTTAATAATATTACTCAGATTTCAGACTATTCTCTGCCGATTCTTTATGAAGACGAATACTTAATAGCAATTAATAAACCATCAGGATTACTTTCTGTGCCTGGACGTTATCAAAATAATAGTGATAGTGTTTTAAGTCGATTGCGAAATTTGTTGCCCGACGGAATGAATTTGCGTCCCGTTCATCGCCTAGATCAAGATACCTCTGGGATTTTATTATTAGCTCGTAATTTAGAGAGTTATCGTCACCTCAGTCAACAATTTGAACAACGAAAGATTTATAAAATTTATGATGCGATTTTAGCGGGAAAACTAATAATTAAAACAGGAATAATTAATTTACCTCTTTGGGGAGATCCAACAAAACGACCTTATCAAACTGTCGATTGGCAACGGGGAAAGCCCAGTTTTACAAGCTTTCGTGTGATTTCCTACAAAGCTAATTATACTCAAATTGAGTTTATTCCCTTAACAGGTAGAACCCATCAACTGCGAGTTCATGCGGCTGATTCTCAAGGTTTAGGAATTCCGATTCTAGGCGATCGCTTATACGGCATTTTAGATAACAATAATCAACTATATCTTCATGCCAAAGAACTGCGTTTTCAACATCCACAATCTGGAAAAATGATGATACTTAAAACACAATCTCTTTGGTTAGAAAAGTAAGTAAAATAAGTGAAATGATAATGTTCTAAATCAGTAGAAAAGTAATCATCAATAACATTTCTAGAGTCTAATTAGAAATTAATTTTTATCTAAGTTGCCAAAGTTTCCCAACGAAAAGCGCGATCGCCACCCATTTCTAGAATAACTTTGATTTTTTGGTCTTGTTGAGTCAAGGTAATGAGATATTGCACTTCAGTTTTAGACAAAACAAAGCCTTCTAACATCCAAAGGACTAATCCCTTGGATTGGGGAGGAAGATTTTCTACTTGATAAGTGGCGATCGGTGGCACAAAATAAGTTGGGCCTACTGCTCCCTCTTGACCAATATTTTTTTTGCCGAGATGGGCGGGACGAATACCATGAATTTGAGTTAAATAAGCTCCTAAATCACCCAATCCTCTAGAAGTTAAGGATAACGTTGTGTAGCCCGTAGCCCGTAATCGACGTTGATAGCGGCCTTCATAACCGCCTTCTAAGGGAGCATAAATGGCTAACGCGCCAGATTTTTCTAACGCACGGATGAATCCTTTTCCAGTGGTGAACAATGGCATTGTGGTCTCAATGGCTTTTCAAAATTATCTGCTCCTAATTATAGGGTAAACTCAGAAAAAATAAAACTTTTGTTCACCCCAAATGAAACCCTTATTTATTGTTTTTGAAGGTATAGATGGCTCTGGAAAAACGACTCAAGCTGAACGTTTAAAAGAATATTTAATTCAGATAGGAGAGCCGTCGATTATTAGTCCTGAACCTTCTACTGGACTGATCGGAAAACTGATTCGAGAAGCGATGCAAAAATCGATCATTTCGTTTCAAAATCAACAACATTTTGAACAACAAATGGCTTATTTGTTTGCAGCAGATAGACATTATCATTTATATAATAATGATGACGGCGTTTTTAAATTAATTAATCAAGATCATGCTCATGTAATTACACCGCGCTATTATTTTTCTTCTTTGGCTTATAATTGCGATACTCAAGCAGAATCTGATTTTGTTAGTCGTTTAAATCAAGCTTTTCCTAATCCTGATTTAGTAATTTATTTGGATATTCCTGTTGAAGTTGCTATGACTCGTATTGCAGAACGGGCGCAAAGAGAATGTTATGAAGAAGAGAAAAAGCTAACTCAAGTAAGTCAGAACTATGAACAAATTTTTAAAGCTTATTTAGGTTTATTATTAACATTAGATGGAACCCAACCGCAAGCGGATCTTCAACAAACAATCATAGCTTTTATAAATCATCATTTTGCTTGATTTTCAGGCTTTAAAGGGAGTTTAATTGTCTATTTTTGGACAGATAAATTTATATTTTACTCAACAATTCACCTGCTAATAATCGCATTCCATTAACAAAATCCCAACCCGATCGCGGCGGTTTTCCTGCTAATTGAACTTCTTTTATTAATAATAATCCATCTCCTGTTTGTATGACTGGGCCAAAGTTTTTTAGAATACTAACAATTTCTCCTGTTCGTCCTGATAATATAGCAAGATTTGAGGCATGGGATTCCAATTTTTTAAGTTCAGGTGGCAATTGAGGCCAATAAGAATTACCGAGGGGAATCGTTGCGAAAATTTTAAGAGACTGTCCTCTAAATTGGGTAAAACAATTAGGAAAAAATCCCCGAACTTGATTGTGAATTTGCCAAGCAGAACGTGACCAATCTATGTCAAAATCTGTTTTTTGAATGAGGGGAGCATAGTTTGCTTCTTCGCCATTTTGGGAAATAGGTTTAATTGAATGATCTGCTAATTGATGTAATGTTTCGATTAATAAATCCGCTCCTTTTTGAGCTAAAGTATTAGCAATTTGATCTACATTATCTAATAATTGAATAGGCGTATAAGCTTTTAATAACATCGCTCCCGTATCCATTCCTTCATCCATTAACATTGTTGTAACGCCTGTTTCTACTTCTCCGTGATAAAGACTCCATTGCAGAGGTGCTGCTCCTCGATATTTAGGTAAAATTGAACCGTGAACATTAATACAACCTAATTTGGGCATTGCTAAGATTTCAGGCGATAATAATTGCCCATAAGCAACGACAACAAACGCATCTGCTGCTGAATTTTTGAGGATTTCTAGGGTTTCAACGGATTTTTTTAGTCGTGTGGGTTGCCAAATAGGAAGAGAATGGGCGATCGCAACTTGTTTGACCGCAGAAGGTGTTAATTGATTTCCCCGTCCCCGTCGTTTATCAGGTTGAGTAATAATACCTAGAACTTCAAATTTGGGATCACTCAATAATTTTTCTAAGGTCGGAACAGCAAATTCAGGCGTACCGAAAAAAAAGATTTTCATTAATAGCAATTAAATTAATACTAGAAAATTTAAAATTTTAGCCGTAGCTCGGTCTATTTTACCAAGAAAAAAAACCACAAAGTTGAAAAATAATTAATTCACAATTGCTAGAAAAAACTAATTATCTTCAGAAGTCCCGATCAGATATAACAAAGCCATGCGAACGGCGACACCACTGGTTACCTGTTGCTGAATTAGGCTGAATTGGGAATCGTCCATTAAATCGGAACTGATTTCTACCCCTCTGTTAACAGGACCTGGATGTAAGACTTTAACTTCAGGTTTACAAGATTTGAGGCGATCGCGGGTAATGCCATAGCGTTGATGATATTCCCGCAAACTAGGCAACAAATGAGCGGTCATCCGTTCTTTTTGTAACCTTAACGCCATCACAAAATCCGCATTCACTAAAGCAGTTTCTAATTCCCAATGAAGGGTTAAATTTCCTGTGTGGTTCGCGTCCTTCATTCCTGAAAATAAAGTTGGCAAAAGCGTCGGTGGCCCCACTAAATGTACATCGGCTCCTGCTGCGGTCAAACTCCAAATATTAGAACGTGCCACACGGGAATGGAGAATATCGCCCACAATGGCAATTTTTTTGCCTTTTAAAAGTTCTATATTAGGTTTTTCGTAATCTAATAAGGTACAAATTGTGTATAAATCTAACAATGCTTGGGAAGGGTGTTCGTGCTGTCCATCTCCTGCATTTAAGACTTTAATTCCAGTATCCAAACGATCCATTTCTGAGGCGATAAATTGAGGAACTCCCGCTTGTTGATGGCGAATTACCATAATATCGGTTCCCATCGCGAGATAAGTTTTAGCAGTGTCTAAAATAGTTTCGCCCTTCGTTAAAGAAGAACTGCTGGGTGTAAAGTTCATCACATCTGCCGAAAGACGTTTGGCCGCTAATTCAAAACTACTGCGAGTGCGGGTCGAGGGTTCAAAAAAAAGATTTGTTACCACTTGTCCCTGAAGAGCGGGTACTTTTTTCGTGCGCCCAGCTAACACTTCCCGAAAACTAGAGGCGGTTTGTAAGATAATGTCATATTCAGAGGCAGTCCAATCGGCCAAATCTAAAATGTGCGATCGCGTCCAAGTAGCATTCATTCTTAATAGTTAATCAGAAAAGGTCTATTGGTCAAATTTCTTATAATATTTTTTTATAAAGTGTCTATAATCACCACCTACACTGTTTGATCAAAAAGTCTTTTCATAATCTTTAAAATAAGTCATTTCTATTTTATTATTTTTACAATTATAATTGATGACTATTCAAAAATTACAATTATTATGACTTCTCAACCCCTAACGCTAACCATTCTCAAAAAATATTTTAAAGAGTGTTCTAAAGCAGATTTAGAAAAAGACATTATCGAAATTTATCAGGGATTTCCCACTATTAAAGATTATTATCAGGTTAAACTTTTACCTCAATCTGAAACACAAATCATCGCTAAGTATAAAAAGGTGATTGAAAATGAGTTTTTTCCTACTCGTGGTTTTGGGAAGGGTAGACTTGCGATCGCAAAAAAAGCAATTGCTGATTATAAAAAGATTTGCCGATCTTCTGACAGCTTGATTGATATTATGCTCTTTTATGTGGAACAAGGCGTAAAATTTACTAATAAATATGGAGATATTGAAGAAGCGTTTTATCTCAGCATGGAAGGAATGTTTGAGAAAGCGGTTAAGTTGATCGGTCAGAATGATTTAAAATCTCCCTTTCAGAAACGTTGCCAAAAAATTGTCAATGATGCTTCTGAAACTGGATGGGGTTTTTATGATACGTTAAGCGAGCTTTTTGATGAAGCTTTTACCGACTCATGACTCGCGATCGCGTTCTCAATCCGTAATTTTAAATAGGATTATAGTATTGTAAATAGGATTATAGGTTTGAACGTGCAACGAAGACAATCCAATCGGGCTATTTAAATCTATTTTGGGGTAAAGTAAGCTTATATTTAGTGAAAAATAAAGGAAGCTAAATGATACTATCTATCTTACAAAATATAAAAAACTGGTTCGTCAAACCTTCTTCCGCTTCAGAGCAAGATAATTATCAACTAACTAATTCTCCTTTAGTTCATGATCTTAATATTCCTGATGAAGAAATTTGGAACCTTGTTACTAATTATGGAGAATATAGAGAAATTTGGCCAATTTATCGTAATAGTGGTTTAGTAGCAGCAATTAAAATAAGGGATGAAAAAATAAAATTTGATCGTGATTTATCAGAAAAAGTAAATTCTAATACGTTATCTTTTGCCTCTAAAAGAACTTCTCAATCCAGTTCAGTTACTTCATCTACTGTAAAAGATCGCGACAATAGTTCTAAATGGTTAGACGAATTAGATTTAGCGTTAATAAAAGGTTTAGCTTCTTATTTTCAAGCTATGCCAGATAAAATTCTTCACTATTGTCATGATCACAACGCAACAAGGGAAGAAGCAGAAGTAATTGCTAGATATTATTCTCAGATGGCAGACAAGCTTATACAAGTCAAAACAGAAAATGATTTGATAAATATTATTCAGGAAATAGAAAATCTAAAGAAAACAGTTAGTCGATATCAGCATGAAAGTGTGAAGTATCGTTGGTCTTATGGATTAGACAAAAAAGTATTAGAGAAATTAGGATCTATAAAATAAAGGTAATTTAATCTTTCAACTAAACTTTAAATTTGAAAACAATGTTATCTGTTGAACAAGCGGAATCTCTGATTTTAGAAGCAATTTCTCCCCTCCACCAAACAGAAATTTTAGCCTTAGAAAAAGTTTTTAATCGAGTGTTAGCTGAGTCGGTTAGGAGTGCTTTAGATTTCCCCTATTGGGATAATTCAGCCATGGATGGCTATGCGGTGAAATTTGAGGATGTGCAATCGGCAAATCCCGATCAACCAGTGGTTTTAACTATTATTGAAGAAATTTCAGCAGGCCGTAAACCTCAATTAAATCTGCGATCGCATCAGGCAGCTCGGATTTTTACGGGGGCAATGTTACCCAACGGAGCCGACACTATTGTGATGCAAGAAAATACCGAAAAAAAAGGTGATCAAGTTTCAATTTTTATTGCACCAACTAATTCCCAAATGTTTGTTCGTAAAAAGGGAGAATATGCCCAAGCAGGTGAATTATTATTATTAGCTGGAACGAAAATCCAAGTACCTGAAATGGCAATTTTAGCGACGGCACAAAAGACTCAAATTAAGGTTTATTGTCTGCCGCGTGTTGCGATTTTTTCAACTGGCGATGAACTTATTTCACCGAATCAAACTCTAGAACCTGGACAAATTATTGATTCTAATCAGTTGGCACTAACGGCTTTTGTGCAAGGACAAGGAGCTATTCCTCTCAATTTTGGCATTGTTCCCGATGAACGCGATCGCCTACGAAAAACCATGAATCAAGCAATTAATGAGGCAAATATAGTCCTTTCAACGGGTGGAGTTTCTGTGGGCGATTATGATTATGTTGAGGAATTATTGGCGGAATTAGGCGGAGAAATCCTGATTCGTAGTGTGGCAATCAAACCAGGTAAACCTTTAACCGTTGCGAAGTTTGCCAATGGCTGTATTTATTTTGGGATACCTGGTAATCCTGTTTCCGCGTTGGTGAGTTGTTGGCGTTTTGTGCAACCTGCGCTGAAAAAATTGTCGGGTTTAGCTCAATCTTGGCAACCCATTTTTATTAAAGCAAAGACAAAAAGTTCTCTCAAGCCTGATAGTAAACGAGAAACTTATTTGTGGGGAAAAATTAGTTGGGATTCATCAGGAAATGCAGAATTTCAAGTAGTTTCTGGGATGCATAGTTCAGGAAATTTAATTAATTTGGCTCAGACTAATTGTCTCGCTCGTTTACCTTTAAAAGAGCAGGTAATTGAAACAAATGAAGATGTTTTTGTGATGTTAGTTGGATAGTTTTTTTTGTTCTTTATTATAAATTATTCCTGTAATTTTTTAGGTTCAAAAATAACGCTACTACGGATATGAATATCTTGTTGGGGAAAGGGAATTTCGATACCATTTTCAGCGAATTTGTGCCAAAGTTGACGACTGAGATCGCTTTTTATAGTTTTGCCAATAGTAGGATCATCTAAATAAAAAGTTAATTCATAGTTAATACTAAAGTCTGCAAATTCAATTAAAAAAGCTAAAGGTTTAGGAATTTTGAGAATATGAGCATTATCTTCTGCTAATTTTAAAAGAATAGTGATTACTTTTTGGGGATCTGCATCATAACTTGCTCCGATCGCGAGTGAATTTCTGATAATGCGATCACTACCTGTAAAAGTTGTTAAAACATCGGTAAAAAACGTTTGATTAGGAATAATTTTTTCAGAATTATCTTTGATAACATTTACTGTCGTTGCTCGAATACCAAGCTTTTTAATTTCAGCCGTATTTCCGTCAATACTAATTAAATCTCCTGGTCGCAAAACTCCTTCAAATAGTAGGAAAATACCGCTAATAAAATTACTAAAAACTTCTTTTAAGCCAAATCCTAAACCAACCGACAATCCCCCTGTAATAGCGGCAAATGCAGTCGGATTAAAACCAACATAACCACAGATTAAAACAATACCTAAGCCTATCAAAAAGTAGCGAATTAAAAGTAAGCTTGCTTGGGCTGAGCCTGTTTCTAAACGCTTGTCTATGGTCATTAATTTAAATAAAAGATATTGAAAAATTCCTACGCCGACACACCAAAGATAAAGCCCAATAGAACTCAAGATAATCCCGCCTAAACTGACAGGACTACCGAATAAATTTAATATATTAATTGCTAATATATTCTGTAAATTTTCAGTTAGACTAATAGCCTTCGCTAAGACAATAATAATTAAAATCGGAAAACCAAAAGAAAGCTGATATTTCCGCACAATTCTGGGAGAAAATAGCAGGAATAAGCTGGCAAAAAAGATGCGGTAGCCAAGATAAAAAATGGCAATTTCTAGACCAAAGTTGAGTAAACCATCAATAAAATCTTGGGACTGCCAAAGTTTTAAGATTAAGTAAATTCCTAAAATATTAAAAATTGGTAAGGTCAAATAACTAATTAAAACAAAACCATATCGTTGATCTCGAATTGGTTTATCTACTTTCCAAAGTATTAATAAATAAGAAAATTTTTGCTTGAGCCGATGCCAAATAAAATGATAAAATATAATAGAAAAAAAGATTATTCCTGCGATCGCAAATAGCTGAATTTGAACTTGGGGACGCTCTAAAAAAATAAACACTTTATTGATTTTAGACAGGAGATAATTAAAATCTTGGTAACGATTATTCGACATAAGATAATTGGTAAATAATGCGATCTGTGACTAAAGATTAGAGGAGGAAAGACTGATGATATCGGTTGTTAAAGAATAATCATAGAACCAACGATTGTATTTCCTTTTTTATATGGTAAATTCAAGTAACCGACCCGATAAAACCTATTTCAGAAGACTATTTAATGTAACATATAATATTTACGCAAAAGGTCTATTAAAAATGTTCTCTTCTACTGATTTGTTCCCTAGTTTTATTGTTCCTGATGTTTCTTGGGAGCAGCTACGGCTAAAAAAAACGCTCAAGTTGGGAATCATGGCTTCAGGAAGTGGCACTAATTTTGCGGCGATCGCGGAATCGATTAAACGGCAAGAATTAAATGCCAAGATCGAGATCGTAATTTATAACAATCCTCAAGCGAAAGTAAAAGAAAAAGCTGATAAATATCAAATTCCTAGTGCGTTAATCAATCATCGAGACTTTGCGACACGAGAAGCTTTAGATGAACAAATTATCTCAATTTTCAAAGATTATGACGTAGAATGGGTGATTATGGCAGGTTGGATGCGGATTATCACACCCGTTTTATTAACTGCCTTTGCCCAACGAGTAATTAATATTCATCCCAGTTTATTGCCCAGTTTTAGGGGAATTCGCGCTGTAGAACAAGCATTAACGGCAGGAGTCAAGGTGACGGGCTGTACGGTACATTTTGCCAGTGTAGAAGTGGATAATGGGCTGATTATTGCTCAAGCAGTTGTGCCGATTTTAGCCGACGATACACCAAAAACGCTTCAAGCTCGTATTCAAATTCAGGAACACATAATTTTTCCAAGGGCGATCGCGATCGCGGCAAGTGAAAATTATTGAGAATTGAGTTTTTTATAAAATCTCGCGTCTCAAATAGGGTTGTAAAACCTCAGGAATTTTAATGGTTCCATCAGGTTGTTGATAATTTTCTAAAATCGCGGCCATTGTTCTCCCAACAGCTAACCCCGAACCATTTAAAGTGTGGACAAATTGAGTTCCTTTTTTGCCTTTTTCTTTAAAACGAATGTTAGCTCTTCGTGCTTGAAAATCATAGAAATTAGAACAGCTTGAAATTTCTCGATAAGCTTCTGAAGAAGGCAGCCAAACCTCTAAGTCATAACATTTTGCAGCCCCAAAACCCAAATCTCCTGTACATAATTCCAGCACACGATAAGGTAATTTTAAAGCTTGTAAAATGGCTTCTGCATTGTGGACTAAAGCCTCATGTTCACTCTCTGAATTTTCAGGTTTAACGAGTTTGACTAACTCAACTTTATTAAATTGATGTAAACGAATTAATCCCTTAGTATCTCGTCCATAACTACCTGCTTCTCGGCGAAAACAAGGAGTATAAGCACAATGTTTAATGGGTAATTGATCGGCTTCTAAAACTTCATCTCGATAAAGATTTGTTACAGGAACTTCTGCTGTGGGAATTAACCACAAATCATCATCTTTACATTGAAAAAGATCTTCAGCAAATTTAGGAAGTTGGGACGTTCCTTCTAGAGAATTACTATTAACTAAAATAGGGGGCAAAACTTCTAAATAACCCGCATTAATTTGGCTATCTAACATGAAGTTAATTAATGCTCTTTCTAAGGCTGCTCCTGCTCCAATCAAGCTGATAAAGCGACTTTGGGCAACTTTCACTGCTTTTTTATTATCTATAATTCCGAGCTTTTCTCCTATTTCCCAGTGGGGCAAAATATTGGGATTATTTGGTAAATATTCATCGCCCCAACGACGAATTTCAATGTTTTCTCTTTCATCATTGCCAACAGGTGTAGAATCACTGGGTAAATTGGGTAATTGTAATAATAAATGTCTTAATTTACTTTTAAGATCTTTTTCTTGAGGATCTAATTCAGCGACTTGATTTTTAATAGTTTGACCTTCTATTTTTAAGGCTTCAACTTCATCTAGATTTTCTTCTTGACGACTTTTTTGACCGACTAATTTTCCAATTTCATTACTGCGGGCATTTAACTGAGTACGAGTTACTTCTAATTCTCGTTGTTGCTGGTCTAATTTTAAAATTGTTTGCAAAGTTTCACTGTATTCAGCCGTACTTTTACGACTGTTTAATTTTTCTTCAATAAAACTGAAATTATCACGAATTTGTTTAAGATCTAACACGAATAAATTTTCCTCTTTTTAGATAATTAAAGATTAGGATTTCTTGATTTTTTTAGTAATACGTTCTGTTAATAAACCCACTTCAGGTAATTTTAATTGTATGGCGAGTAAACTAAAAATTCCCACAACAACGCCACAAGATAGGGCTAATTGTAATAATTCTAAAACTAAATTACCAGTACCCAATACTTTTTCTAGTTGCCAATTAGCTCCCCAACCCGCAATTCCTGCGATCGCGCTGATACCTGTCAAACTTAATAATGCCAGTGACCACTCACCAAAAGGTAAACCATGAAGACGACGATTTAAAATCACAAGAAAAATAATCATGGAAATAACATTAACACCAACGGTTGCTAAAACTAAACCTGGAGTACCCAAAGGCTTGTAAAAAAGAAAGTCGAGTAACCCATTCAGAAAAATGTTGACAACACTCACACGGAAAGGAATATTACCATCTTCTAAGGCATAAAAAACTCGCACTAATACATCTCTAGCTAAATAGAAAAACATTCCTGCTCCATAGACCATTAAGACGGGAATAACATCACGAGAAGCATCAGCATTAAAAGCTCCACGTTGATAAATAAGGCGAACAATCGGCGCAGAAAGACCCATAAAAATGGCCGTCAAAGGTAACATTGTTAAGGCAGTAAGCAATAAACCTTGGCGTATTCTAATCTTGAGTTCAGGATAATTTTCAGGAGAAGCTAATCTTGAGAAAATAGGCATAAAAGGAACTAAAATCATATTAGAAATAATTCCCAAAGGAGTCAAGGCAATAAAGTTGGCATAACGCATAGAAGCTGCCGCATTTTCAATAAAAGAAGCAAAAAAGAGATTGGTAGAAACATTGATATAGAGCATTCCTGAAGATAAAGTGGCAGGAATCATTACTTTCATCACATCACTAACGCCTGGAGTTTTCCAGTCAAAGCGTAATCGGAGTTTTCCCATACCTGCTTTACTTTGGGCTGCAATTTGAGATAACCATTGCAAAACCCCACCCGCCATCGTTCCACCTGCTAATAACAAAGAACCGAATAGAGCGTATTGAGGAGTGTTTAATTTAGGGCCAAAATAGACAAGGGCAATTCCCAAAGGAAGAATCACAGTAATACTAGAAAGTAGAGGGCTAATACTGGGAAGCCAATATTGATCGGCGGCGTTTAAAGCACCAAAACCAATCCCAATTAATCCCGCAAGTAAGGCTAAAGGAGCCATAATTTGTAACTGCTGAACGGCGATCGCTTTGGAATGAGGATCTAAACCTGGAGCCAAAAGATTAATAAAAGTGCTGGCAAAAATAATTAAAACAATAGTTACAATCAGCAGAATACTACTCACTAAAGTTGTGACGGTTTCAACTAAGGGCCCAGCTTCGGATTTATCTCGTTTTGACAAGACACTAATTAAAGCACTATGAAAAGGGCCATTGATTCCGCCTAGTAGGATCAACAAAAATCCAGGGATGACATAGGCATAGGAATAGGCATTAACTACTGCACCAACACCAAAAGCAGCAGCAATAATTTGTTCACGTACTAATCCAAAAACTTTGCTAATCAGGGTTGCGATCGCGACAATTCCAGCAATATTAGCCAGGGAACGAGAGACTTTGGGGGAATCAGACACAACTTCTCACATCAATTCTAAATCGGCATTATTAACCTTACACTTTATTCGCGGCTAAATTGCTTCACTGAATACTTGAGTTTTGTTGCAGATAGCGTATGATACTATGTTTGAAACTAAAATATCCCAATATTTAAGCGTGGCTAAGGTTGTTGTCGAGAATCTCTATAAAAGTTTTCCGAGTCAGAATGGAAATTTAATCTCTTCCAGTCCGAATCTTGAGAAAAATTCTAATACTGCTAACCCAGAATCTAAGCGTAATTCATCCAGTCCAATTAACGTTCTGCGTTCCATTAATCTCACTGTTGAGGATGGAGAATTTATGGTATTGGTGGGCCCATCGGGTTGCGGCAAAAGTACGCTCTTGAGGTTGATTGCGGGCTTGGAAGAGGTCACGGGCGGTAATATCTCGGTTGGCGATCGCGTTGTCAATAATATTCCTCCAAAAGAACGGGATATTGCGATGGTCTTTCAGAGTTACGCGCTTTATCCT
>JANNLO010000008.1:0-3503 GCA_031396835.1 Snowella sp. SOY_38_metabat_116
GCCCCGGTACTTCTTCCACATTTGAAAAGCCTTGGCCGTGGGTTCATAGGCAATCGACTGCCCATCCGGCGCATACGACGCCTCATACCCGGAAGGCAGTGGCAGTTTGTCCTCGACGCCGCCGTCCACCGCCACGCTGAACATCTCGTTGAAGCGCGAGTAAGCCGTGCGCGGGGAACTGAAGAGGATCCGCTTGCCATCTGGGCTCCAACCCATCACGCGGTCCACGGCCGGGTGAAAGGTCAGCCGTTTGGGCACGCCGCCGCCCGCGGGGATCACAAAGACATCGACATTCCCGTCATACTCGCCCGTAAAGGCGATGTGCGCTCCGTCCGGCGAAAAAGCCGGGTCGGATTCCGAACCAGCGCCGCTCGTCAATCGCACTGCGTCGCCCCCCGCGCGGGCAACGCTCCAAAGGTCGCCGGCGTAGACGAAAGCGATCTGGGTTTTACTGAGCGCCGGTTCCTGCAACACGCTTTCCCAAGCGGTGCCGATGGCAGGAGCCGTGATTGTGACAACTCCCCAAACAGTTTCACTTTTAGATGCGCGTCGTGGCCTAAAAATGTTCCAACAAATGGGCGTTAAAGTTTTAGGGATTGTAGAAAATATGAGTTATTTCATTCCGCCTGATTTGCCTGAGCGAACCTATGATTTATTTGGTTCAGGAGGAGGAGAAAAAACCGCCAAGGAACTGAATATTCCCTTGTTAGGCTGTATTCCTTTAGAAATTTCCCTCAGAGAAGGCGGAGATAAGGGCATTCCTATTGTGGTAGCTGATCCTAATTCGGCATCGGCTAAGGCTTTAACGGCGATCGCCCAACAAATAGCTGCAAAAGTTTCAATCGCTGCTTTAACCTAGATTTTCTATGAACTCATCACTTTCAATTTTGCAACAAGCCGCCCAAGCCATCCTCAAACGTGGAGTCAGCAAACCTCCTGCGATAGAACTGGTTAATGCCCTGCTGGATCTCGAAAAAGAAGCCCGTTACCAAAAGTCATCCCCTAGTTTTGCGGACTTAGTTGGAACTTGGCGACTCTGTTTTATTACAGGTACAAAAAAAGCCAAAAATCGCGCGGGAATTATCTTAGGTGCGGGACGTTATCTTTTTGCGGGCATAAAAATTGAGATTCGGTTTCAGTTAACAGAAGGCGATCGCGGACAAATTGATAACATTGTTCAAGTGGGAACCGTTCGTTTATCAGTCAGAGGCCCAGCAAAATTTTTGAGTAAAAAGAATTTATTGGCCTTTGACTTCACCCAAATACGTATTCAGATTTTGGGAATCACTCTTTATGACGGCTATATCCGAGGAGGTAAAGCCAGCGAAGACAGCTTTTATCAAAAAAATATAGCCCAACAAGCTTTTTTTGCTTATTTCGTAATAAATCCCCAACTTCTCGCGGCTAGGGGAAAAGGCGGAGGACTGGCACTCTGGGGAAAAAGTGAACCTTAAAAATCATTTCTCAGGCGATGCAGGAAATACATTATATCCATGCCTATTCTCCCTCAAAATAGTAAGAATTCTTAACCTCACTAGACTTTAAAGAATTGTAATTATTTTTTAACTATTTAATCAATCCTTATTCTCTAAGGGCTAAAAGGAATTTTAAAAAATGTAACCTATAATACAGTCAACTACCTCTTTTGGTTTCTCTTAAGTTAGAGTATATTAGTCAGTAAGCTTTATTAATTGCTTAGGTATTTATCTATGAGTATTGCTACTCTGCCCGCCATTCCTTCATCTTTTAGTTATTCTCTTAACATGATCAAAGATGAAGTTCGTCAATTAGTGCAAACTGGGATCGTCAGTCGTCAACAACCTATTTATGTTCTTTGTCAATATATTCCCGCTCGTGAGTGGGTCTGTGTGGAATGTGAATTAGAACGGAGTGATTTTTTACTACGGGATCAAGTTGGAGATTTAATTTCCTCAGAATGTTGGGACAACGATTAGACATTTTTTGTCGGAATGAGTTTAATCACTCAAAGATTGCCAAATACTAACTTAATTGTCACTTTTTCAGCAAAAAACTGAACTCCTTGACAGAAAACACTTACAGACACAAGTTTTTTCAATCTACTAGACGTTTTAAGTCACAGAACTCCTTAAATTCAGCCTTAATTTTTAAACAAAAATCTTAATTGGTCATCAATAGATTGTGAGTAAGTTGAACTAGAAATCATACAAAAATTTGGACTAACTTATCTATGGATAGATAGAAGTAATTAAAGCTTGGTAGATAAACGAAAAAGCTTTCTACTTCTTTTTTTGAATTAATAATTTGCATTACGGGTGCGGTAGGGATCGAACCTACGACCGTCCGCTTAGAAGGCGGATGCTCTATCCACTGAGCTACGCACCCAAAAGATTTTTAAGGATAATTTTATTGTCGCATATTTCTTTAACTTCGAGAACTTACTGAGACAAAAGCCAAAGATTATTGTAATTGAATTCTGAAAACTTTTTATTAAAAAATCGTGATCAGTCACACAAGAAAAACAAAATGGAAAAATGCGACAGCTTTTAATTAATCCTGAACTTAAATTAAAAAACTCGATCACCTGATGGAAACCGAGCCAATTAATAATAAATTCTTAACTCTAGTCAACTATCTGAAAAACTTAAGCAGAATAATTGGATTCTGTGGTCGGACGGGAACGGGGTCTGCGTCGGCTAAACTTCCCAGGTTCGTTTGTTTCTCCATAAGAAGTTCGTCTTCGGGTAGAAGAATTTTCTCCATTAAGGCGATCGCCGTCATAAATATCCAGATAAAGCGTCTGACCGACGGTAGCTGCAGCCGTTTCTAATACAGCCCTAATCGCTTGGAAATTGCGTCCTCCGCGACCATAGACCCGTCCTTTATCCGTTTCTTCAAAAGCCATGCGAAGCCAGACCCGTTTTCTTTCGTTCGCTTGTTCACAATCCACACTCAAATCCGTTGGGGATTCTAGAAGTGGTTGAATTAAAAATCGAATGAGTTCGGCATAATTCGGGCCTTTAGGCAGGGGCGGGGCAGACAAGACTCTTGGTTTAGGCATTTAACTGTTCAAAAACTTGAGCTTTTCTGAGCAAAGAACGAACTGTCTCGGTGGGCTGGGCACCTTGTTTGAGACGTTTGATGATATTGGGGACATCTAAGCGGGTTTCGTCGGTTCTGGGATTATAAAAGCCCAATTCTTCTAAGGGACGGCCATCTCGACGGCTGGTGCTGTTCATCGCAACGATACGATAACTGACTTCTCTTTTCTTGCCAAAACGTTTTAAGCGTAACTTGATCATTGATGTTTGAATGATGTTCTAAAAATTCTCCTTTCCGATTCTACTCTATTATAGGAATTATCGGGTTGTCTAACCTGAGTATGCAGCAATTCTCATTTTAAAACATTTGTACTATAAAAACTTGTCAAATTTACCAATACAGTTAAACAGGTCAACGATAGAATAAGGGTTTCAGGCATTGTAAAGCGATAGATTCATGAGAATCATTCTCATAATGAGAAT
>JANNLO010000012.1:0-27323 GCA_031396835.1 Snowella sp. SOY_38_metabat_116
AACGCCGCCAACAGCACGAGCGCAGTGAAAAAACAAGAACGACCAATTGGTAATCGAGCCGCCAAAAAAGTCCGGTCCTCCTTGGTGCAGTCGCGGGCGCAGCCACAATTTGATGTCGGTCAAATCAAACGACCCAAAAGATGAAGTAATCCGTGAGAGGCCAACCAAGCAAGTTCAATAGTTAAAGAATGATTGTTTTGTTGTGCTTGTCGGGCCGCAGTTTCCACAGAAATAACAATATCTCCTAGATAAAGTGGTTCTGGATCAGTAGGCGTAAAAACAGGAATTTCTGCTTCTAGTGCCGCAAATGCCAATACATCTGTGGGCTGATTCTGTTGCCGATATTGAGTATTTAACTCTTGAATTTCGGCATTATCAGTTAATCTTAAGGTTAATTCATACGCGTCTGCTTCAGGTATCTGATCGTTTAATGAAGACAACCAAACTTTTAGCCAATTTTGCCAGTCAGTTAAGGCGATCACCTTTGGCTGTAAAAGGGAGTCATCTTGATACGGATAAACTTCCTGTAGATTCAGTTCGACAGCGACGGGACAAAGAGAAGAAGCAGACATAATCCATTACCTTAGCGTGTCAGATAAGACAAACCGATTAAAAAAGTGAATAAGCCCAAGGTTGTTAGGAAAAAGTGAGTCAGTGCTTTGCCTTTTTTGCGAACCATGTTCCGCATTGCCAGTTTGACGTAGCTGGGTTGGGGTTCTGTTGAAGGAGGGGCGGCTGTTTCAGGAACAGTAGATTCACTCATAGGGCTTTTAGTTTTTTATGTATGTAGATAATTTCAAAAAGATGATATTAACATATCAAACCATTTGTTGTAAAAACGTAAGAGGATAAATACGACCTGTCAATAACAAGGTCATAAAGGTGTCAGTATATTTCCCTCGGTATTTGTACTTAGAACTCCTTTCCTTTAATTATTAACTAACTTTTTGAATTTGATCCATTTTTTTATTTGGTTTCATTATCGATCCGATTGGCATACCGAAGATAGTTTTCGATAAAATTGGTTAGATCCCCGTCCATAACTCCACTTACGTCCGTTGTTTCCACATTAGTTCTCAGATCTTTGACCATTTGATAGGGATGAAAGACATAATTGCGGATTTGTTTACCCCAAGCGGCTTCTACCATATCTCCCCGTATTTCGGCGATCGCATTAGCCTGTTGTTCTTGGAGAATAATCAATAATTTTGCCTTCAGAATAACTAGAGCCTTTTCTTTGTTTTGCAATTGGGAACGTTCTTGGGTACAGCGAACTGCGATCCCCGTCGGTAAATGGACAATTCTGACGGCTGTTTCGACTTTATTCACATTTTGTCCCCCCTTGCCTCCCGCTCTAGAAGTCGTAATTTCGAGATCTTTGTCGGGAATATTTAAATTAATTGAGTTATCGCCCAACATCGGCATAATTTCTACACCAGCAAAGCTAGTTTGACGCTTATCATTGGCATTAAACGGAGAAATACGGACTAAACGATGAGTTCCCTTTTCACCCTTGAGATAACCGTAGGCATAATTACCTTCAATTTCTAGGGTTACAGATTTAATTCCCGCTTCATCTCCTTCTGATAGTTCGGCTAGATGAACTTTATAGCCTTGTTTTTCACCCCAGCGAGTGTACATTCTCAATAACATTTCTGTCCAATCTTGAGCATCCGTTCCCCCCGCACCTGCATTAATGGTTAAAACGGCTCCTTTGGCATCGTAGGGCCCCGCTAGAAGTTGTCGGAGTTCCCAACGGTCTAATTCATGTTTAAGGGTATTTAGGGTTGTTTGAGCTTCATTAAAGAGGGATTCATCAGCTTCTAGTTCCAGAAGTTCAACAATACTTTTAACGTCCTCTAGCTGACTATGCCATTTTTGAGATTCGCTGAGTTGAAATTTAAGGTCATTGAGTTCTTGTAGGGTTTTTTGGGCTGTTTCGGGAATATCCCAAAAATCGGGCTGGGCGGCGACTTGTTCTAAATCTTGAATTTGAGCGTTGATAGCAGGCAGGTCAAAGATAGTCCTGGGCTTTCCCCAGGCGCGGACTGATTTGTTCTATTTCTCGTTTAAGGTCACTGATTTCCATGATTTTTTTAAGATTGGTTTATTTTTTATTCTCTCATTTTTATCGCCTCAAGTTGTTTTTTTAAATCCCTATTTGGAACACGGATTAAATTGATTACTCTGATTTTACGGATTTTTTAGAGTTAAATTGCTCGTAAAAAAAGCTAAAATCTGTGTCATCTCTTAATCCGTCTTAATCCGTGTTCTAACTCCTAATTAAACGCTTAAACGTCAAGCTTTTGCTCCCAAAATTGATTAACAATCCTACTTCTAGTTTATAGACTTTTAGATAATTCAAGGCTTGAGCGAGATGGACATCCTCCAATTGAATAACTGCTTTTAACTCAACTAAAACTTTATCTTCTACTACGAAATCAGCCCTGCGAGTCCCAATCGGTTCGGGCAAATCTTTGTAATAAATGGGTTGTTCTATTTCACGCAAAAAGGTTAAGCCTGCCTAGTGCATTTCGTACTGTAATGCTCGTTGATAGATAACTTCTTGAAATCCGTTACCTAGAAATTTGTGAACTTCAAAGGAGGAGCCAATGATTTTTTGGGTGATATCGGCATATTTTAAGTCGCTCATTGGTATCGGGAGTATTTAATCGATAAGTGAAGATGGCTTTTACTAGAGGAATTATTATTATTGAATTAATAAAAATTGGAACACGGATTGAATTAATTACTCGGATTTAACAGATTTTTTAAAGTTGAATTGTCACAAAAAACTAAAATCTGTGCCATCTTTTAATCTGTCTTAATCCGTGTTCTAACTCCTAATTAATCTACAGATTTTTTAAAGTTGAATTGTCACAAAAAACTAAAATCTGTGTCATCTTTTAATCCGTCTTAATCCGTGTTCTAACTCTTTTGAATTAATTTTTAACTTAAACGCAGGATTAGAGCTTCTCTTGCTTGTTCTCGGTCATCAAAATGGATTTTTTCCGTGCCTAAAATTTGGTAATCCTCATGACCTTTCCCTGCAATTAAAATTCCGTCTCCCGATTTTGCTTCTCGAATTGCTCGATGAATGGCTGTGGCGCGATCGCCGATGACAAGAGGTTCTATTCCCAAAGGAATTCCTGCTACTACATCAGCCAAAATTCTTTCAGGGTCTTCTGTGCGGGGATTATCTGAAGTTACGACGGCGAGATCTGCGAGTTCTGCGACAATTTTTCCCATCAAAGGCCGCTTAGTTCGATCGCGATCGCCACCGCAACCAAAGACACAGATCATGTTGCCTTGAATAAACGGCCGCGCGGCTTTGAGTAAATTTTCTAAACTATCGGGTGTATGGGCATAATCCACAATCACGCTAATATCTTGTTCTGGCTTGATTTGAACTCGTTCCATGCGTCCAGGCACACCCACAAATAAGGGCAAAACTTCTATCATTCTTTCGAGATTTAACCCTAATTCCAGCCCAGTTGCGATCGCAGCTAACAAATTCGCTAAATTAAATTGACCGACCAAAGGAGAACAAAAATCAACTTCGCCAACAGGAGTGACTAAAATTCCATTAACGCCAGTCGGTTCATAGGTCAAATCACGGGTATGAAAATCCGCCGTTTTTTCATTAACACTATACGACCAGACAGTATTTTTACTTAGTCCAGCGATTAAACGTTTTCCGTAGGGATCATCTTGATTGATTACAGCGCGACCTTGCAAATATTCAGGATCAAAAAGTAACGCTTTAGCCGCAAAATATTCTTCCATTGTTTCATGAAAATCCAAATGATCCTGAGTCAGATTCGTAAAAACGGCTACTTCAAAATGACATTCTTTAACTCGTCCCTGGGCAAGTGCGTGGGAACTAATTTCCATTACCCCGTATTTATTGCCCGCTTTCACTGCTTCTGCTAATTGTTGCTGTAATTCAGCCGCAAAAGGAGTTGTATGAACAGCCGTTTGTTGAAATCCTGCCCAACGAGTATAAAGCGTTCCCAACATCGCCGTTGGATGACCTGCTGCTAATAAGAAATATTCAATTAAATGGGTTGTAGTAGTTTTCCCATTTGTTCCTGTTACCCCAATCATGGTTAATTTTTGAGTCGGTTGTTCATAAAAAGCGGCGGCGATTTCTGCACAAGCATTCACCATATTTGTCACGGGAATCACGCAAACTTCAGCCCTCGCAGGATAGTTGGTCAAAGCTTGGGGAGTGACTAAAGCCGCGATCGCACCAGATTCCATCGCACTCGACCAAAATTCACCACCATCCACACGAGTTCCAGGCATTCCCAAAAAAAGCGAACCAGGCTCGCAGGTATGAGAGTTAGTCGAAATACTTTTAACTTCTTGATCAAGGGCTGCATGATCGGGTAGTTGGGCGATCGCAGAAACTTGGGCTAATAATTCACGTAATTTGATCATGATTAATCTGGGGCGTTTTGGCTGTCTATGAATGCCAACGAAACCATTAAGTTCCGTCTTCTTTGCAGATTAATCTAAACTGTTACCCTTGGCACTAGCTAATTCAATATTTTTTGTTTGTGGTGGCAAAAGATTAAGATGCGTAACATTACTGAACTGACAAAAAAACAATAAAAAAATCTTTAAGAATCGGCGATCGCTCAGATAAAAAACAGGAAATCTCAAGATTGATTAAATTTAATTAACTAAATTAAACTGATATTTAGCTTAATGTTTCTTGATATAAGATATTCGACCACAAATAGTTACTTTGTCCACAACTTTTAACGGTTTAAGAATAACTAACTTTCCAAAAAATACAACGTTTTGTAACAGATCTCAGTATTTATTTTTTGCGGGATCTCACTCTATGTAAAAATCTAGAAAAGTTGGGATTAAAAAACTAGAACTAAGCTAGAAAATGCTTATAAGCACTAGTTTTAACTCAAAGTATACTAAATTTACTCTGGATAAATTATTGTTGCTCTTCATCTTTTTAGACAGTTATTTAAAGACCCGTTTATGGCTTCTCAGTTTTTTTCTCTACGTATAACTACTGAACAACTCAGACCTCTAAGGATAGATTTCCTGAAAACCACAGAGGAATTAGTAAAAAGGATTTGTTTAGAATAGAAAGCGAGTTACGAGACCGATAAATTTTATTTTATTAACATTGTTTTGAGGATATTGAATCTATGGTTTTGACCTCAATTGACTTCGCTGCTAAGTCGAAAGGAATTATCCAAACAGAACACAGCTTGAGAAAAGTTCACCCTCAAAAACATCACCATTATCAAGTAGAAGATTTTTTCTGCTTCCAAATGGGAACGGGAACGATTGTTGACTGGAATAATTGTCGCAATGTTCTCACCAGCGAAGATTTCATTATTGGTTTAATCGAAGGATTGCAAGAAGAAGTCGGGAATGCGTCCAGCGTTGTCATGTATAACATTGGCAAAGAGTGGGGACACTACGATGCAGATTTTTTCCACAAGTGGTTTTTGACTGAATTTGGTTATACTTCTTCTTTGAATGAATTGAACTTAAATTATGTCTTAGAAGGTTGGTGGTGGCAGTTTACCGCTCAAGGCTGGGGAAACTGGGCAATTGATCTGAGTGAACAGAAAAATGGCTTTTTGTTTGTGGATATTTTTGATTCGGCGATCGCGCGGACTTTGGGCGATGTGGGCAAACCCGTTTGTCATATTTATGCAGGTTTACTCGCAGGCTTCTTTAGTCGTTTAGTCAAAAAATCCCTCAACTGCATTGAAATTCAGTGTTATGCAATGGGCGAAACCTACTGTAAATTCCTGATTGGCAAACAAGACCGTATTGATTCAGCCACTTTCTGGCTCAATGAAGGCGCGAATGCCAAGGATATTGAAAGTCGTTTAAGTCAAGGGGCGTATTTGAAATGACCAGCCAAAGCCTTTGGGCAGGGTTGAGCGTTCAAGATTTTTTTCAAGGCTACAACTGGTCGGGAGAGTCGCCCACCTTAGAGCCAACAGTCACTGAAGAGAATGCAGATGTTCCTTCTTTGCTTTGTCTTAAGGTTACAGACTTTCTCAATCAGGCTAACTGGCGAGGAGAGACTATTACACCCAAATCTTCTCCTATTCAAGCTCAACTGCCCGCGATCGCATTTTCTTTAACTTTACCCGTTGCCGAATTTATGAGTTTTATCAATTGGCAAGGAAATAACCAACCTAGCTCTGGCATTCAACCCAAACCCTCGAAAGTAACCGTAAGTTTTGCCCCCCCCGCCTCTGAAATTGATTTAGATGATTTATCGAACTTATTTTAAAGATTCTCAGGAATATTATGCAGAAAGACTTTGAACGATTATTCCATCGTGCCGAGGATCACTATTTGATTCCCGTAGAAATGGTGGCTCTCAGAAAGCATATTGGGATTTTAGACAAACGCCTAGAAACCTATCGTTATTTGCGCGACAACGAAAACGCTATTTTTCAAACCATAGCAGACCGTCTCGAAGCCGATTTTCCCGAAGAACCGACCCAAAAGTTGGAACAATGTTTATGTCATTGGATTAGCACTCTGCGTTATAGCTCAATGGCGATGTTGCTCAGTAATCCCGAATATCTCCAATATCGGCTTTTGGAATGGTTAACCGAAATGGTGGAAGCTCATGAATTAAGAGCGATCGAAACCCGCTTATCAGAAATTTTAAGCGAACACCTCCAAAAAGTTTTATCCAACGAAGGATTTACTTTACTGAAACCTTTTCTAACCCAATCGGAAACTACTCTACTCGCTAAAGTTGCAGAACCCGCCCTGGCTGGAGGTCAATCGTGATTGATATTAGCAACCTCATCAACAACCGTCCCCTCAAAGGCAACTATTTCGCGCCTGATGCTTATTTGCAAGGGGATAATGAATTTGGTTTATTAGAAAATCGTAGTGGTGCGCGTTTATTAGCCATTCCTGACACTTTGCTCAAAGGTTTGTTCACGGCCTTGGAAGCAGAATTAGGTTCAGGTTCAGGCATTGCTCTCTTTAGTTGTGGACGTTCCTGGGGGAAAAGTTTTTATAATCGCTTTGCCGATGAATTAGCGGGCTATTATGAAAAACCGTTAGCTCAAATGGAGATGATCCAATTTTTGCAATGTTTAAAGGAATGCTGGAAAACTCACGGTTGGGGTGTTTTAGATATTGATCTTAAATATTATCAACAAGGTTTTATTGTTGCCAAAGTGGTCAATTCTCCCTATATTGCGAATGCCCCCCAGGGAAAACGCCCGATGGGATTTTTGGAAGCAGGAATTTTAAGTTCCTTTTTTAGTCAATTAACGGGTCAGGATTTGAACTGTGTGCAAACGACTTGTGAATCCTTGGGAGCCGAAAGTAATACCTTTATTATTGGGATGAAAGAGCGAGTGAAATCGGTTTCGGCTTGGCTAGAAGAAAGTCATGACCACGCAACCATTATGGAATTGCTCTGTCGCCAACAGAATTAAAATCATAGATAATAAATTCATTCGGAATTTTTAATCTATTTGAGGAGAATTAAACTGTGGCTAAAATCATTAAACTCGACCCCATCAATGTTGAAGTTTCCATTCAGACCAACGACAATTTGCTTTCGGCACTTCTTAAAAAAGACTTGAGCGTGATGAAAGAATGTGGGGGACGGGGAATGTGCGCTACTTGCCACGTCTATATTACCCAGGGTATGGACAGTTTATCTCCTGTTAATCGCCGAGAACTCCGTAGCTTGGAAGTGATTACGACCTGCACTAAGTTTTCTCGTTTAGCTTGTCAGGCCAGAGTTTTGGGCGAAGGAATTGTGGTTGAAGTGCCTTCGGGGATGTATATCAGTGAAATCGATAATATTGAAGATTTAATTGGCCGTCGGGCTGAGGAAAATATTCTTCATCCAATCACTGGTGCGGTTCTTGTAGAAGCTGGAAAATTGATCACTCGTTCTATGATTACCCAACTTGAAGATACTCAGGCTCAAGCTTCCGATTATTTGGCCAAAACCCGTAATTCTTAACTAATTAATTAGTAACAGATAACAAAATTATTCACAACTTGTTAAAAAGGATTTGGATTTATGTTTAAACAATTTACTCGCTTAAGTATTGATGCTGATGGGCGTTATGCCACCGATGATGAATTGCAGTTTTTGCAAGATTATCTAGATACTGTAGAAACCCGCATTAGCACTTATGAAAACGTTCGGGAACACGAAGAACAAATTATTCATCGTTGGGAAGCGGCTAAACGGGGAGTCAAAGAAGATGTTTTTCATATGGGCGATCGCGATGTTACCGAGATTTGCCGACGGGATATGACCAATGTTTTTCGGTGTACTGTAACGGCAGTTTTATTTAATGATCTAGACCGCCTACGGGAAGGACTTTTGATTTGGTATCAAACCATTGTCCGTGCCTATAACTATACAAAATACACGAAAATCACCTATTTAATTATTCAGGAAACAATTAAGGAATTTCTTAAACCTGAAGAAGTTGAAATGATCTTACCTGCTCTGAAACTCAATCACACCATTCTTAGTAATTAATTCCTAAAAATTATGAGTACGACTTTTTCCGTTACCCTAATCAACGAAACTAAAGACATTAACAAGATAATCCTCGTTAATGAAGACGAGATGATTCTAGATGTAACCCAAGATGAAGAATTAGATCTCCCTTATTCTTGTCGTGCAGGTGTTTGTTTTGATTGTTTAGGAAAATTAGTTAAAGGGACAGTTGAGCAAACGGAAAAAGCCATCTCTTTTCTCAAACCCAAGGAAGTTGATGAAGGTTATGTTTTACTTTGTTCTGCTAGTCCGTCCTCCGATTGCACGATCATTACTCACTATGCAGAAGTGATCTTTGACTGATGATCTTGATACTTAAATTTACTATTTGTAGGGAATTAAAATCATTATGGAAAACCAATTAGAAAATCAATCTGTGACAACTCCTGCGAATTCTTCCGCAAATTTATTAGATGGTTTATCGGCTGTCGGTTTAGTCGGTGGTGCGATCGCTTCTTTTGTGACGAATAATGTCTCAGCAGCAGCTTTACCTATTGCCGTTGCCGTTGGCTTACACATTAAAAATCGTCGGGATCTGGCCCTAGAAGTTTCTCAAAAACAAGAAATGGCGATCGCGCAAGTTGTCCAAAACATTAATCAACATCAAGCAACTCTCACAGAATATTTACAAAAATTCCAACAAGAAACCCACACACAACAAGCCCAACTTCGTCAACATCAAGAAGCAGGACAAAAGCAACTCTCCCAAAATTTGGTTACACAAGCCAAAGAATTACAACAATTAATTGCTGAACTAAGCCAAAATACTCAAGCAACAAACCAAGCTTTAGACGATAAGCACAAAGATCTAGCGGTTGTAGTTGGGGAATTGCGCCAGATGGAAAGTGCTTCCCACATTATTGAAGTTGATCCCAAAGCAGAAGCTTATTATCAAAGAGGTCTGAGTCGTCAACGTTTAGGCGATCGCGCTGAAGCCCTGATTGATTACACTGCCGCCATCAAACTGAATGGAGAATATGCCTCGGCTTATTATCATCGTGGAGTAGTTCATGCAGAATTGGGTCATCGCAAACCCTCAGTAGAAGATCTACGACAAGCTGCTAAACTCTTCTTTGAACAAGGAGACCTGGATAATTATCATCGCGCAAGAGATTTGGGTAAAGAATTCTATGATTTGCAACATCCTTTCCCAGGAGAAGATGAACAAGCGATCGCAGTTCCTCAAGCAGTAGCAAGCAATAATTCTAGTAGTGCTGTAGATGAAGACCAAGGAATAAAACCCTTAGTTGCTGATGATGGTATTACGGTTGGTAGTTTGTTTGATTAATTAATTGATCAAAATTAGAAATTACTTAAATTAGCTGTTGGTTCCTCTTTTAAGGGGAGCTAGCGGTATTTTTTTGATTTTAGTCTTTTGGGGTGAGCATGATTTCAAGTTGATAGTTTTCGTGTTTTTTGCTGTAGTAATCCAAAATCGCTTCCAAATATTGTTTTTCTTGGCTCGATAAATCAATTGGATATCTGATTTGAATAGCTTCTATCTGGCTCTCGTTATAATCAAATTTGGTCGAAGATTGGGGAATTAATGCCGTTTTAACCCCTTCAACTTGCTGTAAATGAGCAGAGATTTCCCGACAAACCGCTAGAGGCAATCGGGAATAAATAATAATTTCTTCTGTAGATTTTTCGTTCATATTCAGGGATTTAAAGATAATCGACTCAAATCTCCCGATTCTTTGGGTAAATAAGAAGTTTGACTTTCCGTAGGAGGAGTTTCAGGCATTTTTTCGGCAGGTTTTTCGGGAGCTTGACCTACAGCACGAATGACCTGTTGTCCGTATTGTTCAAGAGTAACTGTTGGACTTTCTGCACTACTATTAATCGATTTAACTTGTACTTGACCATTAACAAGACTCGCTCCTGTACCCACATAACGAGGAACACTTTCTCCTGGAGCTTGAACAATTGCAAACGGTTGATTTCCAATTTGCAGAACGCCTAAAATTTCTACTGCTTTTGCATCGCTAGGGTTCGGTAATGGGATTGGTGGCATCATTTGGCCTGGTGTTTGAGAAGACCGACCCAACTTCTTGATGTAAGCAATTCTGTTACCTGAAGCATCACCAGTTTTAGAATTAGTTTTCTTGATATTATTCCTATTAGTAATCGGTTTTTTAAGCACAATCACAGTGGCTGCAACGGGAGTAACTTGAGGCTGTATGGAAATCAAGGAGAAAGGATTCTTTCTTCCTGCAATAATTTCCTGTTGACGTTGCTTGATATTGGTTGAGGGAATTAGACCATAAAGTTTTATATTGATTGGTTCTGTTGGTGATGTAACTAATGGAACTGCGGCTTGAGGCGATGGGGGAATGGGAACGGGAACGGCTGGAGTTTTACCCACAACAGGAGCAGGTGAGGGAGATGTTGCAATCTTTTGTTCTTCTTGTACACATCCTCCGTTAAAGAGTGCAATAACACTGAGTAGGAAAATCAACGCTGGTCTTTTTTTCATGATTTTTGGTACTAATAATAATAGTTAATTAAGATAAGAGAAAAATAGGGAGCTTGAGAAGGTGGAATGATTCTGAGTATTGAAAAACAAAACACAATACAATATTAAAGCTTAATTTGCTAAGGCGCACTATTTTGATTGGTTTTCTTGTGTTTAAATTTAACTTATGTGTAAGCTGTAGTAGTTTCGCTCATTGGCGATCGCTAACTTTATTTATATCTAAGTAATTTCAACTAAACCAAGTTTGAATGATTGGGCATGAACATTTAGTGATTTTTAATTCTAGTTTTTTGTCTGTATTTTGCCCTGTTTATATTGCGATCGCATATATTTTAGAATAGCTAGGGCAATCTAAATTATTAAGATTATTGATCACTAATGAAAAATCATAACTTAAAAGTCAATCTTAAATATTCTGTGACTTTCTTTATCTTTCTTTCAATCGCAATACAAATCATATTTTTCTTTTCTCCATTATCTGCCAAAGAAATAGTAAACCTAAAAATCGGAAAAACTTTACCTGATTTAAGTGGTTTAGTTTGGTTAAAAGATGACCAGTTTTTAGGTGTTCACGACAGTAAAAATCTCAAAAATGATCAGCCGAGAGTGAGTTTAATAACTTTGCCCCAATCTGCAGAAGGTGTTAGCTGGAAACCACTTAAAATTGATTGGAAATCGGTTGGAGGTTTAGCAATAGATCTAGAAAGTATAACCAGAATTCCTGAAACAGATTTATATATTTTAGCAGAAAGTAGTAATTATCAAGAACATCGAGGTCGTTTATTTTTAATACAATTTAAAAACTCGATTTTGGAACCTCTTGCAGTTACTAATTGGTCCAAAACTATTGAGAATATAGAAGCGATCGCTACCACAAAAATTGATAACCAATTATACTTTTTCTATGCAGAGCGTGGAGCCGAAAAGCCTAATACTAATATCTATTGGACGACTTTATCTCTTGAGCCTTTTAAGATTGGTGATTGTCATGCTACCAAGTTTAATACTCCTGATTCGACTCCTAATATTCGCCATATTTCTGACATGATAATTAGTAGTTCAAAAAATATTTATATTTCCTCAGCCTTTGATCCAAATCAAGATAATGGCCCTTTTAAAAGTTCGGTCTGGAAAATTGGTAAAGTTGAACTTAATCAGAATAATTTACCTTCAATTAATCTAGCAACAAAGCCTGAAGCGATCGCCAAAATAGATGGATTTAAAGTAGAAAGTTTAGCCATTCGTTTAATAGAAAATCAGCCGCAAGAAATCTTTATCGGAACCGATGATGAAAACTATGGAGGTGTGATTCGTTTATTAGTATTGCCAACTAAAAATAATGACTTACACGCCAAAACAAGATGATGATGAATTGCTAATCAGTTTCTATTTTGACTTTTTTATCTTGCTCAAAACTAAGTTTATTACTAATATCACCTTGCTATTAACGTTGATTTTTAAGCAACTTTGAGAATTCTGAGTAATTAATTTTGGTATTACCTAGCACGTTTTTATTTTCTAATCTATGAAAAGGTAAAAACAAAAGCACTCGATTTTAGTAGATCAGACATACCACCTTACTCAAGTTCTTGGTATTTATGTCCTAAAGTTTACAAAACTTAAAGATTTGTATAGTATTATTAAGGAACACAGCACAAACAATTTTGTTCTAGTTAACCAAGTTAAAAAACCTAATCTGGCCACATTTGCCTTTTCTTGAGGTCTGAATGTCTTTTAAACAATAATTTAGCGAAAATCAACTGAATTTAATCTTTATTAACTCGCTTTTAAGCTATTTCATCTCTCATTTTTTGTTAATCCAATTTCTAATTTTTATATTTTTGTCATGAAGACTGCGACAAGTAATCCCGATCCGGTTCGCGCTTATTTGCGAGAAATTGGCCGTGTTCCCCTTCTAACTCATGAGGAGGAAATCATCCATGCCAAGCGCATCCAACGTTCTGTCTTTTTGGCTGAACTGAAAGAATCTCTAACAACCCAACTAGGCCAACAACCGAGCCGTTCTCAATGGGCTAGTGCGGCTGAGCTTTCTGAGGCTGAATTGGAAAACGCGATCGCGGCTGGAGATATTGCCAAACGGAAAATGGTCGAAGCAAATTTGCGTCTGGTCGTTTCCGTTGCCAAGAAATACCTGAAGCGAAACCTAGATCTTTTGGATTTGATTCAAGAAGGAACAATTGGTATGCAGCGAGGTGTGGAAAAGTTTGACCCAACTAAAGGCTACCGATTTTCGACTTATGCTTATTGGTGGATTCGTCAGGCTATCACTAGGGCGATCGCAGAAAAAAGTCGAACGATTCGTTTACCCATTCATATCACCGAAAAACTCAATAAAATCAAGAAAGCTCAACGTCAACTTTCCCAGGAAAAAGGACGCTCTGCCACGATCATCGAGTTGGCTAAAGAATTAGAAATTACTCCCAAACAAGTACGAGAATATTTGGAACGAGCGCGTCATCCCTTGTCTTTGGATTTAAAAGTTGGCGACAATCAAGACACCGAATTAGGAGAATTATTGGAAGATGCTGGCCCTCAACCAGAAGATTTTGCGACCCATGCCTCTCTACAGTTAGATTTAAACAACTTGATGGAGGATCTTTCACCCCAACAACGAGAAGTTATCGCTCTGCGCTTTGGACTTGCTGATGGTCAACCTTTAACCCTTGCTAAAATTGGCACTATTTTGAACATTAGCCGCGAAAGAGTTCGTCAAATTGAGAGAGAAGCACTAACCAAACTTCGTAAACGCAAAGGTGCAATTCGTGAATATCTCGCTAGTTAAGTAGTTATTCTGCTTTTCCTCTGAACTTTAATCATTCTGGAGGTGATTCTTCTTAACACTCTCTCGGTTAATTTTGGTAAAATCGACTATAATAATTATGGTAGAAATAACTATAATTCCTACAGGAGTTAAAAAATAGAATGTTCACAGCTATTCGACCCACTATTCAATCTACAAAAGATGCGATCCCCGATGATCTTTTTTCGGCAATTAATGATTTAAAAAAAGAAATGAATGCGGTTATTTTGGCTCATTACTATCAAGATAATGACATTCAAGATATTGCTGATTATTTAGGAGATTCACTTGGTTTATCTCAACAAGCTGCCCAAACTAATGCGGATGTTATTGTTTTTGCTGGCGTTAACTTTATGGCAGAAACCGCTAAAATTTTAAACCCAAATAAATTAGTTTTATTGCCCGATCTAGATGCAGGTTGTTCCTTGGCTGAGAGTTGTCCGCCCGATGAATTTGCTAAATTTAAAGCAGCTTATCCTGATCATTTGGTTATTTCTTATATTAATTGTACGGCTGAAATTAAGGCGATGAGTGATATTATTTGCACTAGTTCTAATGCTGTTAAAATTGTTAATCAAATTCCTCAAGATCAACCTATTATTTTTGCACCAGATCGGAATTTAGGACGTTATGTTATGGAGAAAACGGGACGAAAAATGGTACTTTGGGAAGGCAGTTGTATTGTCCATGAAACCTTTTCTGAACGTAAAATTATTGACTTAAAAATGGCTAATTCTCAAGCCGAAATTATTGCCCATCCTGAATGTGAAGAATCTGTTTTACGTCATGCAAATTATATTGGTTCAACAACTGCTTTATTAAAATATACTCAAGAAAATAATAGCCAAACCTTTATTGTGGCAACTGAACCAGGCATTATTCACCAAATGGAAAAAGCATCTCCTCAAAAGTTATTTATTCCTGCTCCTCCTATTAATAATTGTGCCTGTAATGAATGTCCTTATATGCGACTTAATACTTTAGAAAAACTTTATTTGGCTATGAAAAACAAAAGTCCTGAATTAACTTTGCCTGAAAAAACTCGACAAGCGGCTTTAATTCCTATTCAAAGAATGTTAGCTATGTCTTAGTTATGGCTTGGTAATATTTAATTAAAATCAGAATTTTGTTTTGGCCAAAGTAACTTTAATGCCATTACTGCAAATCCAACTGCCGCGATCGCCTTTAGAATTTTAGTTGGTAAAAATTGGGCCATACTACCACCCGCAATCACACCTAGAAAACTAGCTAGAATTAACGCAACAATAGAGCCTAATAAAACAGCACGAGGAGATTGAGAACTTCCTCCCAAAGCGATCGCCGCTAACTGACTTTTATCACCAATTTCTGCTAGAAAAACTGTCACAAAACTCAAACCAAAAAGTTGCCAATCCATTATGTAAAACCTAATTTTAAAAATATAAACTTAATGATTTTGCAATATTTCAAAACTAACTGGTGATAATATCTCCTAATAATAAACCCGTAATTAATAATAATAAAATTGCAACTGCCAAATCTAAGATTTTAGGAGATAATCGTTTGGTCATCCAATAACCAATTGATACTCCGATCAAACTTGTTGCAATTAATGCTGCTGCCGAAGCGCAAAACACTACCCAAGGAGACTGGGATTCTGCACTAATCAACAAAGTGCTAAGTTGAGTTTTGTCACCCATTTCTGCTAAAAAAATAGTCAAAAATGTCGAGGTAAAAACTGATCTAAAATGATTAGTTGGTTTATTGACAATAGGATTTAAAGGCTCAATACTTGGAACTGCAAGAAGTGGCTCGGTTTGAGGGGAACGAATACTTGTCATGGAAAAATAGAAATGTTTTCATACTTTTTTCATTATTACCTAAAATCTACTAAAAATAATAAATTTTACCAGTTTCATCAAAAATTTGTTGAAGTTTTTAACGCTGAACAAACTTTGGATATACTCATAAAAATATATTACTCAGAATTGGTTTAACCATAAAAAAGGTAGGTTCTTATACTAAGTTTTGCCTACCTTAAAAAATATTAAAAACTAGAAATTATTTAGGGACAACTACAACAGGAAGACCAGGTTTAACAATCTCGAACAAGGCTTTAACATCTTTGTTTTTCATTCGCACACAGCCATGAGAAACTGCTTGTCCGAGGGTTTTTTCTGAGGGTGTTCCATGAAAACCAATCGTATTTTTTCCATCCGTCCAAAAACCAATCCAACGTTCACCAATCGGGCCTTTGGGGCCAGACGGAACGATTTTCCCATTCCAAGGATTTTCCCAAACGGGATCTTTTACCATCTGAATTACTTGAAAATTGCCAGTTGGAGTTTCCCAACCTTTTTTGCCGATCGCAACAGGATAACTCATCAAAACCTTATCTTCTTTATAAGCATAAACACGACGTTCTTTCAGATTGAGAACCAAACGAGTTGCTAATAATTTGTTGTCATTGATTGTTGCAGTTGTATTATTGGTTGGGGTTTTGGGAGGAATTACTGTTGGTATTTGGGGTGTTATTAATGTCTTTTCAGCAGGAATTTGAGCGGGAGTTACTATTGATGTTTGGGGAGTTATTGATGTTTTTTCCGCAGGAATCTGAGCGGGAATTACTGTTGGTATTTCGGGCGTTATTGATGTCTTTTCAGCAGGAATTTGAACGGGAGTTACTTTTTTTTGTGGAAAATTAACACGTTGATTAGGAGGAGTAACCGCCTGACTAGATACGGCTAACAAGGTGAGAGAAACACTCCAACATACCACAGAAATTTTTGAAAATAGAGATTTCATCTTTATCTAAAAACTATACAAAATAAGCTAGTTAGTGACCTTGATTTCTAGGTACACAACTATATAGTATATGACTACGTTATTCTAGCAAATTGTTTCCAATATTATCAATATTATTATTAATTTCGACAATAGTTAATAGAGTTATCATCTTAATTTAGTTCAATCTAGAAGACGCGATCGTAACAATTCCTAAAACCAGAAATTGATGAGCCTGCAACACTTTAACACATTCTTTGGCAGTGGTTCCTGTTGTATAAATATCATCCACCAAAATAATAGGAAATTGAGATCCTTTTTGCTTTAACTCTTGGCCAACAGAAAAAGCTTGCTGAATATTTGCTTGACGCTCCAACGGCTTCAAATTAAACATTGCTTCCGTATTTCTAACTCTTATTAATCCCTGGCTTTGTAGAGGATAGCGAGTAATTTGACAGAAGGCTTTAGCGATTAATTCAGCTTGATTGAAACCCCGTTCTTTTTGTTTTTTGGGATGAAGTGGAATAGGAATAACTGTCAGTTTAGAAAATTTTTTTAATGGATTAAATTTTAACCAACTTTCACCCAAATTATATCCAAAATAATCTCCCAACTCTGGCTGATTTTCATATTTAAAAGCTGCGATCGCTCTTTTTAATTGACCATCATAATATCCCCAAGCAAAAAGCGGTAAATCTTGCTGCCAAAATTGTAATGGATTTTTTAATTGACAAAATTTAAGTCGTCGTTGGCAATCAGAACAAATTGTTGATTCAGCAGGACGCTGACAGAGAGGACAATTAGCTTTTAAAAATAAAGAAAAGAAACTTTTTAACATTAGGAATAATTATTTTTTATCGCCTCTAAAAATGAAAACATTAAGTTTGAAAATTTGTGGACTTAATATCCTAAGTTCTTGAAAAAACTAAGTAATAGAATCATCTTCTGCGATCGTTAATTGTTGAGGACAAGATTGTTCAATTGCATAACTAATTCCTTGAGCTTCTTCTTCTTGTAAATCTTGAAGATAATCTGCATAATTAGATTCGGCTTCTTGAACTGAATCAAATGGCCCAAAATAGTAGGTGCAGACTGGAATTTGAGTATCTACTTTTATCCACCATTTTGAATTTTTAGTAAAAAAGATAGTGCCAACAAACACGAGATAAATGATAAATAAGAAAAAACCAAACATTGTCGCTCAACCTCCCTGAATCAAGTTTTTTAGATAGTTCTGAGTCGTAATTATTTTAAGCCAAGCATAACTTAGTTTGATAACATAAAAAGAATTTATTGGCAATCTTTTTTGATTTTATTGATGATGTTATTTTGAAAAATCAATCGGAGTCTCCGCCAATTACCACTTCTCGAATGCGTAAACTGGGGCCACCACAACCGACTGCTAATCCACTTTGTCCACCTTTGCCACATCCGCCCGATTCATCCCAATAAAAATCATCGCCGATCGCTTCAATATTAGCTAAAGTTTTAAAAACATTGCCAGATAAAGTCACATCTCTCACCTGTTCAGCTAATTGACCATTGCGAATCATCCAAGCTTCTCCTGCACTGAAGGTAAACATTTCGCCATTTGTCATGCCGCCTAACCAATTACGCGCATAAACGCCTTCCGAAATGCCGTTAAATAGTTCTTTCACTGGAGTTTGGCCGCGTTCAATCCAGGTATTTGTCATGCGAACAATGGGCGGATAATGATAATTGAGACAACGAGCATTTCCTGTGACGGTTTCGCCAAGTTTTCCAGCAGTTTCTCGTGAATGGAGTCGGCCTACTAAAACACCGTCTTTAATTAGTTGAGTTGTCGTTGCGGCAACACCTTCATCATCATAAAAATAACTCCCACGATGTCCTTCTGGCGAGGCTCCATCCAAAATTTGTAGCTCTTTTGGGCCGAATTTTTTTCCCATACTCATAACTTCCAATAAATCAGGATTTTCGTAGAGCATATCAGCTTCTGAAAGATGTCCAAAGGCTTCATGGACAAATAATCCGCTTAAAATTGGGTCAATGACAACGCTATAAGTGTTACCTTTTACGACAGGTAAAGTTAAGGCCGTAACGGCTCTTTGGGCTGCATCCATTACTTGTTGATCTAAATTTGCCAAATCTTCGTAAGCTTTCCGTGATCCTGTGGTTTCTCGTCCTGTTTGGATCATTTCTCCGTCTCTGGCTGTTGCAGAAAAACGCATTTCTATGTCACACCAGGATTGCTCAATCATTGAACCTTCAGAGGTTGCTAAAAGAATTCTTTGGGTTGTGTCTCCATAGCGAACGGAAGTAGTTGTGATTTTGGAATTTACAGCCCGTAAAATTTCGTTGTAGCGATCGCAAAGAGCTTTTTTTTGAACCAGAGGAATATGGCGGGGATCGGTTCCAGTTAGAGGTAATTTGCAAATAATTTGTACGGGATCAACGGGCGCAAGAATGGTTTCTTCTTCTCCAACTAATTTGGCTGCTGCGATCGCTTCTTCAATTCGTTCAGGCAAACTAGAAAGACGATTAAACGCGGCAAATCCCCAACCGCCATGATGACAAGCCCGAACTTGACCACCGATCGCAATCCCTTCACTTAGAGTTTCAATTTTTTCACTCCGCAAGACAATATTGGTTCCTTCCGACTGTTCTAGGCGAATAGCTAAATAATCCACGCGATCGCGGTAACGAGTCATCAGATCACTTAATTGATTTTTAAGTTGAGAGAGAGAGTCTGTCATGGTTGCCGATTTTTGGATAAACGTCTTAATAATTTTATTATCCAATAATTTTTTAGATAAGTGGCATCGCACAATTAATTGCTGATCAATATTTAATCTTGTAAGCCAAAGCCAAAATTTCTCCAAATCGCCGAAAGACTACTATATACTTAGGTGTTAAACGGTCAAAAACTTTCGGTTGTTTTGCTAAAAATTTTATTTTCAACAAGTTTATGACAATGACAGTAAGTTCTATTTATCCAGTCACTTGGCAACACGATCGGGTAATTTTGATTGATCAAACCCGTTTGCCAGGCGAATTTCACCAGATTCAGATTGCCAATTATCATCAGATGGCCGAAGCCATTAAAACAATGATTGTTCGGGGCGCACCAGCGATCGGGGTTGCAGCAGCTTATGGAGTGTATTTAGGCGCGAGGGATATTTATACAGAAGAAATTGGAGAATTTTTACCCTTATTAGAAAAAGTTGCTGAAGAATTACGTCATACTCGTCCAACTGCTGTTAATTTGTTCTGGGCAATTCGAGAAATGCTCAAAACTGCTTACGGAAGTGGGGATAATGTAGCGACGATTAAACAACAATTATTGATTACTGCCCAAACTATTCAAGAACAAGATTTACAAACTTGTCAGCAAATCGGCGATCGCGGCTTAGAAGTTTTACCGAAAAGTCCTGAAAAATTAAATATTCTCACTCATTGCAATGCAGGAGCTTTGGCCACCGCAGGTTATGGAACCGCTTTAGGAGTGATTCGTTCTGCCTGGAAAGCCTCAAGATTAGAACGAGTTTATGCCGATGAAACCCGTCCCCGTCTGCAAGGCGCGAAATTAACCGCTTGGGAATGCGTGCAAGAAAAAATCCCCGTCACCGTCATTACTGATAGCATGGCAGCCCATTGTATGCAGAAAAAAATGATTCATGCTGTCGTCGTCGGTGCTGATCGGATTGCCGCCAATGGAGATACTGCTAATAAGATTGGAACTTATGGATTGGCCGTGATTGCGAAAATGCACAACGTACCTTTTTTTGTTGCGGCTCCTCTATCGACCGTTGATTTTGAGTTGCAAGACGGGACACAAATTCCCATTGAAGAACGCGATCCCGCCGAAGTTTATCAAATAGGAGAAACTCGTCTTTGTGCTGAAGGAGTTGATTTTTATAATCCCGCTTTTGATGTCACACCAAACTCCCTAATTACGGCAATTATTACCGAGAAAGGAGCTTTTAAACCGACTGATTTAATTTCTCTTCAATAATTAATAATTAATAGTTTTTTGCATTGATTATGCAGCAAGTTGATGTTGTGGTAATTGGAGCGGGGCCTGCGGGTTCCCATTGTGCAGGTTTACTTGCAAAAGCAGGTTATCAGGTTCTTTTAGTAGAGCAACATGAGACGTTTTTTCAGAATAATTATTCGAGTGCAGCCTCTCCTTTAGAAATTTTAGAAAAGTTTGATTTGCCTCCCGAAGTTGTTGCTCGTTCTTGGCGAAAATTAGAATTAGTAAGTAGTAATATATCCCACACCTGGGAATCGGAAAAATCCTTGGGAGTGGTTTTTAATTTTGCAAAATTACGACAATTTTTAGCCGAAAGAGTCACAAAGCAAGGTGGCAAAGTCTGGCTTGGTTATCGTTATCTTAAATATGAAAAAATTGCCGATAAAACGATAGTTTATCTTAAAAAAAGAGGCGGAGAAGTTGTCGCGATCGCCACCCAGATTTTAGTTGATGCAACGGGTTATGCTAGGGCAGTTATTTATCCTAATAAAAGTACTCGTAAGCCTTTTTATAAAGCAACTGGCATTGAATATTTAATTGAAGTGGATCAAATAACCCACCAACAATATGCAGAAACTTTAGTATTTTTTCTAGGTTATCAATGGAGTCCGAGGGGTTATTCTTGGATTTTTCCCATGGATCAACAACAACTTAAAATTGGTTCGGCTTGGATTGATGAAGAGCATAAATATTTGAAGAATTTAAAGCCATTACGAGAATATACAAAAGCTATTATTCAAAACTATTTAAAGTTGGATGATTATAAACTTATAGAAATTCATGGATCAGTTTTAGATTACTCTAGTGGTTTAAATGATATTTATTATCAAGATAGTATTATTGCGATTGGAGATGCAGTTTCAACGGTAAATTTTTTAGGCGGTGAGGGAATTCGTCATGGAATGAAGGGTGCAGAAATTGCTTTTTTTCATATTGATAGTTATTTAAAAAATCAAACTCAGACTTTTTTAAAATATGAACAGGAAATGAAGGAATTATTTGTCAAAAAATGGAATATTTCTGAAAAAATTAATCGCAAAGTTTATCTAGAATATTCGGATGAAAAAATTGATTTGGGTGTTTCTTATTTAAAATATTTGAAACTAGAAGATGTGATGGATATTCTTTTTAATTATAAATTTGATAAAATGTATGGAGGAATTTATCCTTATTTTCTGAAAAAACTAACTCAAATTACTGTGACTCTTAAAAAGTGGGTGGGGAAAATCCAATCAAACAAATAATGAAAACTTTTACAAAAATTACAAAAATTACCCTATTATTAAGTATTTTTTCGGTATTGACCAGTTGTAGTGGCAGTCAATTTTTTGAAAATCGTTTTTCTGCTGATCCGAGTTTACAAAATTCGCCCGAAGTTTCGACTTCTCCAACGGACAACCCCAATCAAGTTATTTCTGCCCAAAATTTACCCGCCGAAATTCCTCGTTATAGTAATGCAACCCTCGAAGAAACGAGTCCAGATGCAAACCGCGATCGCGCTCAAACTCGCTGGTCATCGGCTGATTCAATAAATTTAATTACAGATTTTTATCAACAACAATTCCAAACTAATAATTGGGAAATTATTCAGCCTTTATCTCCTAATGATCCCAATAGTGCTTTGATTGCTAAAAAAAATGATTTACAAGTTACTTTAACTCCGCTTTCTAAATCTCCAAAAACAGAATTTACCCTTGATTATCAACGCCAAAATACTTCCACTACTCTAGTTATTCCTAGTCCCCAGAATACAAATATATCAAATCAACCCATTACTTTTAATGACTTAGATCAAGTTTCTGAACCGTTAAAAGATTATATTCAAGACTTAGGTAATCTCGGTATTTTAAGTCCTAAAAATGGTAATGATTTTCAAGCAAATGTTCCCATTACTCGACGAGAATATGCTCGTTTGTTGGTTGCCGCAAATAATCAATTTTATGCAACATCTCCTAGTAAACAAATTCGTTTAGGGAATAAAAATACAACACCAGCTTTTAGTGATGTTTCGGTTAATGATCCCGATTTTCCTAGTATTCAAGGTTTAGCAGAAGCTGGTTTGATTTCTTCTCCTTTGACAAATGATTCTAATGCGATTTTATTTCGTCCGAATGTAGCCCTAACGCGAGAAAATTTGATTGCTTGGAAAGTGCCTTTGGATACTCGAAAAACTTTACCGAATACTTCTATTGAGAACCTTAAAGAAACTTGGGGCTTTCAAGATACCGCTAAAATTGATCCCAAGCTCTGGCGGGCAATTCATGGTGATTTTCAAAATGGTGAGCAGGCAAATATTCGGAGAGTTTTTGGTTATACGACGCTTTTTCAGCCAAAAAAATCAGTAAGTAGGGGTGAAGCCGCCGCCGCTCTCTGGTATTTTGGATTTCAGGGAGATGGAATTTCAGCTAAAGATGTATTGAGTTTGAAAAATTCATCGCCTTCTCCTACTAATTAATATTAATTAAAAAGTATTTAAAAATCTTCTGTTAGAAAAAACGAGTTATTTTATGACATCTTCCCTGAAAAACATTCAAATTATTCTGGTTGAACCAGCTGGAGCGTTAAATATTGGTTCCGTTGCCCGTGTTATGAAAAATATGGGATTAGAAAAATTGGTACTCGTAAATCCTCAATGCGATCGCCTGAGTGAAGATGCTCGACTAATGGCGGTTCATGCGGCTGATATTTTAGAACAAGCCCAAGAAGTTCCGACTTTACCCGAAGCTCTCAAAGGATGTCATCGCGCGATCGCAACAACTGCTCGAATGCGAAGTTTAGAAGGTCATTTAGAAACACCGAGAGAAGCTTTACCCTGGCTTATTTTTCCAGAACAACCAACGGCTCTTATTTTTGGCAGAGAAGACCGAGGACTGAGTAATGAAGAATTAAATCAGGCCCATCGTTTTCTCTCAATTCCCGCTAATCCCGATTATTCTGTGTTAAATTTGGCTCAATCAGTGGCAGTTTGTGCCTACGAACTTTATCAACATCAATATCAGCCAGTTAACCCAAACCCTGAAAACAATTTAATTAAGACAGCATCTCTCGAAAAAGTCGAAGCCTATTATCAGCATTTAGAAAAAACTTTATTAAATATTGGCTATCTTTATCCCCATACGGTTAATGCTCGCATGGAAAAAATACGTCGTCTTTATCAACGCGCCCAACTCACAGAAGATGAAGTTGCCTTATTACGGGGAATTTTGGGACAAATAGACTGGAAGACGCAACATTTTTTAACGGTCAATAGTCAGACAAACAAGTCAAGTTCCTAATCCAGATTAAGTTCTGTTAACCTAACAAGATGAAGGGTTGATAACAGTTTTTGTTATATATTTCTCACACTAAAATTAAAAAAAATGCCTAGAAAAAATTCTCGTCGTTCTATTCGTCCTTCTATTGCGTTAGTTCCTCCTAAAAATAATTTAACGACCCTCACTGTTGCCTCTAAACCAGTTGAACCAGAGCCAGTTAATCGCAAACGAAAATCTTCTCGCCAACCTAACTTGATAACGACCAGCGTATTTTATGCTTTACGAATCGGTATTTTAGGAACTGGATTAGCAGTCATTGCTGGCACGGCTTTAACCCTTTTTGCTCCAACTCGTTTTCTTTCTTCCCAAGCATCCACTCCCAAAAAACAAGGTCAATCGATTGAGCGAAACGCAACGAGTGTTCCTATAAAACCAGGAGACGCGATCGCAAGTTTAGTTTCTAATCTGACACCTGACCAAAATACTAACTCGTCTATAAAAACTCAAACTCAGCTAACTGAAGAATTAATTCCTCTTAAACAAAAATTAATTGCCTTAGATAAAAAACAAGAAAAAATTGAAACGAAAGCTTTTTTGATTGATTTAGATAATGGCAAATACGTCAATTTGGCAGGAGATACGCCAATTTCTGCGGCTAGTTTGATCAAAATTCCTATTGCTGTTGCGTTTTTTCAAGATGTAGATGCGGGCAAAATTAAGCTCAATGAAAAGTTGCCCATCACTAAAGATGCGATCGCCAGTGGTTCGGGAGATATGCAATACCAACAAGGACAAAAAGCTTTTACTGCGTTGGAAACTGTCACTAAAATGATGATCATTAGCGATAACACCGCAACCAATATGCTCCTAAAACGGATGGGCGGTAAGGCGATTCTCGACCAGCGTTTTCAAGAATGGGGATTAAGCCAGACCAAAATTCACAACTTTCTACCCGACCTTGCAGGAACCAACACAACCAGTCCACAAGATTTAGCAACAGTTTTATTAAAAGTTAATCAGGGCGAATTAATTTCCCTCAAATCCCGCGATCGCCTTCTAGGAATCATGCAAAAAACGAAAACCCGCACCCTATTACCACCAGGGCTAGAACCTGGAGCGATTATTTCCCATAAAACAGGCGATATTGGCACAGTATTAGGAGATGCAGGTATTATTGATATGCCTAGTGGCAAACGCTACATTGAAGTAATAATTGCTAAACGTCCTTATAATGATGTTGCCGCCAGAATACTCATTCAAGATATGTCTCGCACAACTTATCAACACCTCAAAGCAACAGAATCTGCCAGTAAATCCCCTATTCTCAAAGTAAAAACAGAAACCGCTCAATCCTCGATCCCCAAAGCCATCAAGACTTCCGCAATCAAAAAAACAGTTACCAACTCTAGCGATACGCCTGCAATAGTTAAGACACAAGACTAAAAGATATGATAGTTAATTAGACAATTTTCTGGAAATATTGACTCTAAAAACCCATGATAAACAAATTATTGAAACGCTTTGGTTGGCTAGGTTTAGTTGCGATCGCGTTATCTCTTTCCCTGGCTTTCCATAGCCCAGCCAATGCCAAAAATGTTAACTCAATCACAGCCCAATCTCCCCAACGTTATGATCAATTACAATTGCCGCCCCTACCTGAAATTAAAATCCCTAAATATGAACGCTATCAATTAGATAACGGATTAATTGTCTATTTAATCGAAGATCACGAACTTCCCCTCATCAGAGGAACTGCCCTATTTCGCACGGGTTCTCGTTTGGAACCTAGCACAAAAGTTGGTTTGGCAGGAATTACAGGCGCAACCATGCGTACAGGTGGAACAACCAAACATTCGCCTGATGAATTAAACCAAATCCTAGAACAACGTGCCGCCGCCATCGAAACCAGTATTGGGACAACTTCAGGCTCAGCCAGTTTTGACACATTAAGTAAAGATAAAGAGACAGTTTTCGATCTATTTGCCGAAATCATTCAAACTCCCGCCTTTGCTGCCAATAAAATTGAACTAGCCAAAACCCAAGCCCAAGGCGCGATCGCTCGTCGCAACGATGACCCTGATGACATTGCCAGTCGTGAATTCAGCAAATTGATGTATGGCAACGACAGTCCCTACGCCCGTATCATTGAATACGCAACCCTAGACCAAATTAGCCGCGATGATATTAGCAAATTTCACGCCGACTATATCCGACCCGAATCAACACTCTTAGGCATTGTTGGCGATTTTGACACCGCAGAAATGAAAACCTTAATCACTCAAAAATTTGGTAACTGGAAAGTTTCAACTCCAAAACCCGACCTTACCGTACCCAGTGCCAGCCAACAAAATCAACAAAAAATCTTTTTAGTCGATCAACCCCAACTAACCCAAAGCACTATTTTATTAGGACATTTAGACGGCAAATTAAGCGATCCTGATTACCCAACCTTAAGTGTAATGAATGGCGTATTAAATGGTTTTGGAGGTCGTTTATTCAACGATATTCGCTCTAAACAGGGCTTAGCCTACTCAGTTTATGGGACATGGAATGCAGCCTATGATTATCCAGGCGTTTTTCTAGGAGGCGGACAAACCCGCACCGATGCCACCGTTCCTTTTATAAAATCATTATTAAGCGAAATTGACCGTATTCGCACAACCTTAGTCACACCAGTCGAATTATCCTACGCAAAAGAATCCATTCTCAACTCCTTTGTCTTCAAGTTTGAAAATCCTAGCCAAACCCTCACCCGTTTAATGACCTACGAATATTACGGTTATCCTGCTGACTTTATTTTCCAGTATCAAAACAAAGTCAAAGACGTGACGGCCGAAGATATTCAACGATCTGCTCAAAAATATCTCGTTCCCGATAAAATATTCACCTTAATAGTCGGTAACGAAAAAGCGATCAAACCCAATTTGAACAGCCTAAACCAATCCGTCAGCAAGATTGACATCACCATCCCAACGCCGTCAAAACCTTAAACCCGATCTCCCTCTAACCAAAAAAACAGTAGGATCATGCCGAGCTTTTTTCGTAGGGGCGCATAGCGTGCGTCCTTTTTTGTTTCTGAGTCAGACTAAAACCCCGAAAAGCTTGCTGGGCGACAAAAAAAGGTAAGGACAAGAAATTTTTCCCAAAAGGTATTGACATCGTGAGGGAAAGGAAATATAGTAGTAAATGCGCGGTTGAGAGCCAAGGTTCAAGACAAGCGAGCCGAACCTAGAAAAAAGAATAGTTTGAAAGAGATTTAAACCAAACCCTTGTTATAAAAACTAAAACAAATTTAGTTATCCAGTTGCAAGTAATTGTAAGTGATAACGAAAGAGAAGTCAAGAAAAAAGCCAAACAAATGTCTTTATTTGTGTAAACTACAATGGAGAGTTTGATCCTGGCTCAGGATGAACGCTGGCGGTATGCTTAACACATGCAAGTCG
>JANNLO010000025.1:0-10217 GCA_031396835.1 Snowella sp. SOY_38_metabat_116
CAAGTTTAACCCCATGAAATACAGACACAGTATCCACACTCGCAACGGTTGATGGTGTCGGGCAAAAATTGTATCGGTTAAGTCATCAAAATTTACTTCACACCCCTTACACTGATATCGTTGTCTTTCTGTTTGGGTTTCATCCTTGCCTCGTTTAATCACACTTAAACTGTTACATTTGGGACAGCAGACTCCCGACTGCCAGCGCATTTTTCTCACCGTTTCATAACACTTGGCATCATCGAGACGATTAATCAGGTTTATTTCCAGCATTCAGCGTGAGAGAGAAGAATTTATGAGTATTTATCCTACCAGTCTTTTATACCTCCCCGAAACACCTATTGAGCCATTCTTTTAACTTTTTTATTTAATCGAAATGTGAGAAATTGGGGAAGACCCATCTTCAGAAAATATCTATTGATCAAATGCTTATTGAGTTACGAAAGTTTCGCGACTCTTATGGGGCTTTGGTCATATGTTAGTTGGTATCTACAATAAATTCTTTACGGACTAATGACTAGCGATCGCGTCTATGAACAAAGTTTTTCTACTCAATTCCGTCAAGGGTATGATTGAGTAGTTGTCATTAGAACCCGATTATAGAAAATATTAAAAGCGATCGCGGAAGGAAGGTAGTTATGAAAATCAAGGTTAAAAATCTGGGTGTTTTAAAGCAAGCTGAATTTGAGCTTGGCGATTTCACGATTATTTGTGGCGCAAATAATACTGGTAAAACCTATGCTACCTATGCTTTATTTGGTTTTTTATTTAGATGGAGAAGAATATTTTTCATTAAAATTAATGATAACGAAATTGACCAATTACTTGCCGAAGGCGTAACCAAGATTAATATCAAAAATTATGCTGAACAAGCTCAAAAAACTATTCATGACGGTTGTGCTATTTATAGCAAAGAATTACCAACAATTTTTGCCACCGCAAAAGATAGATTTAAGGAAACTGATTTTAAAGTTGTATTGAAAATCAAAGATAGTTATTTAAAAAGAGAATTTAGTGGGACAATCAGTTCCTCACAAACACAAATTTTTTCAATTAAAACTAGCGAAGATAACACCGAATTAATTGTTACTTTACTCGCCAAAAAAGAAGATGTTAAAATTCCAAACAGCGTAATTGAAGATATTATTTCTGATGCCCTAAAGGATATTATTTTTTCTAAAAGTTTCCCTAAATCTTTTATTGCTAGCGCAGAAAGAACTGGGGCTGCTATTTTTCGTAAAGAATTAGACTTTGCGCGTAAGCGATTATTAGAAGAAATTGGTCAATCAAATAAAAACATTGATCTAATGGAACTTTTATTGAAAGAGTACAAAGATTATGCTTTGCCAATTAAAGAAAATGTAGATTTTATTCGACAACTTGAAACAATTGCAAAAAAAAGTAGTTTTTTGGCAGAGAATCATCCTGAAATTTTAGATTATTTCGCTGATATTATTGGTGGAAAATACACTGTTACTTCTAATGATGAGCTTTACTATGAGCCAAAAGGTAAACGAATTAAGCTAACAATGGATGAAAGTTCTAGTGCAGTTCGTTCCTTGCTGGATTTAGGTTTTTATCTCAGACACGAAGCTCAACCAGGCGATTTATTGATGATAGATGAACCCGAATTAAATCTACATCCAGAAAATCAGCGTCGTGTGGCTCGGCTCTTAGCAAGATTAGTTAATTTAGGTATTAAAGTTTTTATTACAACCCATAGCGATTATATTATCAAAGAATTAAATACTTTAATCATGCTGAATCATGATAAACCCCATCTCAAAAGAATTGCTGAAGTTGAAGGTTATCAACAAAATGAACTACTAAATGCCGATCAAATTAAAGTTTATATTGCAGAAGAAGCCCCAGTTCTGCTTGATGGAAAAACTCGAAAAACGAAATGTCAAACGTTGACTCCTGCGAATATTGATCCCTTTATGGGGATAGATGCCCGTAGTTTTGATAAAACGATTGACACAATGAATCGGATTCAAAGGGCGATTGTTTGGGGAGAAGATTAATGTCTGATATTGCGATTCTAAAACAGATAATTCAAAACACTGCTAGAGTACCGCTAGAAGAAGATGTTTATGGAAAAAGAAAAGTTATTCTCACCGAAACTAACCCACCGAACTATAGTGTGACTATTAATGGAATACCTGATGATGATCAGGTTATTGTTATCAAATCAGACAATTTTGTAGAGCCAAAAGCTGTTTTTCAAGGATCGAAAGGAGAATGTAAACGGGCAGATTTTGTCATCATTGCTAACACAGATAAGAAAAAAGTAATTTTTTGTATTGAACTTAAATCAGGAAATCCAGACAACAAAGAAATTATTAAGCAATTAAAAGGGGCATATTGTTTCACGATCTATTGCCAAGAAGTTGGTAAAGTATTTTGGGAGAAGTCTGATTTTCTCCAAAATTATGAATATCGTTTTATTAGTATCAAAAATATTAGTGTTTCTGCTCGACCATCGCTTCAAAAAGAAGCAATTATGATCAATAACCGTCGTGAAATAATGTTTAAAATTGAATCTCCACAATACCTCCAATTTAATCAACTAATTGCGTGATAAAGTTCATGAAATTTACTTACTTAACAGATGAATTGCGATCGCATTATCAATTATCAAGCATCAACTGAAACGCGATCGCCTATTTCCCTTAAACTTTTATTCTCCCGTAATCGATAAACCCTCTACCCAAATGCGGGGACAAACACCCCTGGGAGTCACTTCTGCCTCTGGTTCAACGTAAATAATAGATTTGAGTAACTCCAGATAATCCCCCGCCACTGTGACAGAATCCAGACTAACGCGATCGCCTTTATTGACAATCCAACCATCAAAGGGCAAAGAAAAAGAACCCTCTAGGGAATTTACCCCCGCATGGAGAGCTTGTAATTTATCAATGAGAATAACATTTTCTGCGGTTTCTAATTGATAGGTTTGATCGGGATTTTGGTCTGAGAATACATGATAAAAATGGGAGCCGACCGTTACTTTTGCACCAATATTGGCATTACCAGTCGGTTGAGTATTAAAGCGTTTTGCGGTTCCTGCGCTATGAAGTAAACCCGTTAAAACACCATTTTTAAGCAGATCAACACGGCGAGTTGGTGTCCCTTCTCCGTCAAAGGTTTCCCCTGCAATATTCCCTGGATTTAAGGCATCATCTACCACAGAAAGTAAGGGAGACGCAATTTGAGTTCCCACTGTTTCAGGAGTGGCCAAACTTTGTTTATCTAAAATGCTTTGGGCATTAAAAATATTAGAAAAAGCTCCTAACAAACTCAAAAATGCTGTCGGCGAAAAGACAACCCGATATTTTCCCGTCGTAATAGGCGCATAGTCTAAATAACTAATCGTTTTTTCCGTCACTTCCTGAAGACAACCCTCAATATCGAGAGTATCCAGACTGCGACTAATTTTCATTTCTCCTGCACTACGGGGCTTTTTGCCTTCCTGTTCTGCCCGACTATAGAGATAAATCGCGGCATAGGAACGGGCTTCTTGACGTTTTGAGCCTTCACTGTTGAGATAAAAGCGTTCGGAAGTCTGTTGAGACAGTCCATTATAGGGAACCCCTGTAATCGCTGGATGGGCGGCTAACAAGGTTTTTTCGGCATCAATTAGCTTTTCTACCAAGGTCGAGATTGGCACAGCTTCGGCAGTTTGATCACCGAGATCCACGATGGGAGCGTTGGCTTCAGGACTAAATTCAGGGATATTTTCCGTAATACCAAAATAACTGGCTTCGGAAGCGGTTTCGAGAGCTAATTGAATGCCTTTTGCGTCTAAATCGGTCGTACTGGTGACACCGATCATATTTTTCTCATTCCAGACTCGAACAATCACACTGGAACGATTGGACGCTTGGACTTGTTTCGGTTCTCCAAAGGCAACTTCGGCTTCGGTTTCATCTACGGAAGAACCGTAAATATCGTATTGATGAATGCCTAATTCTTTGGCACTGGTTTGAGCGTATTGGGCAAGTTCTTGAACGTTTAACATGGTGAGCTTTTATTTAATCTTTGTGGAACTATAGCGGTCTTCAAATAGGGAAGGGATTCTCGATATTTATAAACAAGGGGTTTAAACCCCTTGCCTGTATCTCATGTAGTAGAATTTATCGACCACCAACGGTAATCGAATCTACTTTTAAATGGGGTTGACCAACGGTGACATAAATACTGCCACTGACGGAACCGCAGAATCCTGCCGCTAACCCTAAATCCTGGGAAGACATGGAAATTTTGTTCATAATGTCCGTTGCTGTCCCGATTAAGGTCGCGCCTTTGAGAGGTTTAGTAATTTGACCATTTTCAATTAAATAGGCTTCAGAAACAGAGAAGTTAAATTCTCCTGTCGCACCGACACTACCACCACCCATTTGTTTACAATAAATACCTTTTTCAACAGAATTGAATAAGTCATCTAAGGAATAATTTCCAGGCGCAATGTAAGTATTTCGCATCCGAGAAGCGGCGGCATAGGCATAACTTTGACGACGACCGCTACCTGTGCGGGGATGACCCGTTCTCATGAATCCTGTGCGATCGCTGATAAAGTTTTTGAGAATACCATTTTCAATTAACAAAGTGCGTTGAGCGGGCATTCCTTCATCGTCCATATCAATGGTTCCAAAGGCATTTTCCGATAAACCCTCATCCCAAGCCGTTAAGTTTTCGTGGGCAATTTTTTCACCTTTTTTATCCATAAAAGGCGTGGTTTTATGTTCAATTTGGGTGGTTTCTAATAAATGTCCACAGGCTTCATGGAAAATCACTCCACCAAATTCATTAGCCATAATAATGGGATAATTTCCCGACTCCACATAATCGGCATAGAGCATTTTTCCCGCCGATTCTGCCACTTCATTCGAGGCTTTTTCATAATCCCACTGGCGTAAATAATTGGGATCGCTGGTATTACCCGATCGCTTGCCAATAGAGGCACGATTTGCACCATCGGCACAGAGCAGGGAATAACCGACGGATTGGGTCAGGCGAATATCTCTGGCAAAGGTTCCATCACTGGCGGCAACCAAAACTTCTTGCCAATCCCGAAAATAGACAGCGCGACGAGATTGGGCATGATTCGCTTTTTTATTGAGATAACCATTCGCTTTGAGCAAGATTTCAGTCATTTCCTGCATAGAACTACAATTTTTCAACCAATCTTCCTTACCTTTGGCTGTAGCGTAGTCCCGAAACATTTCTAAGTTGATTTCAGGAATATAGGACAGGGGAGACGGTAAATTTAAACCCAAAATTGATAAAGCTTTTTCGAGGGCAGTTTTCAATCCTGTAAAGGATAAATCGTTGGTGCTGACATAACAATCACTTTTTCCTCTAAAGACTCGCACACCGCAACCCGTCGATAAACGGGGAGAAAGACTGGTAATGGCATCTTCTTCGGCTAAACAACTAATATAATTAACTTTTTCTAGGAAAAATTCGACAAAATCTGCCCCAGATGCCCGTCCTAATCCCAAAAGGGTCGAGAGGGAGGCTTGCCAACTCAGATCAAAGCGATCGCGGTTAGAAACATAATCAAGAGTCGGTAATTCTTTAGAAATCAGTAAGTTTGACGGCATAAAATTGTCAAGGAATGAGGAAAGATTAATAATCATTTTAACCTAAGCTTTAAAGAAGCAGGATCGTAGCGCGGAAAACTTGCGATCGCTCAAAAATTGAAGTTTGACAGTCAATTCAGTCGCAAAAAAATGTTAATGAACTCTTCAACCTCTCGGCAAGGAGCTTGTTTTCTTGTTGAATGGCCATAATTTCAGTAGAATCTGATCACTTTAAACTTCCCTTAAATTCTATGACCTCTGATCATGCCATTCTCGCCGCCCATAATCTCTGCAAAAATTTTGGTGGACTCAAAGCCGTTAATAATGCCCAAATTTCTGTTCAAAAGGGAAGTATTACTGGTTTAATTGGGCCTAATGGTGCGGGCAAAACGACTCTTTTTAATTTACTCTCTAATTTCATTTCTCCCGATGAAGGAAAAGTGATTTTTAATGGCAAACCTATTCATGACCTTAATCCCCACAAAATAGCGTTAGAAGGCTGTATTAGGACTTTTCAGGTGGCTAGAGTCCTTTCTCGCTTAACGGTGATGGAAAATATGTTATTGGCAACTCAACAGCAAACAGGAGAAAATTTTTTAAAATTATGGTTTCATCAAAAACGAGTTAAACAGGAAGAAAGAAACAATAAAGAGCGAGCTTTGTCAATTTTAGAATCGGTAGGATTAATTGAAAAGGCCCAGGATTACGCAGGAGCTTTATCAGGAGGACAGCGAAAATTATTAGAAATGGCCAGAACTTTAATGACAAACCCCAAATTAATTCTTTTAGATGAACCCGCAGCAGGAGTCAATCCCACTTTAATCGGACAAATTTGTGAACATATTATCACTTGGAATAAACAAGGCATTTCATTTTTGATCATTGAACACAATATGGATGTGATCATGTCTCTGTGTCATCACGTCTGGGTTTTGGCTGAAGGTACAAATTTAGCTGATGGCAGACCAGAGGAAATCCAACAAAATCCTCAAGTCCTAGAAGCATATTTGGGAGAATAGAAAAAATAGAGTATAATACTAGTTTTGGGAAAGTAATTTCAGTACAGGAGAATAACGCTTATATGTCTCGTTATAGAGGCCCACGCCTTCGTATTACCCGACGCTTAGGAGAATTACCAGGTTTATCTCGTAAAACCGCCCGTCGTGCCTATCCCCCTGGACAACATGGGCAAAACCGCAAAAAACGTTCAGAATATGCCGTTCGTTTGGAAGAAAAGCAAAAGCTTCGCTTCAATTATGGGATCAATGAAACTCAGTTGGTTCGTTATGTGAAAAAAGCTCGTCGTGCCACTGGTTCTACGGGAGAAGCCTTACTGCAATTGCTGGAAATGCGTCTTGACAATACCATTTTTCGTTTAGGGATGGCGGGGACAATTCCTGCTGCTCGTCAATTGGTGAATCATGGTCATATCATGGTCAATGGACGAGTTGTGGATATTCCCAGTTATCAATGTCGCCCTGGTGATGTGATTGGCGTTCAAAATAAAGAACGTTCACGTCAGTTGGTGCAAACCAATATGGAATATCCAGGTTTAGCTAATTTGCCTACTCATCTAGAGTTTGATAAAAATTCCTTAGTGGGTAAGGTTAATAGTGTGATTGAACGGGAATGGGTTGCGTTGCAAATTAATGAACTGCTTGTAGTTGAGTTTTACTCTCGGAAAGCTTAAGTTTTGGGATTTGGAATTGGGAAGAGCCGTCCGTTCCCAGTTCCTGGTTCTCCCAAGAATTTTTATTTATGTGTTATTAACTAAAAGACTGAGAATTAAACTACTCAAATCACCGATCCTATTTGCTGGAATTGATTAGGCGATCGCTAATTTACACGTTATTTTATTAGACCTTTAGACAAGCAGTATTTATCTGGAAAAATGGGATTATTAATGACGACTAATCTAGAAATATAGTCGGCGATCGCGTTCATCTTAAAAATCGAAAGTCTAGAAAAATACGTCAAATTGTGTAAGGCTGTATAAACTCATCGGGCTTGGTAAAGGACAGAGAAATAATGAGGATTTTAGTGCTGGCTTGGGAGTTTCCACCTCGTATCGTTGGGGGATTGGCTCGTCATGTGGCGGAACTTTATCCAGAAATTGTAGAATTGGGCCATGAAATTCACTTAATTACGGTTGAATTTGAGGCTGCACCTCCTGAAGAAACAGTTGAAGGCATTAATGTCTATCGGGTGGCTGTGGCGGCAGGAAGTGACTTTTTTCATTGGGTCGTCAACATGAACCAGAGCATGGATCAACAAGGTCAACGTTTAATTGCTCAAAACAGCCATTTTGATCTGATTCATGCCCATGATTGGTTGGTGGGAGATGCGGCAATTTCCCTGAAAAATCATTTTCAAATACCGCTAGTTGTTACCATTCACGCCACGGAATATGGTCGCTACAACGGTTTATATAATGATACTCACCGCTATATTGCCAGCAAAGAAAGTCTTTTAATTGAAAACAGTCAGCAGGTGATTGTTTGCAGTAATTATATGCGCCATGAACTCCAACGAGCGTTTGGAACGGTTTGGGAAAAAATGAGTGTGATTTATAATGGCATTCGTCCTGAGAAAAAGAAACGTGATCCTAATTTTGATTACGTCAATTTTCGTCGCCTTTATGCCCATGACCGAGAAAAAATTGTTTATTATGTCGGCCGCATGACCTATGAAAAAGGTGTCTCTGTCCTGTTAACTGCTTCTGTTCGGGTGTTAGGAACAATGAATAAACTTGCCAAATTAATTATTATTGGTGGTGGAAATACTGATCGACTCAAACAGTTAGCTTGGAATTTAGGTATTTGGGATCAATGTTTTTTTACGGGTTTTATGTCTGATGAAGATTTAGATAAATTTCAAACGGTGGCTGATTGTGCGGTTTTTCCCAGTTTATATGAACCTTTTGGCATTGTCGCGCTGGAAAGTTTCGCCGCAAAAGTTCCCGTCGTGGTTTCTAATACAGGCGGACTGGCTGAAGTTGTTCAACACGGAAAAACGGGGATCGTTACCTATCCCAACAATCCTGATTCCTTGGCTTGGGGAATTCTCGAAGTTTTAAAAAATCCAGACTATGCCCAAACGTTAGTTAAAAATGCTTATCAAGATTTAGATTTACGCTTTAGTTGGAGTAAGTTGGCTAAAAAAACCGAAATTGTCTATGAAAAAATGCTGAAGACACAGACAATAGATTAGAATCTGAGCGATCGCCGATTTAATAATTCAGTGAATCAATTCAACGACTTTAAAAAATTGCGTAATAAAGCTTTGCCTTGACTGGTTAAAATACTTTCAGGATGAAATTGTACTCCTTGAATATGGGGATATTTTCGATGACGTAATCCCATAATTATTCCATCTTCCACCCAGGCAGTAATTTCTAAAGTATCAGGTAAAGTATTTTTTTCTACGATTAAACTATGATAGCGAGTGGCTTGAAACGGTTTCTCTAATCCTTGAAAAACGCCCTCTCCTGTGTGGTGAATTTCAGAGGTTTTACCGTGCATCAAAACAGGTGCAGAAATCACTTTGCCGCCAAAAACTTGACCAATACACTGATGACCTAAACAAACCCCTAAAAGAGGTAAATTGGGGCCTAATTTTTCAATAATATCTAAGGAAATACCTGCATCATCAGGACGACCAGGCCCTGGAGAAATAACAATGCCATCGGGTTTTAGTTGAAGGATTTTTTCTAGGTCAATTTTGTCGTTGCGATAAACTTCGATTTCCCGTGCAACGCTTAATTCTGTGCCTAATTCCCCTAAGTATTGAACTAAATTGTAAGTGAAACTATCGTAATTATCGATGACAATGATCAAGGTTTATCTCCTAGCAGTTCTCTTGTCGGCCATAACAGCGTCAAAATTATTAGAACACTAAGGCTAACACTGGAGGAGCCAATAAGCAACAGCCAACAATTAAGGCCGCGATCGCAGCGATCAAAACCGCACCTGCCGCACAATCTTTAGTAATTTTAGCTAACTCATGATAGGACTGACCAACTGTCAAGTCAACCACTGATTCTAAGGCTGTATTTAATAATTCCAAAACCATCACAAAAGCTGAAGTTAAAGCGAGAATAGAGAGAGAAACTGGTTGTAAGTGCAGCATGATTCCAAAACTCAGTGTTGTGATACCAACGAAAGTATGAATACGAAAATTGCGTTGGGTTGCGTAGGCATAACAAACTCCAGCCCAAGCATATTTGAAGCTAACTAATAAATTAGGTGCAATTTGCCATGCTAAATCTCTGTTGGGAATTGTGCCTGGAGTTGAATGAATAAGGACGGGTTCAGTAATTTTCTTGGATTTAAAAGGAGAACCAATTGCTAAAAGAGAGATTCTGAAAAGGGATGCAGAATTAGATTGAGCCATAGGTAATTGAGATTTCATACTATTTTCTTTCGCCCCAAAAAGCGTAACTAACAAAAAAATCAAACATCTGTTCATCAAGAACAATTTGAAATCAAATCAATATAATTAAACCAACCTGTTTGAGCAGATTGGCCTGTTGATCTAACATCTTTTCTAGGCTGGCATCGTCGGGATGATCCCAACCCAAAAGATGAAGTAATCCGTGAGAGGCCAACCAAGCAAGTTCAATAGTTAAAGAAT
>JANNLO010000064.1:0-35291 GCA_031396835.1 Snowella sp. SOY_38_metabat_116
CTTTTAAAATTGAATCTCATAACCATCCCTCAGCAGTAGAACCCTTTCAAGGCGCGGCCACAGGAGTCGGGGGAATTTTGCGCGATATTTTCACAATGGGAGCCAGACCGATCGCCATTTTAAACTCCTTGCGGTTCGGAAACTTGGATGATGCCCGTAATCGCCGCATATTTATGGGAGTCGTTGATGGCATTTCACACTATGGAAATTGCGTCGGAGTGCCGACTGTGGGTGGTGAAGTTTATTTTGATCCCGCCTATTCGGGCAATCCTTTAGTTAATGCAATGGCTTTGGGCTTAATGGAAACTGAAGAAATTGTTAAATCGGGAGCATCTGGTATTGGTAATCCTGTTTTATATGTGGGATCAACCACAGGGCGGGATGGCATGGGAGGCGCGAGTTTTGCCAGTGCGGAATTAACGGATAAATCAATGGACGATCGCCCCGCAGTCCAAGTGGGTGATCCTTTTCTCGAAAAATCTCTGATAGAAGCTTGTTTAGAAGCCTTTAAAACAGGCGCAGTGGTCGCCGCTCAGGATATGGGAGCCGCAGGTATTACTTGTTCAACTTCCGAAATGGCGGCTAAGGGAGGTGTGGGAATTGAGTTGGATTTAGATAAAATTCCTGTGCGCGAAACAGGCATGATTCCCTACGAATATTTGCTTTCTGAGTCCCAGGAAAGAATGTTATTTGTAGCCCAAAAAGGACGGGAACAGGAACTGATTGATATTTTTCATCGTTGGGAATTACAAGCAGTTGTGGCTGGAACAGTGATTGCTGAACCGATTGTCCGAATTTTATTTCAAGGAGAAATTGCTGCTGAAATTACCGCAACCGCCTTAGCTGACAATACTCCCATTTACCATCGAGAATTATTAACCGAAGCTCCTGAATATGCTCAAACTGCTTGGCAATGGACAACAGCAAGTCTGGAAAATGCAACTTTAGACGGAATTGAAATTTTAGGAAACCCGACTAGCTGGAATGAAATTTTACTTAAATTGCTGGATACACCAACGATCGCCTCTAAAAAATGGGTTTATCGCCAATACGATCATCAAGTTCAAAATAATACTGTTTTATTGCCAGGAGGAGCCGATGCTGCGGTGATTCGAGTGCGTCCGCTAAAGGCTAAGCCTTCAGATTGTCATATCGGCGTGGCCGCAACCACTGATTGCAATTCCCGCTATGTTTATCTCAATCCTTATGAAGGAGCAAAATTAGCAGTAGCAGAAGCCGCCCGCAATCTCAGTTGTGTTGGTGCTGATCCAATCGCTGTCACAGATAATCTTAATTTTGGCAGTCCTGAAAATCCCGTCGGTTATTGGCAATTAGCCTCTGCTTGTCGGGGAATTGCGGATGCCTGTCGAGAATTAAATACCCCCGTTACAGGCGGAAATGTCTCTTTATATAACGAAACCCTGGATTCTGACGGAAAACCCCAAGCAATTTATCCGACTCCTGTCATTGGCATGGTGGGCTTAATCCCCGATTTAACGAAAATTGTCGGTCAAGGTTGGCAAGCTTCAGGGGATTTAATTTATCTTTTAGGAACGTCTGCGACACCAACATTAGGAGCTTCAGAATATTTAGCGTCGATTCATGGCATCGTTGCAGGCCAACCGCCAGTAGTGGATTTTATTTTAGAAAAACAAGTCCAAACGGTTTGTCGTGACGGGATTCGTCAGGGTTGGATCAATTCAGCCCATGATTGTGCAGAAGGGGGTTTGGCGATCGCGTTGGCTGAAAGTTCTATCAGTGGAAAATTGGGCGCGGAGCTTACCTTACCGATTTCGGAACAACGTTTGGATGAACAACTTTTTGGGGAAGCGGCAAGCAAAATTATTGTTTCTGTTAAGCCTGAATTTCAAGCTGATTGGGAAGCTTATTTACAAGAAAATTTAGATAATAATTGGCAAAAGTTGGGTATTGTTGGCATAGAAACAGATCACTTAACCTTACTTAATCAAGATAATATTGCTTTGATTGATTTAGCTTTAACTGAGATAACACAACCTTGGGAAAACGCGATCGCACGTCGATTAGAAGTTTAATTTGTTAGATTAAAAATCTATTGAAAAGGTTAAAATTTATGGAAAAATCTAGCCTATATGAACAAGATTTTTATGCTTGGACGCAATCCCAAGTACAAGCTTTAGCCTGTAAGCAAATCTCTGACTTAGATTGGCAAAATTTACAAGAGGAAATAGAAACCTTGGGACGGCAAGAATACCGAGAAATGGTCAGTCGTCTAACGGTTTTGTTAGGTCATTTACTCAAGTGGGAATTACAAGCAGAACGGCGATCGCGGAGTTGGTTCTTGACGATTCGTGAACAGCGTCGAGCTATTCGTCGGCATCTGAAGCAAAATCCCAGTTTAAAAGCTCGTTTACCTGAAGCCTTAGAGGAAGGATTTGAAGCAGGAGTTGATCTTGCTTTGCGAGAAACTAGTTTACCTATCCGCGTTTTCCCCTCGGTTTGTCCCTATCAATTCGATCAGATTTTGCAGGATAATTTTCTTTGTAATACAAGTCAAGATTGGAACTAATATTTATAGTTAAAAAAAAAGGGACCGAAGCCCCAAGTTTAAAGTTATTGAAAAAGTATAAGTATTAGACTAACTAAATTTAGTAGTCGAAGTCGCCGCCACCTGGGCCACCAGCAGAAGCTTTTTCTTTCTCAGGTTTGTCAACCACAATACATTCAGTAGTTAAGACCATACCTGCAATAGAAGCCGCATTTTGCAGAGCAGAACGGGTTACTTTAGCAGGGTCAACAATACCCGCTGCAATCATGTCGGTATATTCATTGTTAGCTGCATTGAAGCCAATATTGAAGTCTTTTTCTTTGACTCGTTCAGCCACAACCGCACCGTTTTGACCAGCGTTTTCTGCAATCCGTTTTAAAGGTGCAGGTAAAGCACGAGCAACGATTAAAGCACCTGTTAATTCTTCATTGGTCAAGTTCTTGTTAGCCCATTCTTCAAGCTGAGGAGCTAGGTGAGCGTAGGTTGTACCACCACCAGGAACGATACCTTCTTCAACTGCTGCTTTGGTTGCGTTGATCGCATCTTCTAGGCGCAATTTACGGTCTTTCATTTCGGTTTCAGTTGCCGCACCCACTTTAATGACTGCCACACCGCCAGCTAATTTAGCGAGTCGTTCTTGCAGTTTTTCTTTGTCGTAGGAAGACTCAGTTTCATCAATTTGACGACGGATTTGTTCAACACGAGCTTTAACCCCTGCTTCATTTCCTTCTGCAACAATGGTGGTTGTATCTTTGGTGATATTGATACGACGAGCTTTACCTAAACTTTCAATTTTGGTGGTTTCTAGTTTTAGACCTGCATCTTCACTGATCACCTGTCCGCCTGTCAAGATTGCAATGTCTTCTAACATCTGTTTACGGCGATCGCCAAAGCCAGGAGCTTTAACAGCTGCTACATTCAGCACACCGCGCAGACGGTTCACAACCAAAGTTGCCAGAGCTTCTTTTTCGATGTCTTCAGCAATGATCAAGAGAGGCTTGCCTTGACGAGCAACTTGTTCGAGAACAGGAACTAAGTCTTGGACTAGGTTGATCTTTTTGTCGGTGATCAAGATAGCAGGATCTTCTAAAACAGCTTCCATGCGTTCAGGATCGGTGACAAAATAAGGAGAAATATAGCCTTTATCAAAGCGCATTCCTTCAGTGATTTCTAATTCTGTGGTCATAGACTTGCCTTCTTCAAGGGAGATTACGCCCTCTTTGCCAACTTTATCCATAGCATTGGCAATCATTTGACCAACTTCTTCGTCGTTACCCGCAGAGATGGAACCAACTTGGGCGATCGCTTTGGAATCTTCAACAGGTTTAGCGTGTTCAGCAATTCTTTCAACTAGAAAATCAGTTGCTTTATCAATACCGCGTTTAATGGCGATAGGATTAGCACCTGCTGCTACGTTGCGTAAACCTTCTTTAACAATGGCGTGGGCTAGAACTGTTGCAGTGGTGGTTCCATCTCCAGCGACATCATTGGTTTTAGAAGCTGCTTGACGAATCAGGGAAACGCCTGTGTTTTCGACATGATCTTCTAATTCAATTTCTTTAGCGATAGTGATCCCATCATTAATGATTTGGGGCGCACCGAATTTTTTTTCTAGGACAACGTTACGACCTTTGGGGCCGAGGGTAACAGCAACTGCTTCTGCAAGGATATCAATACCTCGTTCAAGAGCGCGACGAGCTTCGTCATTATAGATGATAGATTTAGCCATAGGAGAAATACCTTTTTTAGGAAGAAATCAATGAATTTTGGATAGTGACATTCAATTTAGGAATGGGGAATTGAAGTTATCAATGGGCTTAGATAACAGAAGCTAAGATGTCTTTTTCGGTGAGGAGAACATAGTCGTCACCACCTAGTTTGATATCGGTTCCAGCATATTTGGAGTAAAGAACTTTATCGCCTACGCCTACATCCAAGGGAGAGCGATTACCGTCATCATTGCGTTTGCCTGGGCCTACTGCGACGACTTCGCCAATTTGGGGTTTTTCTTGAGCGTTATCGGGTAGAAAAATACCACCTGCGGTCTGGGTTTCGGAAGGGCTAACTTTAACGAAGACGCGATCGCCCAAGGGTTTTACGGTAGAGACATTAATGCTGATAGCTGCCATGAATAATCATCCTCCTGATGAAGATAAAATCGGAAAATAAGAAGGAATTGAGATTTAGCACTCTCACCTCACGAGTGCTAATGTAACGAATTTAAGTCCTGTTCTGCAAGCGGTGGTTAAGTGTGGTTTCCCGAACTCAAGTCGTGATCATTGGAAGTGGGATGTTTATAGTCAATTGCTCGCGTTCTATCTTTGATTACTAAAAATAAAGTTTTACTTCAATATAAATCTAGGTTATTCTCGAACTCCTAAATTTAAAAATGCTGTTGCTCGACGAATATTATTAACATTACTTTCACTCGTAATTGTTAGCGATCGCAGATTTTTAAAAAGTGGCTTAACCGTTAATTCTAAAACCCGTACAATCGGAAATTTCTCTTCTAAAAGCGGTTGACTTTCATTCCAGTCCAGATAAAAATAACCATTATTTTCAATTGGTAAAGCACTAATTGCTTGTTGGAATTTAGCACTGTTTACTAAAGGATTTTGACTCGCTAATAAGGCTTGAGACATTGCTTCTAAGGAACTTGTTAAAATTTCGTAATTACCAATTTGTAAATGCGTCCCTTTTACCTCAGCTTCTAAGCGAGTGATATTCTCATTGACCGAAGTTTTTAACTTTGTCCAAGCTGTCACTGATTGATCTAAAATCGTCAATTGATCTACACTATAACCTTGGGATTCAGCTAACTTGTCTAAACGTTTTATTGCTTTGTCAACTTCAGTTTTATCTGAGCGTTCTGCTACAAAAATCCACTCTGGTTTGCCAGATTTTGGGCTACTAATTAGGGCTAAACTATAATCGCTTTTTATCCAACTAAAAATATCTTGAGATAGATCTAAATTCCAGGGAGTTTGTACACTTTCAATAGTGCGATAAATAACTTGTTGAAGCGGACTATCTGGGTCTAATCCTGTTGCGATTTGTTGCCAAAGTTGATTTAAATTTTTTCCCGATGCGGTAAATAAACTATTACTAGGAATATAATCTAGAGTTGCAACTGGTTGTGATGATAAAGTTGATTGATTGTCCTGATCTTTTACCCCAATTAATGCGGTTTCTGCCACTAATCCTTCCGATTTGAGAGAAAGCGCAACGGTGAGAGTTTGGGTAATATCGGGTTTTTCGGGGACGGATAAGTGACTCAACCAAGCGGAAAGGGCAGGAAAGTTTGCGTAAAAAATAGCGATTCGTGGTTCCTGAATTGTTTTTAATGCTTCTTGATAAGCAGTTGAGGAATGAAGATTGAGGTCGGGAGCTTGGACGCTAATTAATGCTTGTCTTAAAACTTGGGGATGATTTGCAAATAAAACATAATTACCAACAACTGTACTAGCAACTAAATTACTATTAGGCGTGGGTTGTAAAGACTTTTTATAGGTAATATTCGCCCCTTGATAGGTTTCAAAAATTAAATCATTATTACCTGCGATCGCCGATTCAGAATAGGACAATTGCAAAAATTCCTTGCTCAGTTCGGGATCTTTTGTTTCTACTACTAGAAGATAACCTGGCTGAATACCATTTTCTGTTGTTCGATCATAATCAAGAGAAGTGACTGCCAAGGTAATTTCTTTTCCTAGCCAGGGTTTAACTTCTTTTTGGTAATTTAATCCTGTTTTTGCTAAAAGACTTTGCTCAAGTTCCTGTAATTCTTGATGGGATTTTCTGCGTTTTGCTGGAACTGCAATCAATTGACTAAAAGCTTCTAATCGGTTGGGATTGACCAAAAGAGAGACCATTACAGGAGATTGTTGGGGAATAAAAGCCACAGCCATTGGCTCGCTCATTAAGCCGCCTTTTAGTAGGTTTAAAGGACTAGCCGACAAAATCCAAGATAAACTACCAATTCCCATGAAAAGCAGCACAGCAACAATCAGCGTAATAGTGATGAAAAAAGAGCGCGGTTTTACAATCATCCCAGATCTCTAGTTTAGTGATTTGTAATTTATTGACGAATTTGGTTTTAAAAATAATTCCCTTTTAAAAAGAAAATTTTGGAGTTTATAGGCATTTTACCAGGGAGGACGTTGTTGGGGCGGTAATCGACTCTGACTTTTTTCTGAAAATTTGGCTGTCGAATCCTGCTTGGTCATTAATCCGCCATAACCCGTCAAGCCATGTTCGCTTAAATCTAGTCCTTTGAATTCAGATTCCACAGAGACTCGGAGTCCGACACTTAGCTGAATAATAATCCAGGCACACCAACTTAATAAAACCGTGATGAAACTAACGGAGGTTATCCCCAAGAGTTGAATAAAAACTTGTTTGAGGGCATCTAAGCCACCACCCAGTAAAAGTCCTTTGACGGGGCCTGTTTCATAAAGAATAAAACTTTGATTGATTGAAACTTCTGGGCCAGTGGCAAAAAGAGCAAGAGCCAAAGTTCCCCAAATTCCACAAACAAGGTGAACAGAAATTACTCCGACGGGATCATCAATTCTTAGGCGGTCAAAAAAATCAACGGCAAACACTACTAATATTCCTGCGATCGCACCGATCAAAGCGGCCCAACTTAGATCTACAAAACGACAAGCAGCCGTAATCGCAACTAATCCGCCCAAAACTCCATTCAAAATCATGGATAAATCAGGTTTTCCAAAATAAAAACAAGCTGTTAACATGGCAGCTAATCCTCCTGTTGCCGCCGCCAAATTTGTCACCAAAATAATATGAGTAATAATCAAAGGACTGGCAGACATTAATGCGCCTGTATTAAACCCAAACCATCCTAGCCAAAGCAACAAACAGCCCAGGGTCGCTAGGGGAAAATTGTGGGCGGGCAAAGCAAAGGATTCTCCACCTTGATATTTTCCTAAACGGGGGCCAATCAGAACTGCTCCGACAAAAGCTGCCCAACCGCCAACTGAGTGAATAACTGTCGAGCCAGCAAAATCCCAAAAGCCTAATTGGGACAACCAACCATCTCCCCAGATCCAATGTCCAGGAATCGGATAAATTAGACCAGTAAAAATAATACAAAAAGAGAGAAAGGCAAAAAACTGAATCCGTTCTGCAACTGCTCCAGCAACAATGGCGATCGCGCTTCCCGCTAAAACTAACTGAAAGAAAAATTTAGTTTGGAGGGGAACACTCGCCCAACTCAAAGCTCTAAAAACACCTTCATAAATTGAGCCTGTATTGGGGCTATTATCACTGCCTTGCAAGAAAAAACCATTTGTTCCCAAAAGTGGGCTGCCATTTCCAAACATTAAACCAAAACCTATTGCCCAAAAAACCAAGCTAGTTAATGCAAATGCAATTAAATTTTTGGACAGAAGATTAACCACATTTTTCTGCCGACAAAATCCTGCTTCGAGCAATGAAAAACCAATAATCATCAAAAATACTAGACAGCTAGTGAAAAGTACCCAAACCGTATCTAAAGAAACTTGTAAAGTTTGCTGAAATTGGATTACGTTATTAGAATTCAGAGATTGAGCCAAAACTGAACCTGTCCAAACCATCACAATGGCGATCGCTAAAATAAAAGGAGTCTGCCAACGGGGAGCAAAATAACGGTAAGAACGTCGAGAATAAAATCGATTGACTTGTTTCATTAGTAGCAGACTTTTCGAGATAACCTTAGATAATAAATTAACCCAATTATTGATTAATTTTCGAGAATGAAATTGTTATCACCCATCAAACCACCTATTTATAACTTGCTCAGTCTAGGTGAGCGGGGAGTAGGAAAAACGGTTTTTCTTGTCGGCAGTTATGCTGAATTGAATAGCATATCGGATATTGATCCTGCTTTATCACCTAATTTGTCTCCCGATTTATGGTTTGAGTGCCAATATAATCCCGAAAAGGAATTACTGGAGAGTATTCTCAATTATGTCTCGAAAACGGGTCATTATCCCCCACCAACCTTAAAAATTACTGATTTTCACTTTGCTTTTAAACAACGACAACGCTGGGGAATCAAAACCTTATGTTATTTCCGATGGTGGGATATTCCTGGAGAATATTGCAATTTTGAGAATCCTTACTATCAAACGATGGTTTTAAATTCCCATAGTTGTTGTGTTTTTATCAATGGCGATCGCTTAGTTCATGATCCTGCCTATAGTCAGAGCTTAAACGCTATTACCAAACAGGTTATTTCCTTAGCTCGTTTGATTGACCGTTCGGCCCTTCCCTATAGTTTTGCCCTGATTTTTACCCAATGCGATCGCCTGTCGGTTGGGGCAATGGGACAACTACAAATCGAAGAAAAAATTCAAGGATTAATTGGTGAACTGGAATCGGTTTCAGCCAAATATCAACGATTTTATTCTGGGGTTCCCATTATCGAAAAAGAGGGAATTTTTAAACTCCAATCCAATGGCGTTTCTTCGGCTTTTCTGTGGCTAGTGGCAGAGTTGTATAAAAAACAAGCTTTTGGCGGTCGTAAAACCCTTGAATCCAGTCTAAAGGGAGAATTATCTTCAAAAAAACTTATACCAGCATTTTCTCCCCAACTTTTATGGATTTTTGGCGGGGTTGCTTCTCTATTAGCCCTTGGTTTAGCTTGGCAATTTTTTTGGAAGAAACCTGTTCCAACGGCGATCGCACCTAATTCGGTGAATGCTGAACAACAGATTCAAAAATATCAGGAATTGCTCAAACAAAATCCGAATAACATGGATGCTTTGGTTGCCTTAGCTAATTTATATCTAGAACAAGGACAACTTGAAAAAGCAATTCCAGCGTTAGAGAAAATTGTTACTATCCAACCCAATAATTTAGATTGGCAATTTAATTTAGCTAAACTTTATGAACTTTCTGACCAAACTGATAAAGCCGAAAAAATTTATGACAAAATGTTAGTTAAAGATAATAAGCAATTTAAAGCATTAGTTGCAAAAGCCATGCTTCGTCAAGCAAAAGGAGATTTCCAGACAGCGAATTCACTCTTTAAAATTGCAGAAGATGTGGCTCCTTCTCCTGATTTAAAGAAAAAAATTCAAGAATTATCCCAAAATAAACCGAAATAAATTAAATCTAATTGGTGCTAATTTTGGGACAAGCTTGATGATTCCTAAAACTTTTTTTAAGCTTTGATCGAATCTAAAATCTAGATTTCAAAAAGTTTATTAAAAGATAAAATTTACTAATAGCTCAAAATTCTTTCAAGTAAAGTTTTAGAGTTATCAAAGAATAAAACTATGGATGTAATTCTCTGCCATCAAACCGCAGATTTTGACGCATTAGGGGCAGCAGTCGGACTTTCTCGTCTTAAAATAGGCAGTCGCATTGTCTTGACAGGGGGGGCACATCCGACTGTACGGGATTTTTTGGCATTATATCGGGATGAGTTGGCACTAATTGAAATGCGGAGTGTTAACCCTAAAAATTTGCGTTCTGTGATTGTTGTTGATAATCAAAAACGCGATCGCCTAGGAAAAGCTGCCCAATGGTTAGATCTAGAGCAAGTTAAAGTAATTGAACTTTATGACCATCATTTACACACAGAGTCAGACATTAAAGCTAATTTTACTCAAATTGAAGCCGTTGGAGCAACAACCACTTTAATCGTCGAAAAACTTTGCTCAATTGGTGCAACTTTAACGGCTGTTGAAGCCTCGGTGATGGCCTTGGGAATTCATGTTGATACAGGCTCACTCACCTTTGCCCAAAGTAGTTCTAGAGATGCAAAAGCCTTAGCTTGGTTGATGGAACAGGGTGCAAATCTGCGGACGATCGCGGACTATATTGACCCAGGTTTTCCCTTGCCTCTACAAGCACTTTTTGCAGAAGCTATGGAGAAGTTAAACACTCAAATAATTCAAGGTTATCGAGTTGCGTCGGTTTTATTAAGAACAGATGCCTTTATTCCAGGACTTTCTAATTTAGCGGAAAGATTAATTGAATTAACTGAAAGTGATGCCCTGATTTTTGGTCACTATTATACTCAACGCCGAGAACAGGTCGTTTATGCAGACGGACGTTTGACTGTTATTGGACGATCGCGGATTGAAGGAACAAATCTAAACGAAATATTTGCACCTCTAGGCGGCGGCGGTCATCAACAAGCGGCTTCTCTAAATTTGCGGGGAGTCGATCCTGAAATCACCTTACAAAAACTCGTTGAGACACTGATTAGTCAATTTCCTCCTCCGCTTACCGCCAGAGAGATTATGTCTTCCCCTGTGCGCACTATTCGCCCGCAAACGACCATTGAACAAGCCCAAAGCCTATTATTGCGCTATGGTCATTCGGGTTTATCTGTCGTGAATGAGCAAGATCAATTAGTCGGCATTATTTCTCGTCGGGATCTTGATTTGGCGTTGCATCATGGCTTTGGTCACGCGCCCGTCAAAGGTTATATGACTCGCTATTTGAAAACTATCACACCTGAAACTCTTTTAGCTGAGATTGAATCAATAATGGTGACCTTCGATATTGGTCGTTTACCAGTGGTTGAAAATGATAAATTAGTCGGTATTGTTAGTCGTAGCGATATTTTACGTCAAATTAATCAAGATCGATCACAAAAACGTCGTCCAGAATTGCGAACACCTTTAACAACTTGCTTATTAACTGAATTGCGATCGCGCTTAAATCCTTGTCTTTGGACATTGTTAGAAAAAGCAGCCAAAAAAGCAGAAAAACAGGGCTGGAATTTATATTTAGTGGGTGGAGCCGTTCGAGATTTGTTGTTAAACTCTCCTGAAAATAGCCTTTTATTGCAAGATATTGATTTAGTCGTAGATGGCTTTGCTCAAGCAGCAGGAGTGGGAGCAGGAGTTGAATTAGCTAAAAAATTACAAGATTGTTATCCCCAGGCTCGACTTTCGGTTCATGGAGAATTTCAAACAGCCGCTCTGCTTTGGCATAAAGATGCAGAATTAGGCTCATTATGGCTGGATATTGCCACTGCTAGAACAGAATTTTATCCCTATCCCGCCGCTAATCCTCAGGTAGAAGCCAGTTCAATTCGTCAGGATTTGTATCGCCGTGATTTTACCGTTAATGCGCTTGCTATCAAGTTAACTTCTCCTCGACGGGGAGATTTATTAGATTTTTTTGGGGGAGTTTTGGATTTGCGATCGCGTCAAATTCGGGTACTCCATGCCAATAGTTTTATTGAAGATCCAACTCGCATTTATCGAGCCGTTAGATTTGCAGTACGTTTAGGTTTTGAGATTGAACCCCAAACAGAAGTTTATATTCGTTATGCAATTGCAAGCGGCGTTTATGAACGTTTATTATTAACAAATAATCCTACACCTGCTTTAACAACTCGTTTAAAAGCTGAATTAAAAATTATTTTAGAATCTTCCTATTGGCAATCTGCAATTCAATTACTTGCTCATTTAGAAGCTTTAAAATGTTTACATTCAACTCTGACTTTAACTCCTAAATTATGGTGGCAATTGCGCTATGTTTCTCGTTGGTTAAAATATCTTGATCCAGATAATCAATTAGATCATTGGTTAATGCGTTTAGCTGTTTTAATTGCTTCATTGCCCAATTCAGAAAATAATTATACTCGTAATAAAATTGCAGAAAATTTACAATTACCAAAACCTATTATTGACAGTTTAAAAAATCTTGATCAGGCAGAAATTCAGATCAATCGAGTTTTAGAAACTACTCCAGTTAATAGTGAAATTGTTCAATGTTTAAGGAATTATAAAAAGTTCACTTTGATTCTAGTAGCAGCGAGAAGTGGGCAAGTTATTCGTGCTTTAATTTGGAATTATTTAACCCAACTTTCTCAAATCCACGCGCCTTTAAATGGAGATGATTTAAAAGTAATGGGCTATAAACCTGGCCCAAAATTTAAACAACTTTTAGAAGCATTATTAGCGGCAACTCTCAATGGGTTAATCGGCGATCGCCAAGATGCAGAATCATTTTTACAAACGCAAGAATTAGACATTGCCAATGATTAAGAAATAACAATTATTCATTTTAAAGAGATTTAAAGATCTCAATGTTCAACAAATAAGTTTGATGGCAATGACTAATTATCAAAATAAATTAACGGTTTTGATAATTTTGATATAAACGAATCACGACCTTTTCTAATTCAATCCAAATAAAGATTAAAGCACTACATCCAAAACAAACCATTAATTCATTAAACGGCAAATAATGTGTCCCGAAAAACGCTCTGAAGGGTGCTACATAAATTAACAGTAATTGCAAGAATGTGGTGACAAGAATAGAGATTAATAGGAAAGGATTAGAAAAAGCATCCATTTCGATCGTCAGACGATTGAGAGAACGCACTGCCAAAGCATGACCCATTTGAGCGATACAAAGTGTGGTAAAAACAATAGTTTTCCAGCGATCGGGATCTAAGGTTCCGTCTGCCGTGTTTTCTTGGGTGTAGGTATAAGCCCAAACCATAACGGCGATCGAGATGATTGCCAAAACAATTCCCAAGCGAATCATGTAAGATCCTAAACCGCGTGCAAAAATACTTTCTTGAGTGTCTTTGGGCGGACGTTGCATCATCAAAGGACTGCCTGGTTCAACCGCTAGGGCTAAAGCTGGAACCCCATCAGTCACTAAATTCATCCAAAGAATTTGTAGTGGAGATAGGGGAACTCCTCCCAAACCGAGTATGGGAGCGGCAGCAATGGTGATAACTTCCCCAATATTGCTACCGAGAATATAGCGAATGAAACGGCGAATATTAGAATAAACGACCCGACCTTCTTCGATCGCCGCCACAATAGTTGTGAAATTATCATCCAATAAAACCATATCACTGGCTTCTTTGCTCACATCAGTTCCTGTAATACCCATTGCCACCCCAATATCGGCTTGTTTAAGGGCAGGTGCATCATTAACTCCATCTCCTGTCATGGCTACAACTTGATGTTTGCGACGCAATGCCTGAACAATTCGTAATTTGTGTTGGGGAGAAACGCGGGCATAAACATCGACTTCTTCAACCACATTATCTAAGTCAGCATCACTAAAGAGTTCTAATTCTTTACCCGTTAAAATCTGATGTCCTGGCAGAGCAATGCCTAAATCCTGGGCGATCGCCTGAGCCGTTAAAGGATGGTCTCCCGTAATCATGACAGCACGAATACCTGCAATTCGACATTTTGCCACCGCATCTCGAACTTCAGGACGGGGCGCATCCAGCATTCCGACTAAACCTAACCAAGTCAATTCTCGTTCGGCTTCCTCTTCAGAAGTTGGGGTTGATGCTGCATTTAAAGATTTATTCGCAAAGCCTAAAACCCTTAATCCGCCACTCGCTAATTGATTATTTTTTTCGCTTATTCGTGTTCTTTGTTCATCAGTTAAACTTTGGACGCGATCGCCGATTTGAATTTGGGTACAACATTCTAGGGTCAATTCGGGTGAACCTTTAACAAACATCATCACGCCCTGGGAATGAAGTTGATTCGATTCATCTGCAACCAAAACACTCATGCGTTTGCGTTCTGACGAAAAAGGAAACTCAGCCACTCGCGGAAAAAGATGTTCTCGATCATGTTTAAAAAGTTCTGCTTTTCCCGCCACAGCTAACAGCGCGCCTTCTGTTGGATCGCCTAAAATTGCCCAGTCTCCATTTTCTTTTTGCAAAATCGCATCATTGCACAACAAACAAGCCATTAACAAAGATTGCAATTCTTGGTTTGCTTGCACATCAATTTTTGCTGAGTCATCCGTTTGAAATTCTCCAGTGGGAATATAACCTTCGCCCGTCACTCGTAAATCCCAATTTTCGGTATAAACCGCTTGCACCACCATTTTGTTTTGGGTCAGAGTTCCCGTTTTATCAGAACAAATTGTTGTGACAGATCCTAAAGTTTCAACGGCAGTTAATTTACGAATTAGGGCATTGCGTTTAACCATGCGTTGCGTTCCCAAAGCAAGTGTCACGGTAATCACAGCAGGCAAACCTTCAGGAACCACCGCCACAGCCATACTTAAGGAAACTTCTACTAATTCTTGAAAAAGATTGGGTTTCATCAGAGTTCCAACTCCAATGACGATCGCCACTAAAATGAGTGAACCAGTGACGAGAACGTTCCCTAATTGAGTCATGCGTTTTTGTAGAGGAGTTGGTTCTGCTTCCACTGATTGCATGGCGGTTGCAATTTTCCCTAACTCAGTTCGCATCCCGATTTCGGTAACTAAAATTGTGCCTCTTCCCTGTAAAACTTCAGTTCCAGAGAAAACTAAATTGAGGCGATCGCCCACAGCACTATCTTCAGCGACAACCAAATCTGACTGTTTAAGAACGGCTTCAGCTTCTCCAGTGAGGGCAGATTCTCTAATTTGCAAATTAACGGCTTCTAAAATACGACCATCGGCAGGAACTTTTACGCCTGCTTCAAGTAACATAATATCTGCTGGCACCAATTCTTTGGAGTCGATTTCTTCGGTTTTTCCCGCACGAATAACCCGCACTTTGGAGGAAGATAAATCTTTCAATGCGGCTAAAGCTTTTTCCGCACCACTTTCTTGGATATAACCCAAAACACCATTGAGCAAGACAACAACAACAATTGCCACTGCATCTTTAGGGAAGATAAACTGCTTTGATTCCATCGCTTGATGAATATCTAAAGCTGCCGAGATAATCGCCACCGCAATCAGCATCACCAACATGATATTTTTGAACTGGTCGATGAAGATTTCAAAAGAACTTCGTCCTGCCATTTCAATTAATTCATTCGTACCATAAGCCTGTCGATTTTCTTCGATCTGGTTTGGACTTAAACCCTGGCTGCGATCGCCATTTAACAAAGTAATAGACTCGTCTGGAGAAATCGTATGCCAAGCTATGGTATGAGTTGGAGTTACGGTCGAATCTGACGGAGAAGACAAAGGCATACTGATAACTCCCTAACGGCTTGGCACTAAAAAACAGCATTTACAGTTAAATATCATACTACTTAATACAGTCTGAATAGGATTCATAATAATTCTGGGATAGATCTGGAAAATGGGAAGCATTTCTGTGTCAAAAAGTGCAACAACAAAGCTGCATTAATTAAGATGTTCTCGCCACTGTTCCCGAAATTTGTGCAAAAAATGGCAATCTCAAGATCATAAACCTAAAAAACTAAAATCTTTATTATTTTCCAAAATTTTCATCCTCAAAGATTATTCAATTACATAAAATTTATCGCAAAATCTTTGCCCTAGTGATAAGAATATCCACGATAAGAAATATATCCAGAAAAATCAACTTTCTAAAGGGGGAAGTCTTTAGGTAGCGTTGTTAATTGGACAACAAAAAAGTTGAATTTATGGGCTAAATTGGGATTTTATCTTGTTAGCATTTTGGTTGAAACTAACGATTAACCTAATTTAACGAATTTAGATTTTTTCAGGTAATTATTTTTCCCAATTATGCGATCGCGGTATTTTTGTTAAGGTAAATCTATTTTTTCCATTAATTGAATAATTTGCATTGTTTCGACACTAACAGTACAAACTCGTTGTAATAGTTCAATAACTTGTTCTTTATAATCGGCAAATTTATAGGTATTAAATTTTTCAGCGATCGTTGGATCTTTAGGTTTCTTTTCTTTATATTGATCGAGTATCCATTCCAAAGCAGAACGATTACCGAGTTTATATTCCCGGGCAATTTTAGGAATATTTTCGAGAGTCGTAATGTCATCTAAAATAATTTTGTTGGCAATTTTATCGGCTTTAAGTTTTGGTTTTGGCGTTTTGTCGCTGGGAATATCTAAACGTTTGAGGGGATAAAGTTCAATTGTTTCATAATTAATATGTAATTCCATTAATTTTTGTCCCCATTCTGTCCATTGAAAGAAGTTTGCATAGAAAGGAATACGGGGAAATTCACGTTTTAGATTTTGTTCATATTTTTGGCGATAGGCGGGATTATGGAGGACGGCATAAACGTAATGAAAGATATTTTCTTTGGTGATATTTTGATTTTTATAATAAATGTGAAATTTATTTAAGCCCCAATCGGTAATATTTTCGAGACAGCTTCCTTCTTTGTCGTAGCGATAGAGGGGAAGACATTGAGTTTTTTCTAAAAAATCAAGACAAGTAACCTGATTACTTGACAAACATTGAAAAGGCTTATTTGCTGACTGTCCTGAAATACAAATAACAATATTATTGTTTTCTTTATTCTGGATAAGAAAAATATTATGACTTTGATATAATCTATGAATTATAATTTTTTCATAATACAAAAATTCCTTGTAGTAAGGTCTATAAAAAGTATTTCTGATACAACTATTCTTAAAATTCAAAATAGAGCCTTTTGTTAAATGTGCCTCTAATTCAGTAGTCCACTTTATTGACCTATCAACAAAATCATTAATGGGTATTTTATTAATAGACTTTCTCCATTTCTTCTGTTCACTTTCGTACACATCACAAAAAAACTGAATTTTCTTCGCAAGAATCTCTTTATTTAAATCATAAACCCATTCATCTCTATTTGTTGCAACACCTAAAGAATATAGCTTGAAAATTGATCCTTCTGTGTCACTATTTTTAGCATCTTTTGAACACACAGGAATTAACGAATCAAAATCATTATCAGACTGATCAAGCCAATTATTAGTTTTATCAGGTTCAATACGCTCAAAATCAATATTCTTTAACTTAGTATTACCAAACCAAGCTAACTTTTCATCTTTTGTCTGCTCATCTGTTAAAGAAAAATAGAAAATTTTAGCTTTTTTCATACCGATAATAATCTTACAGAATATTGATTAAACATAGAATCTTGACTAACAATAATTAGAGAACGATTAATCGCTTGAGAAATTAAAATGCGATCAAACGGGTCTTTATGGTATCGGGGCAAATTCTTGTTAAGAATAGTATCATCAAAAGTAATAGGAATAATCTCGATGTTGTTTTCAGTTAAGTTTCTTTTTAATTCTTCAAAAGGAACATCTAATAAGAGTTTTCCTAAACCTACTTTTATAGAAATTTCCCATAAACTGGCAATACTAGAATAAACTTGGTTCTCCCGACTCTCAATAACATCGTTTAAATCAGGTTTAATCTTAGTATCGCCTTGTAAATACCAAAGGACAATGTGAGTATCTAAAAGTAATTGCATTTACATATAATCCTTAAAATCTTCTAAAGGAGCGTCAAAATCATCGGCAATATGAATTTTGCCTTTCAAGCTACCAAACCCTTGTCGTCTTGCCGCCACTTTTTCCTTGGTCGTAGGTTTCCAACTAGCCGCTAACTGTTGTAAATATTCCAAAGCCTCCTGCTGTAAAGATTCAGGAAGATTATCCCAGATTTCAAATACTTTGGTAGTGTTTGAGTCAGACATGATGCACCTACTTTGTAAATGACTTCATTTATACTACGATAATTATTCAAGTCATGGTGATTTTAGTTTTAATCAAGATCTTCCTATTTAACTTTAACCAAAAACATGACAGCTACTCCAGTTTGAATACCAAATACATTATTTTTAGTGCCAGAAATTTTAGGATTTTTCCGAACATCTGATTGCGTATCTACAATATACACATAATCAAACTCTTCTGCAACTTGCTTTCTAAAACCGTCAAAGGTACGAGAATCAATAAAAGAACGATTAGTAATAAAGGCAATAATACCATTTTCGGCAATGCGATCAGTTGCCCAACGATAGAACCTTGAATACATATCATAAAGCTTAGTTTTCTGTGCCGTACTCGCGGCAATATAGGTATCCTTAACTCGCTTATCTATCGAAAGATAAGTCCGATTTTTATTATTGTCATTCTCATTTTGTTGATTCGCATTATAAGGAGGATTGCCAATAATTACCGAAACTTTACGATCATTTTGATCCTTAATTCGTTTAGTATTTTCCACACTCATCGCAAACAAATCAAATTGTTTTCCCTGAAAAGAAGTATGATCTAACGTATCCACAAAACAAATATTATGGAACTCTTCATATTCTCCCATTTTTTGTTTATAGGCAAACTCAATATTCAAGTTCGCAATATAATAAGGTAAAATTGCCACCTCATTACAATGAATTTCATGCTGATATTTATACTTTAATTTGTCCTTATTAATATACTCAATTAACTCCGTTACAAATGTTCCTGTTCCTGTTGCGGGATCTAAAATTTCTACATTTTTATCTTCTAATAATTTACCAAAATGCTTATCCAATAAATGATCCACACCCTCGATCATAAACTTGACAATCTCGCTCGGCGTATAAACAATTCCCAACCGATCTGCCGCTTTAGGATTATAAGCTTTATAAAAATTCTCGTAAATTGCCTTCAGAAATTTTTGCTTTTCTTGATGATTATAAATACTAGCCGCCGTGCGTCGAATCACCCCGTAATAATGCTCAATACTTGATAAAGTATTCCGCCGAATTGTCCCCACAAAAAACGTATTAATCACATTCCCTAATTCATGAGCAATATTATTATCTCGATGAAACTGTGACTCATTAAAAATATTAGTAAAAATATCCTCGGTTAAAATATGTTGAATGATCATTTCTCGCACATCTTCTGCATTCACTTCTGGATTAATCGATTGCTGACAAATTACTAAAAACTTATTTCTTGCTGTTATAAATTTTTCATTATTTTCTGATTGCTGACCAATCAAAGCCCGCAATGTTTCTAAAATAGTGGGTAAATCTTGATTGAAAACGGCGATCGCTTGTCGAAAATCCTTAACCTCTGGACGTTCATAATTAATAAAATCTGTCAAAAGCTGATCAAGAGCTTGCTCATCACGCATCGTAATACGACGATAAACTTCCCCTTTTCGCAATAAAACTGCCGTTTGGGAATTCTCGAATAACATATTGTCATCGGGATAACCTTTAGCTAACTTTTGTTCAATTTCTTTGTCTAAATTATCCTTTGGATCTTTTGCTTCCCAATAACCCCAATCCAATCGCAAAGCATCCTTAACGACACCATCAAAACGAATAATATTTCCCTTTTTCGTCGTATGATTTAATTCAGATACCACCAAAAAATTCTTAGGTTGACAATATATATTCAACAATTGTTGAAACGATAATCGAATAGAACTTTCATTTTTGTTTCCGCCGTACTGAATCGCTCGATCTAAATCACGATAGTATTGACTAATGGCAAGACGCGACATATATTCCTTTTTTAAATTAAAGATCTTCTAAAAAATTAGTGCGATCGCCACTTTCGTAGGATGCGTTACTTTCTGATAGCTAACCAGGGGAAAAAAAGCGTTCTAAAAAATCGAGGGCATGATTTCTGAGATCATAATATTCTTGAGTTTCTCGCATAGCGTGGCGATCGCGGGGATGGGCAAAAGGAATTGTTAAAATTTCGCCGATAGTAGCATTGGGGCCATTGGTCATCAAAACAATGCGATCAGACATATAAATCGCTTCATCCACATCATGGGTAATCATCATCACGGCTTGTCGATGACTTTCCCAAATTTTCAAGACTTCCTGTTGCAATTTTTGTTTTGTTAAAGCATCTAAAGCCCCAAAAGGTTCATCCATTAATAACATTTTTGGACGGGTAGCCAAAGCACGAGCAATACCAACTCGTTGTTTCATTCCTCCCGAAATTTCATCGGGATATTTATCGGCGGCGGCAGTTAAATTGACCATCGCTAAATGTTCATTAACAATACTAATTTTTTCAGCACGATTGGTATTTTTCAGAACTTCATCAACGGCTAAACGGATATTTTCTCTGACGGTTAACCAGGGCAATAAGGAATAATTTTGAAAAACCATCATGCGTTCTGCACCAGGTTTACGAATTAACTTTCCTTCGAGCGTAATATTTCCAGAAGAGCCTTTTTCTAAGCCTGCAATAATTTTTAAAAGAGTTGATTTTCCGCAACCAGAATGACCGATAACCGAGATATATTCTTCTGCTCCAATGGTTAAATTAACACCATCAAGAATCACAAATTCACCGCCATCTTTTTTAGGATAGGATTTAGTTAAATTTTCAACAACTAAAAATTCTTGAATTACAGAAGAAGTAATAGCAGTAGTCAGAGAATTAGATTGAGTCATGATTTTAATGGATAATTGACAGTTGATAATTAAGAAAATTTGTTTATTTTAAAACTTCTAATTTTATCGTAGGGGCGTATTGCCTACATCCATAAATTTACGTCATAAAAATAGAACAATCGCCCATAAATTTAAGATAAAAAGAAAGATTGGGGAGCTTTAGCACGGATTTCAAAACTGTTGAGATAACCGACTAAATCACTGGGATCAAAGGGTTTGCGATCGATAAAGGCTTCTGCGGGAGACACATAATAATCTTCCGTTGGACATTGAATGCCTAAATCAGCCGCAATTTCTCGATATAAATCCGTTCTCCAAGATTGGTGGGCAATTTTTTCAGCATCTTTGGGAATCTCAGGGATTTGTTGCCACCGAGCCGCCTGGGTCATTAACCAAAGACTTTCCGACTGCCACAGAAAAGTGGAATGATCATGAGTTGGTTTACCCATATCATCGGGCATATCAAAAAATAACGTGGTTTCCAGACTTTTTAGCCAACGTTGTTGATTATCAAAGCCACCATAGTTATAATTCCCCACAATTCCCGCCTGAGTTAATTCTGGTTTCGCGCCTGTAAATGAGCGTTGAGAAATAATTTTGGCGACTTCTAGCCTATTTTCAGGTTTACTGCAATATTGGCAAGCTTCAATCATAGCTTTAACGAGGGAACGATAGGTTTTAGGATTGGCTTCAATAAAAGATTCCATCACTGCCAAAATGCGATCAGGATGGCCGCGCCAGATTTCTCTTCCTTGAGCAAAGGTAAAACCAATTCCCTCATTACCTGCGATCGCCCTGGTATTCCAAGGTTCAGCGACCATATAGGCTTGCATTGCACCAATTCGGATATTATTAACCATTTGCGGGGGAGGAATAATCAATAAGCGAAATTCGGCATCAGGATTAATTCCCATTGCAGAGGTGAGATAACGCACAAAATATTCATAAATCGAAGAACTTAGTACCACCGCCCAGACCCGTTGTTCGATGGGGATTTTATCAAAATAAGCGCGTAAATCTCGCCCAAAACGGTCTAAATCTCCCTTATATTCCTGCCAAGGGCGTAGTCCAAAATCCCACATTGCCCGATCCATTGTCATGGCGTTTCCGTGACGGTGAATGGTCATGGCCCCACAAAGGGGAGCTTTTCTTGCGCCTTCTGCTCCTGTTCTAGCATTGGTAATCGCTCCAGAAACCACGGGAGAAGCATCTAATCGTCCAAAAATAATGCCATCGCGGGAATTGGCCCAACTGGATTCGCGGCTGAGTTTGACGTTTAATCCATATTTGCGAAATAAACCTTTTTCCCAAGCGATCGCAAAAGGAGCGCAATCATTAACAGGGACATAGCCAATAATTAAATTCGGTTTTTCGAGGGTTTTGGGGTCAATAACGGGTTTAACGGCTAGGGCAGCTTCTGTTAAGTTGCTCGGATTACGGCTGGCTTTGATAGCACAGGAAGAAAGCGCGATCGCAGAAGTTGCTCCCAAACCTTGTAAAAAGTTACGTCGAGAAATCGGCTGATTCATAAGATTTTAGGGAAATCAATATTGGCAAAAATTTGCTAAAAAAATCTAAAAAAATGGCTATTTTAGAGCGACAGTCGCAGGACGATGAGTTACCCAAACTTGTAATTTACTAATCAAATAATCTAAAACTAAACCAGTTATTCCAATCACAACGACAGCCAAAAAGACGGAACTGAGATTTAAGCGATTCCACTCATCCCATAGAAAAAAGCCAATGCCAACTCCTCCCGTCAACATTTCCACTGCTACGATAACGAGCCAAGCAATGCCTAAACTAAGTCTTAATCCTGTAAAAATATAGGGCAAACTGGCAGGTAAAATAATTTTGAAAATTTTTCGATATTGGGGCATTTCCAAGACCGCAGCCACATCTAGATAATCTTTCGGCACACTTGCAACCCCCAGAGCCGTATTAATAATCGTGGGCCAAAGAGAAGTAATAAAAATCACAAAAATGGCCGAAGGTTCAGCGACTCCAAACATAGCCAAGGCGATCGGCAACCAAGCTAAAGGAGAAACAGGACGCAAAATTTGAATAATAGGATTAAGAATCAGCATGGCAGTTCTCGATAATCCAATTAAAAAGCCGAGGGGAATCGCTACCGCCGCCCCTAACAAAAATCCGATAGAAACTCGCCGTAAACTAGCTAATAAGAGCCAACCAATTCCCAGATCGCCTGGCCCATTTTGAGCAAAAGGATTGAGAATATAGTGTAAATTATTTTTTAAAGCTTCTAATGGAGTGGGCATTAATTCACTCCTAAAAATCGCTATTATCCACCAAATGCCGATTAATCCTAAAAAACCTAAGGCAGGAAAGAGAATTGTTTCTCTAAGAACTAAGGGTTTAAACTTCCGCCAGAAATTTTTGCCCGCGATCGCGAAAATAGGCAGCTTCATGATCTAAAAACTCCGTGTCAAGATGTGGTACAAAAGTTGCGAGTAGCACCAATCAAGAACACTGACCAAGACAGAAATTTCATAAAATCTTGTCAAGAGACAGTCTTCTCTCAATGCCGACGAAGTTAGCTGACGGGCTAGGACTGAGAGATATCCTTTTCAATGACTTGATTTAAATGTAAAATTGACTTGAAATACGCCCCCAAAATTGGTTCCTCCGCTCCAACAAAAGTTGAATTAGGCTGATTTACTCTAGCTTAAAATTGGAGTTTAACATAGATTTTCGATGACAAGTTATCGGCATAATTGATTGTGACAAGATTTTTTGTTTCCAGTTGCTCGATCTAGGTAGATTTTCCTTTTATTAAAGAAATTTTTTGCTGGAAGTGTCAATTGGATTACTAGAAAAGCAAGATTTAAAAATAAGGATTTTGGCAGTGAAAAATGGTTATGCTCGTTGAAATATTTAAACTAAACAACACGTTACAATCAAGTAAATATCCTCAACTTTTTAATTTCTAGTGGAAAACTCCCTTTCTTTTAATGTTCAATTTGATCCTATTGACGAAGCTTTAGCCGCCATAAAAGCAGGTCGTCCTATTGTTGTGGTTGATGACGAAAATCGAGAAAATGAGGGGGATCTGATTTGTGCCGCCCAATTTGCGACCCCAGACATGATTAATTTTATGGCAGTGGAAGCCAGAGGATTGATTTGTTTGGCGATGACAGGAGAACGGTTGGATGCTTTGGATTTACCTTTAATGGTGACCAAAAATACCGACACTAATCAAACTGCTTTTACGGTTAGCATTGATGCGTCTCCTCGTTTGGGAGGAAAAACAGGCATTTCGGCTGAAGACCGCGCCCGCACTATCCAAATCGCCATTAATTCCCGCACCCATCCCGATGATCTGACTCGTCCTGGACATATTTTTCCGATTCGTGCCAAAGAAGGCGGTGTTTTAAAACGGGCAGGGCATACGGAAGCGGCAGTTGATCTCTCCCGATTAGCGGGTTTGTATCCAGCAGGCGTTATTTGCGAAATTCAGAATGCTAATGGCTCTATGGCTCGGTTGCCCCAATTGTTTGAATATGCTCAAAAGCACAAATTAAAACTGATTAGTATTGCAGATTTAATTAGTTATCGTCTTCAACATGACCGATTTGTGCTTCGAGAAACGGTATGCGATTTTCCTAGTCAATTTGGAGAATTTCAGATTTATGCTTACCGCAACTTGTTAGATCAAACGGAACATATTGCTGTTGTTAAGGGAAATTTAACTGATTTTTGCGATCGCCCTGTGATGGTGAGGATGCACTCGGAATGTTTAACGGGAGATGCCCTGGGATCATTACGTTGTGATTGTCAGATGCAGTTACAAGCCGCTTTAAAAATGTTGGATAATCACGGATTAGGTGTGGTGGTTTATTTGCGACAAGAGGGACGCGGAATTGGTTTGGTCAACAAATTGAAAGCTTATTCTTTGCAAGATATGGGTTTAGATACGGTGGAAGCGAATGAGCATTTGGGTTTTCCCGCAGACTTACGAGATTATGGCATGGGAGCGCAAATTTTGAATGATTTGGGAGTTAAGAAAATTCGACTAATTACCAATAATCCGCGTAAAATTGCTGGCTTAAAAGGCTATGGTTTAGAAGTAGTAGAAAGGGTTCCTCTTTTGATTGAAGCTAATGATTATAATTCGGCTTATCTAACTACAAAAGCAGAAAAATTAGGTCATCTTTTGTTGCAAACTTATTTAATTACGATCGCAATAAATTGGCAAACTGAAATTTCGTCCGTGGAAGAACAATATGAAAAATTAGAAAAATTACGGTTTTTAATTCGTCCCAGTCAGCTTTTATTACAAGAAGAAGTTAGACCAGTTGCGATCGCCTTATTTGGAAAATCTTCTCTTATTTTTCATTTAGGATTAGATCAGGGTAATGCCACTTCTTCTCATTGGTATCTAGAAGCTGAGAATAATTATTTAAAAGCGATCGCCCAAATATTAGAGACATTAACAAGTTGGGAAAATATTGAGCAATTAGAATTTTTAATCTCTGGCGGCGACGATCCAATGATAGGATTACAAGTCATTTTAGACCGAAAAAATTTAGCGTTGACAGAGCCAACATCTGCTATTTTTTCTAATTTACAAACCCAAACAATTTATAGTTTTCATCGTCCTTAAATCATTGTGTAATTTATAACCAAAATTTAATAAATCAAGCTCTTATAATCTATCAAAATTAACTTAATGAGCAGTAGATTTTATCGGACGCGGAATTTCAAAAATATAACCTTTTCCTCGAATTGTTTGAATATAGCTCCCTTCTGGTTCCCCAATTTTTCGACGAATTTGACCAATATGAACATCTACCTTACGCTCAACTTTTGTATCATCAACTGTTCCCCAAACTGCCGAAATTAGTTCAGTCCGTCCCCAGATTTTACTAGGATGGGTAACGAAAAAATATAACAATTCAAATTCTAATTGTGTTAATGGAACTACTTCATTTTCTATTACCACTTCACCTCTTTCAGTATTAAATTCTAAACGACCAAAATTAATTTGAGAAGGTAAAATCAGAGGCGGAATTTCTAATTCTAAATGTCGCTTAATTAAGGCTCCAATTTTTGCTTTTAAAACTTCGAGATTAAAGGGTTTGGTTAAATAATCATCTGCTCCTTGTTCAAATCCTTCCAAAACATAATTTGTATCCGACAAAGATGTTAGCATCAAAACAATCGTTTGCGGATTTCGCATTTCTTTGCAGAGATTAAAGCCGCTATCATCGGGTAAATTAACGTCTAAAATAACAAGGTCAGGCTGAAAGTTTTGAAATAGTTTCCTGCCTGTTGCTGCATTTTCTGCTGTTTCGACTTGGTAATGATTAAAAATCAAAAAACGAGAAATTAAATTACGAATCGCTGGGTCATCATCCACGACTAAAATTTTATTTTGAGGATTTTGAATAATATTAACTGTCATGGAAATTAAGTTAAAAAGATACGGAAAAACTTGTATTTGAATATTAGTTTATAAATTAAAAAAACAATTTTTGAGATGACTAAACACCAAAAAGTTCCTATTATTGAGACCTTACAAAATCTCGTTTCTCAAGTTGATGCTCCTTTCTACGCACCTGGACATAAAAGAGGGCAAGGAACTCCTAAGATATTAACAGATTTATTTGGCAAAAAAGTGTTTCAAGCAGATTTACCAGAATTGCCTGAACTTGATAATTTGTTTGCTCCTTTGGGCGTTATTCAAGAGTCCCAATTTTTAGCGGCTGATCTCTGGAAAGCTCGGCAAACTTGGTTTTTAGTGAATGGAACAACCTGCGGAATTATTGCAGCTATTTTGGCAACTTGTGGTTTTGGAGACAAAATTATTCTTCCTCGCAATAGTCATCAATCGGCGATCGCAGGCTTAATTTTAGCGGGTGCAATGCCTATTTTTATTGAACCTGTTTATGATTTTCAATGGGATTTAGCCTATGGAATAACGCCCGAAGCATTAGAAAAAACATTGCAAAAAAATCCAGACACCAAAGCGGTGATGTTACTTTATCCGACTTATCATGGCGTTGGGGCAGATATTCAGGCGATCGCCAAAATAACCCATCATTACAATATTCCTTTATTGGTCGATGAAGCTCACGGAGCGCATTTTCAGTTTCATCCCGATTTGCCGCCATCGGCCTTAGAAGCAGGTGCAGATATTTCCATTCAGTCAACTCACAAAACCCTGGGAGCTTTAAGCCAAGCATCCATGTTGCACTTCCAAGGATCGCGGGTTGATCCCCAAAAAATCGGTAAAGCTCTGGCTTTGGTTCAATCCACCAGTCCCAGTTATCTATTATTAGCTTCTTTGGATGGAGCCAGACAACAAATGGCCCTAGATGGAAAAGTTTTGTTAACTCAAACGCTCGAATTTGCCCAGATTGCTAGACAAAAATTGAACCAAATACCTGGATTAAATATTTTAAGTTTTTCTCAACCCAAACCTGGTTTTTGTTGGCTTGATCGAACTCGTTTAACGGTTGATATTAGTCAATGGGGAGTAACAGGCTTTGAAATTGACGAAATTTTACATCAAGAACTCGGCGTAACGGCTGAATTACCAACTTTAAGACAATTGAGCTTTATTCTTAGCCTGGGAAATTCCTTAGAAGATATTGAAAATTTATGTCAAGCTTTCCGCCTTTTAGCAACTAATTATCCTATTTCTCAATCTAATCAACTAAATTTACCGCCTATTCCTCTTTCGGAGTTGGTGATTTCTCCTAGGGAAGCTTTTTTTGCACCAACCGAAACCGTGAATTCTAAAAATGCGATCGCTCGTATAAGTGCAGAATTAATTTGTCCCTATCCGCCAGGTATTCCCGTTTTAATTCCTGGAGAAATTATTACCGAACAAGCCCTAGAATATCTGCAACAAATTAAACTTTTAGGAGGAAGTATCAGCGGCTGTAGTGATAACACTTTGAAAACATTTCAAGTAGTTTAGATTTTACATGACCGACCGAAGCATTTTATCAACAGAATCTGAGAAGAAAAACCAATAAATCTTTTTGTAAACCTTATTCAAATTTATCTAAAACAGTCTTCTTAATGCCTTCCCAAATCTCTTACAATGAAAGTAAGTAAATATACTATGAGTCAAATTTTTTATGTTAAGCAATAAATCCCAACTTCCATCTTCACTGTCGGATCGGGAATCAGAAGTTCTAGAATTAGTTGCGATCGGCTCAACCAATCTGGAAATTGCTGAAAAACTAGAAATTAGTAAACGAACAGTTGATAATCATATTAGTAATATTCTCACTAAAACTAAAACAGATAATCGAGTTGAATTAGTTCGTTGGGGTTTGCAGTGGGGAAAAGTTTGTTTAGATGATGTTAATTGTTGCGTTTTACCAGTTTCAGTCAAGGCAATTAAAACCAGTAATAATGCCCATGAAATTATTTTTTAAATCTATAAAGTTGAGGTAAAAAATAAACAATAAAATTGAATGTTTTTGAAGAAAATACTATTAGCGATTATAAAACTGCACTACGCGATCGCATTAATAATTGGCTTAACAAGTTGTCAAGAATCTGGTTTTATTGCCCCAATTCCCCAAGACATGGGATCTTCTCTTAATAGCTCTAGAAATGAACAAAATTCTCGTTTTTCCTATGATGGTCGTTATTTAGTTTTTGCCTCTGATCGTGGAAAACAAAGGGGAATTTGGCTTTATGATCTGGTGGCACGTCGTCTTGTTCCCTTACCTGGAGTTAATCAAGCCAATAATCTTCAGGATCAACCCGATATTAGTGCCGATGGCCGTTATCTCGTTTATGTTTCTGAGCAATCAGGCAAATCAGATATTTGGTTTTATGACCGCGAAACTTTTCAAGCAGATAATATTACTCAAAATTGGTTAGGAGAAGTGCGCCGTCCTAGCCTGAGTGGAAATGGTCGTTTTGTTGCTTTTGAAACCAATCGTTCGGGTCAGTGGGATCTGGTAATTTATGACCGAGGAACTAATACAGATATTTCTTTGCCCAATGTTGGAAATCCTAATTCTAAAAAAAATTCTTCCCCATAAAAATTAAAAGCTAAATTAGTTTGTTTTCTGGGATGACTTTTAGATATTAAATTGCTAGATTTTATATTATTAAATAAGTGCAAAATATTCAACTTATGATTGTGAAATTGCAGCTAATCTCAGCCACTATTTGGAGTTTCTTTTTGTTCGGAACAATCAATTCTGTTTTTGCTCAAGCAAGCTTTTTAGACAAGGGTGGAATTGACGCTAAACGATTACAATTACCTCCTTATAATCTGACAGGAAAAAAAATTGCGATCGGTCAGGTAGAAATTGGCAGGGCGGGTAAATTTGGCTTTGATAAAGTAGCTATTTGGCATCCGAAATTTTCTTTAGCAGGTATCTTTTTTCGCGATCGCCAAGCTCAACCGAATAAAAACTTAGATAATCATGCGGCGATGGTAGCAGGAGTTATGGTTGGACGGGATAAAAAATTACCTGGAGTTGCACCTGATGCCAAACTTTATGGAGCGGCGATCGGTTCTTGGCAACAAACTTTACAACCAGAAGAATGTTTAACAACTCAAAATTTGGCACATCAAAATGGAGGAGATATTCGAGCGATTAATTTTAGTTTTGGAGAATCTTTAGAACGTGATTCAAGGATGAATGCAAAACTAGATGGCAATGCTCTTTTAACTCAGTGTATTGATTGGTTAGCGCGCACTCAAAATGTTCTTTTTGTAGTTGCTGGCAATCAGGGAAAAGGCGGTATTCCTATTCCAACGGATAATTATAACGGCATGACAATCGCCTATAGTACTCAAAAAAATGGACAATTTAGCAAGGTTGATTTTGCTAATTTAAGTGCTTTACCCAAAGGAATTGGTCGCAAAATTATTGAAAAAGAAATTAATGAAAATAACAGAAGAGCGATCGCTTTAGTGGCTCCAGGTAATAACATTTCGACTTATAATTTACAGGGTAAAATTCTCAAAGTTAGTGGTACAAGTTTTGCGGCTCCCCAAGTTACAGGAAGCGTTGCCCTACTTCAAGAATATAGCGATCACCAACTTCAAATTAAGGCCAAAAATTGGAATCTTGATTCTCGTCGTCATGAAGTAATGAAATCAATATTAATCAATTCAGCCGACAAAATTCAGGATCAAGGAGATGGCAAATTATTAAAAATGACTCGCACATTAACCACCAGAAAAAATAAAAATTGGTTGGATTCTGAAGCTTATAATCATCCACAAATTCCCCTTGATCTAGAAATGGGAGCAGGACATCTCAATACTTTCCGAGCTTATCAACAATTTAGTGCTGGTAATTGGTCGCCTGAACGCCCGATTCCGCCTTTGGGTTGGGATTATCGTTCATTATTTCCCCAAACTTTTCAAGATTATATTCTAGAAAAACCCTTATTAGCTAATAGTTTTGTGGCCATTACTCTTGTTTGGGACAGGTTGGTTGAATTGATTGATACAAATCACAATCAAATTTACGATCTGGGTGAAAGTTTTCGTAGTTTTGGTTTAAATAATTTGGATATTTATCTATTACCAATTAATGAGACCCAAATAATAAAAGCAACCTGCACTTCTCAAAGTCAAGTAGATAATATAGAACATATTTTTTGTCCAATTCCTCAAACAGGAAGTTATAAAATTCGGGTACAATATCCTCAGGCAATTAATCCAGTGACTCAATTTTATGCTTTAAGTTGGTGGACAATTCCTGTTAAATAACAAATGATTAAAACCAAAATAAAAAGAATTTTTAGAAAAATAATAACTAAAATTTGCAGTGAAAGCGTAAATCGAAAAATATAATTAATATTATCAGAATTAATAATAAAATTGGATCGTATTGTAGGCATAAACCTATAATATTTAGAAGTCCCTTACGAAAGATGGAAAATTTTAATTGGCTCTAATTTATGGATTTATTGCGATCGCTGCCCATCGGACTCTATTTAGAAAAACCAATTACCTGGTTACACAGACTAGATCCAAGGGTAAAGTTCGCCTGGTTGATGACGTTTTTAGTGGCTCCATTATTGGCTAACCCAATTTGGCGTTTAGGTTTAGCAGGAATCTTGTTTTTGTTAACTTTATCTGCGGCAATTCCTTTACGAGTTTGGCGGCAACAATTAGGCTGGTTATTAACATTATGTACGTTTGTTTTAATGATCACGGCTCTTACTCCTGATGGTTTATCTGTTATTTCTCAACCGCGTTTTCCCGAAACAAATTTAATTTTGCCACAACCGTCTGATTATAATTATGTGTTATTAAATAAAGGCAAATTTTTTGTAACTCGTCGCTCTTTGGAATTGGGAATTCGAGTTAGTACGCTTATTTTTACTCTGATTTATAGCACTAATCTTTATTTATTAACAACAGCACCCGAAGAAATTACCGCAGGTTTAGAAGAATTGTTATCTCCTTTACGCAATTTTAAATTACCGATTACAGAGATCACTTTAACATTAACTCTTTCCCTCCGTTTTATTCCTTTAGTGTTAGAAGAAATCCAAAATTTATTTCGTTCTATTCGTACTAGAGCGATTAATTGGAAAAAATTGGGCATAAAAAAAAGTTTCCAAATTTGGCTTTTAGTAGTCGAACGTTTATTAGAAAATTTGTTAATGAGAGCCGAACAAATTGCGATCGCGATGGAAATCCGAGGATTCACAACACCAGAAAAACATCGAGTAGAATGGCATCAATTAAAACTCATTTATGGGGATTGGATCGCCCTATTTTGTTTGCTTCCTTTTTGGTTTGCTAGAATTTTAATTGGTGGAATGTCTTCTTAAAATCTACCTAAAATCTATTATGTTTCAACCTTTTTTTCCCTGGTATTGGCGATCACAACCACTAAATCAGCGTACAGGTGCAGACATTTTCGAGCGTTTATTTAGTCAGGATTCTATTGCAACACTACTAGAAAGTCCCTATCCAACGCCCCAAGATTATCCCTATCTTTCTCGCTATTCAATTTGTGCTGGAAATCCCCGAAAAATCGCAGAAGAATATCAATTATGGACACCAAAAGTAGGAAATATTTTTGATTTTTTACAGCAATTATTAACAAGAGAAAAGGTTAAAAACTCTGTACTTTTTACTAATAATTTAGAGAAAAAAAATATTCAAAATGATCTTCCCAAAAGTCTTCCTTTTCAGGGCGGTTGGTTAGGCTGGTTAGGATATGATACCGCTTGGGAAATTGAGCAATTACCTGATCTTAAGACTGACAAATTATCATTTCCTGTTGCTTATTGGTATGAACCTGATTGTTTCGCTGTACTAGATCATCAAGAACAAATTCTTTGGTTAGCCGCCAGTGATTCAACAAAGTTAGATTGTCTCGAAAGTCAATTAGCAAAACCTTATTTATCAGAATTTTCTGTACTTCCTTCTCATGTTTCTAATCTCACTTTTGAAACCAATCAACAGCAATATGAAGCAATGGTTTCCCATGCAAAATTTCATATTCAACAAGGAGATATTTTTCAAGCAAATTTGTCTCTTCGTTTTCACGCCCAAACCTCTCTAGAAAGTTGGTCAGTTTATCGTAAATTACAACAAATTAATCCTTCTCCTTTTGCAAGTTATTGGCGAACTTCTTGGGGTTCAATTGTTAGTTGTTCTCCCGAAAGATTAGTTAAACTTGAAGGAAAACGAGCCCAAACTAGACCGATTGCAGGAACGCGATCGCGGGGAAAATCTCCCATTGAAGAAAACTATTTACAACATGAGTTAAAAAGTAATCTTAAAGAACAAGCAGAACACATCATGCTCGTTGATTTAGAACGTAATGATTTAGGGCGAGTTTGTGAGTGGGGAAGTGTTAAAGTCGATGAATTATTAACCATTGAAAGATATAGTCATGTTATTCATTTAGTGAGTAATGTTAGTGGCATTTTAAAGCAAAATTATAATGCTGTAGATTTAATTCGAGCGTTGTTTCCAGGAGGAACAATTACGGGCTGTCCAAAAGTGCGTTGCATGGAAATCATTGAAACCTTGGAACCCGTGCGACGGAGTTTATTTTATGGTTCCTGTGGCTATTTAGATCAACGTGGTAATCTGGATTTAAATATTTTAATTCGGACGTTACTTTTTACCAATTCAGGTGTAGTTGTAGGACAAGTTGGAGCGGGAATTGTAGCTGATAGCGATCCAACAAAAGAGTGGGAAGAATCTTTACAAAAAGCCCAAGCACAATTATCAGCTTTAGCTATAAATATTGAACATTAAACATTATTTACTGATCGCATATTTAGAAAAAATTTTCACCAAAAAAAGATGAACTAATTTTATAATTCTTCTACTTTCACTGCTTGATTTGCTAGAATTATATAGTGCGTTCTTGGACATAATTGATAATGTCGGATTAGTCAATAAACTATCTAACTTTAAAAAATTTATGTCTCGAAGAAATCAGTCAATAATCCATAAACAATTGGCTTAATTTAATAAATTACTTGGATTTTTAGATAATTAATTCTCTACAATTACTCACCATAAACTTTATGAAAATAACTTCCTTGAAACATTGGCAAAAACAATTTATTTCTTTACTGTTAATTGGGATAACAACAAGTATTTTAACCCTAAGTTTTTCTCCGCCTAGTTATGGTCAGTCTTGGTTACAACTAATTTTTCAAGGAGTGCAAGTTCTCCAGCTTTCTACTTTATCTAATTCCCAAGAAGTCCGCTTGGGTCAACAAATTAATCAACAATTGTTTCAACAGGGAAAATTTCGGGTTTCTCGCGATCACAGACTAACTATTTATGTGAACGAAATTGGCCAATACTTAGCACAAAATAGTCAACGCTCAGACATTCCCTATACTTTTCAATTGGTAGATGATCGAGCAATTAACGCATTTGCAACAATGGGCGGTTTTGTCTATATTAATAGGGGAACGATGGAAGCGGCGGATACAGAAGCGGAATTGGCCAGTGTGATTGCCCACGAAATTGGTCATATTGTGGCTCGTCATGCGATAACTCAAATGCGCGATGTGGCATTGTCCCAAGGTTTAATGGGAGCGGCAGGTTTACAAGAAAGTACGATGGTGCAGTTGGGAGTTCAGTTAGCGGTTAATTTGCCAACTAGTCGAGAAGCTGAATTGGAAGCAGATCAATTGGGATTAAAAAATTTACGGCGGGCGGGCTATGCACCGATTGGTATGATTAATTTTATGCAAAAGTTATTAAAACAAGGTAACGGTGGCACTCCAGAAATTTTAAATACTCATCCTGATACCCGCAATCGAATTATTGCACTCCAAAAGGCGATCGCTCCTAATATGGCCTATGAAGGTGCTGGACTAGATCCTCAAGCTTATAGAGACAGAATCCAAGCTTCAAGATAGATTAATTCACTTTAAAAAACTTCATGTACTTTTATGGGGATTAGGCACAAATACTTCAATTGCCTGGGGAATAACGGAAAAAATAGCGGGAGTTTTTGTGATAATTTCGCCATCAGTATTAATCTTGCGGGTTCTATGGGTAGTAATTTCAACTGATTTTCCCTGCAACGTCCGCACCCAGGGTAATAATTGTTGTTTTCCTTGGGGAAGGTGATAAATCAAAGGAAAAATTTGCCACCAATGTTCGACTTCCAAACTATAAACATCCAAGCGTTGATCGTCAATTGAAGCATCATTAGCAATCATCATTCCGCCGCCATAATAACAACCATTTCCCACCGCAATTTGTAAGGTTTTTACTGTTCGAGATTCTCCATTAACGCAAATCGTGGCATGAAAAGGACGGGTTTGACTAATTACTTGAAAGGCAGTGAATGCGTAGGCTAAAATTCCCCAACGACTTTTTGCTCCCTGTGTTAATTTTTGGGTGATTTCGACACTTAATCCTAAACTCGCCACATTGAAAAAATAATGATTATTGACTCGACCTAAATCAATCGCTTTCCGATGACCTTCGGCAATAATTCGACACGCATCGGCGATCGCCCCAGGAATATTCAGTGTTCGTGCTAAATCATTGGCTGTTCCCAAAGGAAGAATCCCCAAGGGCAGTTTGTATTCCACTAAACTATTGATAATATTATTAAGAGTTCCATCACCGCCGCCCACAATAACCATGTCTATAGAATTGGCATGATCGCGAATAAAATCATCCAAATTTTTAGAACTTTTCAGCGGAACTGTAATTAATTCAAAACCCAATTCATCGAGAATATCAATAGCTTGAGCAAAACCTTGTTTTCCTTTGCGAGCCTGACGATTAATGAGTAATAAAGCACGTTTCGTCATAGAGATTAGCCTAATAGATTAGTTATAAATAAGCGAATATATAATGGATTTAAAGAATATTACTATATTAATATAAATATTGGAATTAGCTGATTAGATTTCTAGAAAATATCGAATTAATCCTTGCTAAATTGACTTAATCTAATAATATTAAACTAATTTTTGGTTTTGTAGACAATTAGAATGAAGATGATTACTTACAGCACTTTGCGTTAGAATAGCAGACAACAAAAAAGAGGAAAAATAAACCTACTCCCTTCCCAGTGTAGAATTAAACTTAAATAGGAGACGAATTCATGAATAGAGCAGAGCAATTAAAAGCAATAAGCTTTGACGCAGAAGAATGGGAAAAATTATTTTACAAATATCAGCAGGAATATATAAGAAAAC
>JANNLO010000065.1:0-2464 GCA_031396835.1 Snowella sp. SOY_38_metabat_116
GTTTTCTTATATATTCCTGCTGATATTTGTAAAATAATTTTTCCCATTCTTCTGCGTCAAAGCTTATTGCTTTTAATTGCTCTGCTCTATTCATGAATTCGTCTCCTATTTAAGTATAATTCTACACTGGGAAGGGAGTAACAATAATTTTCCACTAAATCTTTCTAATTGATGCCCCATCTTGATCGCCAGGCAACCATTGCCGAAGCCAAACTCACCCAATATCTACTTATTCAGAAGCCGAAAGATGATAAATCAGGTTTTTTAGCGCAGGGAGGATATAATTTAGACAATTGGCGGCAACTTCGGCAAGAATTAAGACAGTTTTTATTTAATCAAGCAACACTCCACAAAAAAACGAACTTTGGTGATATTTATGAAATCAAAGGAATTTTAATCGGAGTCAATGGGATCAATCTAAGAATCGCAACTTATTGGATAGTTGACTCACTGACGAATGAAACGAAATTTGTTACCTTACTGCCAAATTAAAGGAGAAAAAATTATGCAATTTGAAATGTTTGCTGAAGTTAAACTAACAAAAGATTTACCCGAAGACCATTTACTAAAAGGCATGACCGCTATTATCGTTGATCATTGCCCTAGACCAGAAGGAGACGAGGATGGTTATATTTTAGAAGTTTTGGATAGTCTAGAAAAAGCTTTTACTGTCATCGCTGTAGAAGCTTCAAATATTGAGTCAGTTGTTAATAGCAAGGGACGTGAACATCAACTTTTATAAATTAGGAAAAGAGTTTTGAATAACTTATTTTTCAGGGTAAACATTTCTATTCCCTTTTTAATTACAGACGATTAACCCTTATTTTGCTTAACCCAATTGATAACCGTATTGTGAGAAACTCCCGTCTCCCGTTTGATCGCCCGATAACTCATTCCTTCAAATCTCAGTGCAAATTAATTTTAAGAATCATCTACTTACGATTTATTTAGCTATTGTCCAATCATCAAATCTTAGATGAGGAATTTGACAAAAATCACGATAATTACGAGTAACCAAAATGGAATTAGTCGCCAGAGCTATGGATGCAATTTTCAAATCCTGTTTACCAATTCTTATCTTTTGAGAACGCAAATCAGTGTAATAATTGTAAGCATCTTGGTTAAAACGAAGGATAGCCAATAATTTTAAATCAGCCAATGTTTCCCACAAAAACTCATAGGCAAGCACCAGTTGATCAGTTTCAGAAGACTGAGAAGCCTGACGAATAACATTAAATCTTCCTCGAATAAGTTCCTCTGCTGTAATAATCGTGATAGCAAGATTGTTCGCATTTTCTTTAATCTGTTTAACCACCAGGGGATGATTTCTTTGCCAATAAGAAAAGTGATCTGTATCCAGAATATAGCAATCTATCATACTTATTTCTAGGCTTAAGATTCAGTTTCTGCATCAATCTCAGAACGATATTGTTCAATATAAGCCAACACTTGCTCATAGTTCGGATCATTTTCATATTTTCCTGCTAATGTAATCCAAGGATTTTCAGAGGCGATCGCTGAATTTGATGGGTTCTCGTTTTCTTGTAAATCCTCTTGAAGTTGTTTAAATAACAAGGCTTTTTCTTCTAGAGAAAAATGTTGAATAGACCGCAAAATATTCTGAGTAGAAATCAAAGTATTCATATTATTTATAAATAGTGAAATAATTGTTGTAAATGAGAAAAAGAATTCTGCATAACTTATTTTTTAAGGTAAACATTTCTATTTCTTTCTTAATTATAGACAATTAACCCTTATTTTGCTTAACCCAATTGATAACCGTATTATGAGAAACTCTCGTCTCCCGCTCGATCGCCCGATAACTCATTCCTTCAAAATATAAATTAAGACAACGCTCTTTCATTTCTGATGAATAACCCTTAACAGAATGGGAATTAATAAATTGGCAGCAATTCTCATTATGAGAATGATTCTCATGAATCTATCGCTTTGCAATACCTGAAACCCCTATTCTATCGTTGACCTGCTTAACTGTATTGGTAAATTCGACAACTTTTTATAGTACAAATGTTCTAAAATGAGAATTGCTGTGAGCCATCGGACAAGATTGACAAATGGGATTACTGCTTGCCCCCTCATTGGGATCATGTCCCATTTCTGATAATTGATTAAAAAGTTCTGCCCGAATGCAATTAGGCTTAACTTCTAGATTTTCTTCGGGTGTCTCCTGGGTTGCCTTAACTAACTTTCCTTGCTGATTACGAATTAATCCGTACTGGAGTCTGGGCATTAAATCAACAAATTCAGCAGCAATTTTGGGAATAGTGGGATTACGGTGGTCATGATAAACATACCAAATTTTTCCAGCAATTCTCATTATGAGAATGATTCTCATGAATCTATCGCTTTGCAATGCCTGAAACCCTTATTCTATCGTTGACCTGCTTAACTGTATTGATAAATTTGACAACTTTTTATAGTACAAATGTTTTAAAATGAGAAT
>JANNLO010000075.1:0-42898 GCA_031396835.1 Snowella sp. SOY_38_metabat_116
GTTCCATCAAAGGAGCTTGAGGATAACGGGGATTTGGACGAGAAGCTAAAATAAATAAACGCTGAGATTGATAAATTTGAGGGGCAGCAATACCAACGCCATTTGTTTGCTGGGCTGTCAGAATTAAAGAGTCAATCAATATTTGTATCTGGCTCTGGTTTATATTGGCAATTGGCTGAGCTATTTGGGACAAAATTTCATGTCCTTGTTGAGCGATTTCTAAAATTTGCGTCATAATTCAGAAGATTTGTTTTACAATGGCATTCTATTGAATATTATTTTTTCATAATTCTATCTTAATAATGATAGGCTGTAGTTGCACGAAATAGATGCAGTATTCTCGACAAAATTAGAACAAATCAATCTTTTTTGAGAAAGTAGTAATTCTTAATTAAACAACTACCTATTTTGATCTTTTTGATCCCAACTATCTCTAAAATCATTAAGAGTTAAATATTAAAATTGTAGTTAATTTTTGAATAATTAGCATCAGTTTTGATAATAGTAATATTAGCCGCATTTAGGAGTTTAATTAATTCGTGATCATTTCTTCCCAAGACCTGTGGAATCAAGTTCTAGAAAGACTCAAACTTCAATTAACTCGTCCTGCTTTTGAAACGTGGATTAAAACTGCTACTTTACAAGAATTGACTGATAATTATATTGTTATTCAAGCAGCAAATCCCTTTGTTTTAAATCATTTACAAAAAAATTATTTACCGATTATTAGCAATGTTATTACAGAAATTTTAGGTTATTCTGTAGAAATTCAATTAACAACAGATGCCGAAAATATTTCTCTTCTTAATCCTTTAAAAAAAGAAAATTCACGAGAAATAACTCTAAAGAATCCCCAATTAAATTCTAAATATAATTTTTCTCGATTTGTAGTCGGGCCAACTAATCGAATGGCTCATGCGGCTTCTTTGGCTGTGGCGGAATCTCCTGGTCGAGAATTTAATCCTCTTTTTCTCTGTGGAGGAGTTGGTTTAGGAAAAACTCATTTGATGCAAGCGATCGCCCATTATCGTTTGGAAATGTTTCCTGATGCCAAAGTTTTTTATATTTCGACAGAACAATTCACTAATGATTTAATTACTGCTATTCGTCAAGATAGTATGGAAAAGTTTCGAGATCATTACCGAAAAGCTGATTTTTTACTAATTGATGATGTGCAATTTATTGAAGGTAAAGAATATACTCAAGAAGAATTATTTCATACTTTTAATACTTTACATGAAGCTGGAAAACAAGTTGTTTTAGCCTCAGATCGTCCCCCAAAACGAATTCCTAGTTTACAAGATCGACTTATTTCTCGGTTTTCAATGGGCTTAATTGCTGATATTCAAATCCCAGATCTAGAAACACGCATGGCAATTTTGCAGAAAAAAGCAGAGTATGAAAATATGCGTTTACCCAAAGAAGTTATTGAATATATTGCCGTTCATTATACGTCTAATATTCGGGAATTAGAAGGTGCTTTAATTCGCGCGATCGCCTATACATCTATTTCGGGTGTCCAGATGACATTGCAAAATATTGTGCCAGTTTTAAATCCTCCCGTTGAAAAAATAGCTGCTTCTCCCGATATTATTTTAAAAACAATTGCCGAATCCTATCATGTTTCAATTGATGATTTAAAAGGCAATTCTCGCCGTCGAGAAATCAGTTTAGCTAGACAAATTGGGATGTATTTAATGCGTCAACATACGGACTTGAGTTTGCCTCGAATTGGTGAAGCTTTTGGCGGAAAAGATCACACAACAGTTATGTATAGTTGCGATAAAATTAATCAACTTCAACAGAAGGATTGGGAATTAAGTCAAACTTTATCTGAACTTAGCGATCGCATTAATATTGCCAGCCGCAATCGAGAAATTCAACACAACACTTTGGGCTAGAATAATGGAGGACAAAAAGATAATTGATTACTAAACAGTTTTTCTAAAATTAGAAGAAGGCATCGGTATTTTTCGGCTTTCTTCTAACAAATATTCTAAAAAAGTTTGGGCGATCACAGAAAGTTGTTTACCTGCTAAATGGGCAACATACCAACGCCTTTTAATAGGAAAATGTTCTACATTTAAAATTACTAATTCGCTATTGTTGCCTTCAGAAATTAAGGTATGTTCTGAAAGAACTGAAATTCCCATTCCGCCTGCGATCGCTTGTTTAATAGCTTCATTACTACCCAATTCTAAACGAACATGGACTTGTATATTCTGTTGATTTAATAAAGCTTGTACCGCCTGACGAGTTCCTGAACCTTTTTCCCGCACAATAAAGGCTTGATTATTTAATTTTTCTAGGGGAATTTGTTTGATAGCAGCCAAGGGATGATCGCGGCGAGCAATCACAACTAAAGGATTATCTAAAAATGGTTGAAAAGTTAAATCAATCTCTTCAGGCGGTTGACTAACAACATAGATATCATCTTTATTCTCTTGCATTCGATGTTGTATTTGCTCGTGATTTGTCACTTTTAAAGATACATCAATTCCTGGATATTCCTGACAGAAAGAACCTAAAATACGAGGAATAAAATATTTTGCAGTGGTAATAACAGCTAACTTCAAACGCCCTTGTTTTGTTCCTTTAAAATCAGCTACTTTCATTTCAAAATGATCGAGCCGATTAAAAATATCTTGACAAGTTGCTAAAAGTTCTTGCCCTGCATTTGTGAGAAAAAGACGCTTACCAATCTGTTCAAATAAAGGTAAACCAACAGCTTTAGATAATTGCTTAATCTGGCTTGATACTGTTGGCTGAGTAATAAAAAGTTCTTCGGCCGCACGAGTGAAACTATTATGTCGGGCCGTAGCTTCAAATACTTTTAACTGATGCAGGGTCGCTTGAATCAAGGCTCTTTTTCCTAGAGATCTAGAGATTAAAGAATGTTAACTATAGATTTAAGTTTGACATTCCTGCCTGCATCATAGGGCATTATCAATGTTTTGACAAATTCTGAACAGTCTAAGGCTGGCGATCGCCGATTTTTTGATGATTTGACTAAGAATTAGAGCGACTTTCTGAACTACTAATTTGCCAACAGTATTCTAAAAGTTGAATTTTATAGGCATACCAAAAACGGCTTGGTTTCCAAATTGCGCTTTGTTCCGAGCCAAAAACAGGTTGGTTCAGATATTCCCAGAAAACTCCTCCCATTTGTCTTACTTTCCAAAACATAATTGCATAATCTCCTAAATAAACCGATAAATCAATTGTAAAAAATTCCTGAGAAAATTCTTTGGATAAGCTGATAGATAGCTTCTATCTTTAAAGTATAGTTTGTCCAAATAATAATTTTGGTAATTACCATTCAACAAAACTTAAATAATCTCTACAAAATAGGCGATTTTCCCTATTTATTTTGGTTAATGAGGTTTAGATTTTGGTTATAATTTGTAACTTAATTAATCAGCTAGTTTATACCGTGATTTTTTGATAATTAGAAATCTTTATCTATCTTAAATGTTTCCACTCGACTTAGATTTTATGACAGTTTGTTTACAGTTTGTAATAATAAGCTATTAAAAATTAACAAGAAAAGGATGCTGAATGGGATCGGGTAATATCAATGACAATTTGTCCACCAAAGTCAGGGATCGGTGGAGAGACTTTAATCAGTTGGACACGCACTTTTTGAACTAACTCTAAGTCTAAAATGGCTTCCGCGATCGCGTGGGTGAGTCGTTCGATTAAGGCAAATTTTTCTTGAGAGACTAATTCTTTAACAATGGCGATCGCTCTTCGATAATCGACTGTATCCTCAATTTGGTCGCTTTTTGCTGGAGGAATCAGATCAACCCAAAGCGTTAAAGTTACCTCAAACCATTGTCCCAAGACCTGTTCTTCTAGCAACAAACCCGTATAGCCATAACACCGAATGTTTTTAACCTGAATTGTATCCGTCATTTTCAGTCAAATCCCTGAATATCATCAAATTAATATTATAAAATTAATGGTTAACTGAAATAACTTAAATACTTTTTTAATAACAAAAAGCTTTATTGTTTGAGGAGAATTATTAAATAATTTTTCTTTAGTTGATTTTGAGGTAAACTATAAAACAATTTTGGTGATATTAGGAGTAATAAAACAAACATGAGAAAATACATTGCTGAGTTTCTTGGTACTTTTTGGTTAACTTTTGGTGGTTGTGGAAGTGCCGTCTTTGCTGCCGCCGTTCCCGCAGGAGATAATAACCAATTGGGAATTGGATTTTTGGGAGTTTCCCTAGCCTTTGGTTTAACTGTTTTCACAGGAGCCTATGCCTTTGGTCACATTTCTGGTGGTCACTTTAATCCTGCCGTTTCCTTTGGGCTTTGGGCGGCTAAACGTTTTCCTAGTTCCGACCTAGTTTCTTATATTGGTTCTCAAGTAGCAGGAGCCATTTTTGCAGCGATTGTTTTATGGATTATTAAAGGTTCTATTGATGTTTCGGGTAGTAATCCTTTTGCAACAAATGGATTTGGCGATCACTCTCCTTTGGGATATAGCTTAATTTCCTGTTTAGTTGCTGAGTTTGTGCTGACCTTTATCTTTTTAATCATCATTTTAGGAACTACTGATCGTCTTGCTCTCGAAGGATTTGCTGGTGCAGCGATCGGTTTATGTTTAACTCTGATTCATTTAATCAGTATCCCTATTACTAATACTTCGGTTAACCCTGCTCGGAGTACTGGCCCTGCATTAATCGTTGCTCTTAACGGCAATCTCGCACTCTTGGGTCAGCTTTGGTTATTCTGGTTAGCACCTATTGCTGGAGCGATCGCGGCTGGATATTTCTATTTCAATTTCTTAAATGAAAAAGAGATCAATTAATCCTATAGCCTTAGTAATTATTAGACATAAAGTATTTAAGTTTAGAGATTAGCCTTTCTTTTACACAAAGTTTTTTGCTAGAAGAGGGGCTATTTTTTATTTAATCTTTATCTATTTTAATGGCCACCAAGAAACTTTCTCACGAGTTGCACTATAAACTTCTTTTAATGCTTCTGGCGCGATTGCGGTGATCCAATCTCCTGATTCTCCTTTACTTGCTTCAATTAATCCTACTTGTTGCATTCCTTTTAATACTTGTTCTACTGTTCTTTGGTTTAATTGACAGGCACGAGCGATCACATCTATAGGCAGATCAAAACAATAGTCTCCTGAAGAATTAGGCTGATTTCCTAAGGCTCTTTCTTGATAAATTAAGGCACGTAATAAGGTTGCGATCGCTTGAGGCGGATAAGTACTGCAATTGAGTAAATGATATTCAAATTTTGTTCTCAGTTCAAATAACATTCGGTAATTTTCTCGAAAAGCTTCACTATCTGTATAAATTTTTTGGATAATTTGCCAATCTATTTTTACAACATGAGTTGTTTTATAAGTTTCGACTAAACAGGGAAAAGCTTTGCTCGCTAAACCATAGCTAAAGGGCAAACTTCGCATCCCAAAACAACTGCCAGCATAGGTAATTGCAATAATTCTATCTAAAGGAGTACTACGAGTAATCACAAAACCTTCATCTAAAATAACGTAGAGAACATCCAAAGATTGCCCAGGTAAGAATGCTGTATAGAGAGGACGGTTAGAAAAGAGTTTTTCAATCTTTAAATCTTGGGGAGAGAGATAATTTTTTAGCCAATCTGCATCTAGGCCTCGAAATAGATAATTTTTTTGAATCAGTTCTGAGAGAGTGGCGATCGCGTTTTCTGGGGCTTGTTTTGTCATTGCTAAATTCATCAAAACCTGTAGAAATCAAGGCTTGCTATCGCAAAATATTTCCAGCTTGATCATGGCACACAACCGAGATTGTTTACGATCAAACTAGACTTGAATTATAAATGTATTGCAATTCACTCTTGACTGTAGTAGGCTTGGAAAATATTAAAAGTAAATTTTAATGAAGAATCGAGCATCATCATGGTTAAATCTTTACGTTTTTTGGGAGTTTTTGCGATCACGGTAACATTTTGTGTTGGTTTGACTTCCTGCGCAAAAAAGATCCAGACAGATGCTGACTCAAAAAAGAGCGCGAATCTTACCTTGGTCTCCTATGCCGTCACTCGCAACGCCTATGAAAAAATCATTCCTCTGTTTGTAAAAAAATGGCAAGAAAAAACAGGCCAAACAGTTACTTTTAAGCAAAGTTATGGCGGATCTGGTTCTCAAACTCGTGCTGTTATTGATGGATTGGAAGCCGATGTTGTGGCTCTCGCGTTGGGTGCTGATGTTCAAAAAATCGAAAAAGCAGGCTTAATTCAAGCAGGTTGGGAAAAAGAAGCCCCGAATGACAGCATTGTCACCAAATCCGTGATCGCGATCGTTTTTCATGAACCAAATCAAAAAATCACAAAATGGTCTGAGTTGGCCGACAAAAAATTGAAAGTCATTACCGCCAACCCAAAAACCTCTGGAGGAGCTAGATGGAATTTTCTCGGACTTTGGGGATCGGTGACACAATCTGGCGGAACTCCCGCGCAAGCTCAAAACTTTGTTCAACAAGTTTATCAAAATGTCCCTGTTCTACCAAGAGATGCCAGGGAAGCTAGTGATGCTTTTTATAAGCAAGGTCAAGGAGATGTGTTATTAAACTATGAAAATGAGGTAATTTTAGCCCGACAAAAAGGTGAAAATTTACCCTATTCTGTTCCCACAGATCACAATATTTCTATTGATGCACCAGTTGCCATTGTTGATAGTAATGTCGATAAAAATGGAACTCGTAAAGTTGCCGAAGCTTTTGTGCAATTTCTTTATACGCCAGAAGCTCAAAAAGCCTTTGCTGAATCAGGTTTTCGTCCAGTTAATGCGAGTGTTGCTAAAGCCTTTGTTAAGCAATATCCCCCTATTAAAAAACTATTTACAATCAAAGATTTTGGCGGCTGGAACAAAGTTCAAACTCAATTTTTTGATGATGGAGCCATTTTTGATCAAATACTTACAAAGGTTGGTAAATCTTAAAAATAATTAGATTTCTTGTTAACAAATATTGCTTGCAAAAATGTTTAATTTCGTATATCTTTTTCCATAAAACAATTAAGATATTTTGTCCCGCCAATAGCTTTTCAATTTTCATTATCGGCAAAAAAAATTATGTCTCAATCTCATGTTTTGAACTTAGATGAATCAGGTCGCGATCGCGTTGCCCAGACCCAAATCAGAATCCAAATTCCCCAAAAACACCACAATGAACCGATTATTTTTCAACTCGCTTCTCTTCATCATTTAGAAGTTAATATTCAAGCTGCTATTCTCGGTGCAAAGGCTGAAGGAAGTGGTTGGTTTGATCTACTTTTAAAAGGATCTTCCCAATCTATTGACAATGCCTTGGTTTATCTTTCTGAATTAGATGTTGAAATTCTAGCTCTTTCTAAGACAGAAATTGATGGTTGGTAACTCGTAAAAATATCTTTGAGAAACTCTATTAGGTAACAAAAAACAATGAGCAAAACTGTTAATTATTCTCCAAAGGCGATCGCTAAATCTTCCAATAATCTTTGGTCTAAGATCTCTATTCCTTGGACAGTTACCGTTGTTTATTTATTATTTATGTTGTTGTTTCCGATCGCGGCTTTAATGACCAAATCTTTAACACTAGGTTGGGGAAAATTTTGGGAAGTAGCAAGCTCTCCGATTGCAATTTCTGCCTATAACGTAACCTTTTTTACCTCTTTAGCCGCAGGATTAATTAATGGAGTAATGGGGAGTTTGATCGCTTGGGTTTTAGTGCGATATGACTTTCCTTGTAAAAAAATTGTCGATGCTGCTGTAGATATTCCTTTTGCTTTACCAACATCAGTAGCAGGTTTAGTATTGGCAACAGTCTATAGCGAAAAAGGTTGGATTGGTCAATTATTTACACCTTTTGGTATCAAGATTGCGTTCACTCGTTGGGGTGTTTTTGTTGCTATGCTTTTTATTTCCTTACCTTTTGTGGTGAGAACTCTACAACCCGTTTTACAGGAACTAGAAGAAGAAACTGAAGAAGCCGCTTGGTCTTTAGGTGCAACAGAATTTCAAACCTTTTGGCGTGTTGTTTTTCCACCTTTAATTCCGCCAATTTTAACAGGAGTTGCGTTAGGTTTTTCTAGAGCCGTTGGAGAATATGGTTCAGTTGTTTTAGTCGCTTCTAATATTCCTTTTAAAGATTTAATTGCTCCTGTTCTAGTCTTTCAACGTTTGGAAGAATATGATTATACGGGAGCAACTGTTATTGGTGCTGTATTACTTATCTTTTCTCTTATTCTTTTATTAATCATTAATCTCTTACAACAGTGGGGTCGTCGTTATGCTGCTTAGTAAAGTTTCTAAAACTTGGCTGATTGCGATCGCCTTAATTTATCTAGCCTTAATTATTTTAATCCCCACCGCCACAGTTTTTTATGAAGCGTTTCATAAAGGAATAGAACCCTTTTTAACTTCGCTCCAATCTCCCGACTTTATTGCGGCTATTCAATTAACTTTACTAATTGCATTAATTACTGTTCCTCTCAATACTATTTTTGGACTATGTGCAGCTTGGGTATTGGCTCGTAACCAGTTTCCAGGTAGAGCTTTATTTATGAGTATTGTTGACTTACCCTTTTCTATTTCTCCCGTTGTTGCAGGTCTAATGATTGTGCTACTTTATGGACAAAAAGGCTGGATCGGTAATTTTTTCCACTCATCAGATATTCAGATTGTTTTTGCCCTACCTGGTATGGTCATTGCTACAGCTTTTGTTACCCTTCCTTTTGTTGCTAGAGAAGTCATTCCCGTTTTAGAAGAAATGGGAACCGACCAAGAAGAAGCTGCTCGAACCTTAGGCGCGAAAGATTGGCAAATTTTCTGGCGTATTACTTTACCGAATATTCGCTGGGGATTGTTGTATGGTGTTTTATTAACTAATGCTAGAGCAATGGGCGAATTTGGAGCTGTATCTGTTGTTTCAGGTAGTATTATCGGAGAAACGGCAACTTTACCTATTTTCGTAGAACAAGCCTACAAAAACTACCAAACCGAAGCCGCTTTTAGTGCCGCCGTTATTCTTGCTTTATTAGCAGCAGTAACTTTAACTGTTAAAGAAATTTTAGAAAAATACACAGCAAAAAAAGTACATTAATTTTATTTATTAAACCCCTAAAAAACATGAGTATTATTGTTAGTAACGTCTTTAAAAAGTTTGGCAATTTTCAGGCATTAGAAAATATTAATTTGGAAGTCAAAGAAGGTACATTAGTTGCACTTCTTGGCCCTTCAGGTTCAGGTAAATCGACTCTTTTAAGGGCGATCGCAGGACTAGAACCGCCTGATCAAGGTAGTATTATTATTAATGAGCAGGATGCCACCAATGTTGATATTCGTAAACGTAATATTGGTTTTGTCTTTCAACATTATGCCTTATTTAAACATTTAACAATCCGAAAAAATATCGCTTTTGGTTTAGAAATTCGCAAAATTCCTGTCAAACAAATTAAAGAAAGAGTCGAAGAACTTTTAGAATTAATTCAACTCAAAGGACTCGGCGATCGCTACCCTTCCCAACTTTCTGGAGGTCAACGACAACGAGTTGCTCTGGCACGAGCATTAGCAGTACAACCTCAAGTTTTATTATTAGATGAACCCTTTGGAGCGTTGGATGCCAAAGTTAGAAAAGAATTAAGAGATTGGTTACGAAACTTACACGACGAAGTTCATTTAACCAGTATTTTTGTAACTCATGATCAAGAGGAAGCTATGGCTGTAGCTGATAAAATTGTTGTGATGAATAATGGCAAAATTGAACAAATTGGCACACCAGCAGAAATTTATGATCACCCTGCTACGCCTTTTGTAATGAGCTTTATTGGAGAAGTTAATATTTTACCAAGCTCAGCTAACTTATTTCAAAATAATGGTCATAAAGCAATAGAAACAAATGGATATCATACTTCCTATTCAGCCTTTGTTCGTCCCCACGATTTAGATGTTCAAACTGAAGGAAGTGAAGAAACTAGTCAGGCAATTATTAAGCGTATAACTCATTTAGGCTGGGAAATTCAAGTGGAATTAATCTTACCCGACGAGCAATCAGTTGTAGCACATTTGAGCCGAGAACAATTTACAGAACTAGATTTACAAATTAATCAAACGGTATTTATTAAGCCTCGCCAAACAAAGTTTTTTTCTGAGAAAAGTGGATTTCTCAATTTTGCAATTTAAGATTTCTTTAACTTCTTAAACGGGTAAAATGTTTAAATTTATTTTCTCTATAAGTATTTTTTACCTATTTGATTAACTAATTTATAGAAAATATTATGAAATACCCAGTTATTCGTAATGAAAAATATGATTTTACAGGACAATCTTATGCGACCGTTTATCCAAATTTACATAAATATCCCGCCACAATGTTACCCCAGATTGGCATTGGAATATTAAAAGAATTAAACATTTCAACGGGTAAATTACTTGATCCCTATTGTGGTTCAGGATCATCTTTTGCCAGTGGTTTAGAATGTGGAATTACTGAAATGTTTGGCTTTGATATTAATCCCTTAGCCATTTTAATTTCTAGGGCTAAATATACTAAAATTCCGATTGAAAAAATCACAGAAGTCAAAACTATATTACGCAATCAAATTTTTGAATTTGTTAAAGATGAAGAGAATTTTAAGCAATTATTCTTGCCAAAGATTACGAATATTAACTTTTGGTTTTCCCAACAAGTATTGCAAAATCTCAATGTAATTAAGCATTTTATTAATCAAATTAAGAATGAAAAGATTAAACGTTTTTTCTTGGTTCCTTTTTCTGAAACTGTTCGAGAATGTTCCTACACCAGAAACAATGAATTTAAACTTTATAAAATGAAATCAGAAGATGTTTTGAATTTTAATCCTGATGTTTTTGGAGTTTATTTTAAAAAAGTTAGTGATATTATTGCTATTTACGCTAATTTTTATTATCCCAAACTTAATAATATTAAAATTGATATTCAATATTCAAAATTTGAAAAAACTAATCATAATTTCGATATAGTGTTAACAAGTCCGCCCTATGGAGATAGTCGAACAACTGTTGCCTATGGACAATTTTCAACTTTATCTAATGAATGGTCAGGAATTAATTATGCGAGAAAAATTGATGGAATGTTGATGGGAGGAATCAAATCAAAAGCATTATTTTTAGAAGGAATTATAGCGGATTATATTACAGAAATTAATCAAGAAAATAGTAAAAGAGCCTTGGAAGTATCTGCTTTTTATGAAGATTTAGGTAACTCGATTGATAAAATTTCTAAAAGTATAAATCGAGGCGGAAAAAGTGCTTATGTTGTGGGCAATAGAACTGTTAAAAAGATTCAACTTCCTACCGATCAATTTATCGCTGAACGCTTTGAAAAAAACGGCTGTAAGCATTTAGTGACCTATAAAAGAGCCTTGAGTAATAAAGCAATGCCTTCTCAGAATTCGCCGACTAATAAGATAGGAAATAAAGTTAATACAATGTTGTATGAATATATTATTATCAGTGAAAAAACTTAACAAATTTACTAGAGTTTAACTAAAAAATAATAAGCGATCGCATTTTTATCTGTAAATTTAGCGATCGCGGATCTAAATTGTTTTAGATAATTCTTGTTAATAAAAACCTTTTAAGAATTAGCCATTGCTCGAATAATATCTCCCTGAGTTAAGACTCCAATTACATGATAATTATCAGGATCAATAACAGGCAGAAGGCGAATTTTTTTATTATTCATCGCGTGGGCCGCTTCTCTTAAAGTTTGCGTTGCTTTTAGAGAAATTGGATTATCACTCATTACTTCTCCCACAGTTTGTCCCAACGCTTTATGAATTTCTTTTTCATGACGGGCTGGATTTTGCAAATAGATAATACTATCCAACAACATAATATAAGGAGGAGCTTCAACTCCACTTTCTTGCCACATCAAATCGGATTCCGAAATAACACCAATTAACTTACCAACATCATCCACAACAGGCAAAGCACTGATTCGATTTTCAGCTAATAGTTTAATTGCATCTTGTAAGGGAGTTTCGGATTTAACGGTGATGGGGTTCGGGGTCATCACTTCCCCAACGCTTTTATTCATAATGGCAACCTAAAGTGAGCGAAATCTAAAAAAGAATTCTTTAATTTTATTGTAGGCAATCAAGGGAACATTCAGACGGAAATTACGGGATTGTTACCGAACTTTTCTGAATTTATTACTTTTATTATTATCAAAAATTAAGTTTAATATCAATAGAAAATTATTTGGGAACAACACAGAATCAGAAACATCAACTAACATTAAAAATGTGGTATTGAGGAAATGAGAAAATATTATGATGCAATCTTCTTCTTGGAGTGAACGCAATTTATCAGAATTAAATGAAATTCTTGAATTGGTAAAAAGGACTGAACAAAAAATTCAGGAGTTGAGTAGCTTGGCAAAAGATTCTACTGCGGCTTGGCGACCCAACTCAGAAATTCAAGTTCTGACCTTATCAGAACAAGGACAAGTCTAAATATTCTTGCCTAATAAACTCAAAAACTGTGTTTCAGAAAGCTGAGAAATTCCTAATTTTTGAGCTTTTTTTAATCTTTCACCAGGCGACTTGCCGACTAAAGCATAATTGGTTTTGAGACTGGCTGAACCAGTAACACTTCCTCCTGCTTCTTGGATCAAATTTTTCGCTTGTTCGCGATTCATGTGAGTTAATGTTCCCAAAATCACGAACTTTTTATCGGCAAAAATATTAATATCTGTTAAAGGCTGAATAATTTCTTTGGTTTCAGTTTCTTGTATAAAAAGACTTGATTCTCCTATTTGAATTTCGGCAGTTTGAGTGATTTCAGTAATGTCTTGGGCCGTATCAATAATAATTTGCTGGTTACTGTCATTAATTTGTTGATTTGTTTGAATATTCACAATCAATTCGTCACTTTGAGCAGTCAATTCTAAGCTTTTTGTATTGTCTTGTTTATTCTCATTTTCAGATGAGTCTAATTTTTGTTTTAATTCATCATTGTTATGATTACTTTCGGCGATCACAATTTGAGAAGAATCTAACATTTGTTGTAAAACTGTTTTGTCATTTTCTAATAAACTAATTTGTTGTTTTAATTCATCATTATTATGATTATTTTGAGTGATCGCAATTTGAGAAGAATCTAACATTTGTTGTAAAACTGTTATGTCATTTTCTAATAAACTAATTTGTTGTTTTAATTCATCATTGTTGTGATTACTTTCGGCGATCGCAATTTGAGAAGAATCTAACGTTTGTTGTAAAAGTGTTTTGTCATTTTCTAATAAACTAATTTGTTGATTTAATTTATTGACATCTAAAACTACTTGTTCTTGCTCAATTTTTTCCTGAATAAGTTGCTTAGTCTGAGAATCAACTTTATCGTGCAAGCGAGTTTTATCAACGATCAAAAAGCTAACTTGCTGTTTTAAAGCATCACTTTCTGCGATCGCCTGCTGATAAGATAACTTATTATCTCGACTTTCACTAATTAATTGATTAATCTCTGTTTGCAGAACCTTTGCATTCGTTACTTGTTGTTGTAAAAATTGTTCTAATTCAAGTTTCTCTTCTCGCAAACGTTCAATTTGTTGTTGTAAACTTTGATCAATCTCCATTTTAGATTGATTTAATTCTTTATTCTTTTGCTCCAATTTCTGAATGGCTTGTTGTTGTTGCTGCTCCTTTTCTGAAAATCTCTTTTGAAGCTGTTCTAACGTATAAACTTGTTGTTGAAAATCAGTTCTTTTAGCAACTTCCTGCCTTAAATTCACAGAGAAAGATTGATTTTCTATTATCAACTCTTGCAATCTCTTTTGATAATCAGACTTGATCTGTTCTTGAGACAACTCTAAATTTTGAAGGTGATTTTGAAGAATATAAATTGTAGATTGATCCTGCTTTACTTGTTCCTCAAGATCATTATTTTTACTCTGTATTGCATTCAAATTAGTTTGAAAAGAAGCGATTTGTTTCTCAAAATTATAATTTTTTCCTTTTAAAAAAACATTTTCTTCTTGTAAAGAATATTGGAGTTCTTTTGATTGTTTTAATTCTATTTCGAGATTATTTTGATTGTCCTGAATTGTTTCAATATTTTTAAATGTTTCACTTGAATTGGCTAAAAGATTTTCCTTGGGAACTTGTTTATTGCGAAGCTTTAATCCCCAAATTCCCCCTAACAAAACAACAGCAAATCCACCAATTTGATAGGCAATTTCATTACTCATAATGTATCTCACTCCGATTATTAACTTTGGACAGAATCTATCCTAATAAAGAGTTTAGTCTTTTCTAAGACAGAATTTTCTTCAATCTATAATCTTTTATTTTAGCAAGAACGAGTCTAGTTCTAAAAAATTTGTATCCAAACAAAAAAAGGTTTGAAATAAGAATTTTACTCAGATAGATGCGATCGCCTGAAATTAATCAGAAATACTTTTTCTAGAAGCCTTAATAGCACTGCGTTTAATTTTGAAATCAAGACGTTTTCGTTGGGAACTACGAGTCGGCTTGGTCGGTTTTCGAGGTTTAGGTAAAGAGGCAATGCTGTTAATTAATTGTTGGAGCCTTTGCAGAGCTTCTTCTCGATTTTGTTCTTGGGTGCGATGAGATTGAGATTTAATAATTAATATCCCATCTTTCGTAATACGCTGGTCGTTGAGGTTTAGTAGTCGTTCTTGATAAGAATCTGGTAGAGAAGATGCCCCAATATCAAACCGCAAATGAATCGCTGTGGCAACTTTATTCACATTTTGTCCGCCCGCTCCTTGGGAACGAACCGCATTCATTTCAATTTCGTTGAGGGAAATACTCACTCTTTTGTTAATAAATAGCATCTTAAAATATTAGAAGTCTTTTAATTATAATCTGCTTGAGCGATCGCCGTTGAAGATTTTTATTTTAATCAAAATCATAAAACTATTATTCATAAATAATTTCCTGAAATTGTCCACAATTCTTACAATAAGATAAATGTTTATAGGTCAAAGAATGGCAATTTTCACATTCAATATATTGATAATAACCACAATTAGGACAATGGAAATCTTGGGGACGAATCCGCTTAGCACATTGAAAACAACGAGACTTTTGAAAGCGACTAATTGCCTGACCTTTGGTATTAAAAACAATCGTTTGAAAAAATTTAATAATGCCAAAACCAATTAATGGAATCAGCAAAATATAGAGATAACTAATAATAAATAGTAATCCACCAAAAATAGTTTGGATAAAATCAAATATTAATTTAAAAATAAAGCCAATTTGCAGAAACTCAAAAACTTTTAGAATCAGAGGAATTAAAAAGATAACCAACAAATGCCAACTAATCAGAGCAACTAATCCATAGCTTTTAGTTTGAGCAAAATTATGAACCCAAAGCGCGATCGCAATTAAGGGAACTAAGAAGAGAGATTGAAAAAATAATTGAATACTGGGATGCCAAAATACTGCACTTTTATAGTCTTTTTCAAGGGCATAAAATGAATCTTTTTTATTCAGAAAATTAATAAAATTAACACTTTCTGGTTTCGTCAAAATTTCTTGTTTTAAACCGTTAACTTTTTGAAGCAGGAGAGCAATTTTAAGATTATTTGCTGTTAACTGCTGCTTAGCTGTTTCTGCACTAATTTGATTAATTGATTTCTCTTGCCTTTGACCAGCAATTTTTTCTAAAAGTGTGGAATCATATTGAGAACGAATTCTATTATTAGATTGTTCGAGATTATCAATTTGAAGTTGAGTTTGGTTAATAGTTACAATAATTTTTTGATTATCAGAATTTTGAACTTTATCTTGATATCTAGCATAAGTTAAACAAACCTCACTAACTTGTCCTACATGACCTTTCTCTGCTTGTTTAAAAATCTGTTCTAAACTTGTTTCTTTGCCGAAACTTGTAGGAATTGCCTGTTGAATTATTTGATAATTTTTATCAACAGAAGCTTGGTTTTGGTAATTCTTCCATTCGCTAAAACAAGGATAAGCTTGAGTTGGATTGAGTGGCCATTGACTAATATCATTGAGTCCCGTAAAAACGTTAACTAAAATAAAAATGTCAACGAGAATAATGACTATTAAACTAACTTTATTTAACGGTTCATTTTTGATGGTTCGTGACTTGTTTAAAAACTGATCCAAAAAATGACGAAGAAACGTAAACATAACAAAATAAAAATTGTATTCTAGAGATTTTAGCGAGTAACAAAATTAACTGGATCTTGATCTCGTCGATTTTTTAAAACAATAGGTGTTCCTTGTTCATCGCCAACCAAAGCCGCCGTAAATTCCAAGGATTCTTTCAAACGTTTCGCCGCATAAATAGACATATCTCTGGGAACACTAATGCGATCGCGTAAATAGCGCAAAGCTGAATCAGAATTGGGCGGCGGCAGACAAATATTACCCGTCATCATTCGAGTCAAGGCACAACGCAACGCAAGATCAAATAGACTATTTTCGGCAGGATTAACGCGAATAATATTATTTCTGTGTTTAATCACCCTTTTTAAAGCCTCCTGACGCGAATTATCAGGTTCTGGATAAGTAACATCGGGTAATCCTAACCAGGGGCCATTATTCACCCTTTTTTTATTGAGAAGCATCTGAGGTTCCCCATTTTCCCAACATCCTCCCATTTGTGGCGGTAAATCGTGGGCATGGGTATGAAAATCGCTTTGGGTTCCTCGATAAGTTGAACGACTTTCCATCGCATCAAACCAAGCAGAAAAATGAGGATTTTCTTCTCGCAAAGAATAACCTTTATAGTAAAAAAGACTGGCATTCATGCGTTCAACATAAGGCGTAAAAATCACATCTACTGTGCTAAATTCAGCTAAAAAATAAGATCCAGAAGTATTAGCGAGGGCTTGCTCAACTTTGGCAACAGCTGTAACAAATTGTTCTCGATTGCGCGTCTCTTCTTTTTCTGATCGAGCAGGATAACAAAGCCAAGAACACCAAGCTCGAAATAAAAGTCTTTCTAATTTTCTCAGAGGAATAACAATAGCATCTTCCATTCCCCAACCCAAGGGTTTAAATTCCCGCTCTAGGGCAATCAAAATATCATCACTTTCCGTAATTATTCTTCCATCTAGTTCAAGAGCTGGCAACATTCCCGACGGAACTTTGCGTTTATACCAATTTTCTTTTTCTCCATAGCAAAACATCGTCACTTTTTCAATACGATAAGGGATTTGTTTTTCTTCTAACCACAGCCAGATTTTTTGGCAATAAGGACACCAAGCATGGTTATCACGATAGAGTGTGACTCGCACTTCGGATTCTGGGCGACCAAATAAACGCAACCGAGCTTGAGCATTAGTGATTCCGTTGATATTATCAATTTGAAAGTCTGTGAAAGTTTCGAGTTCAGTCCAACTGAGGGGAAAAGTAGTCATAGTCAGAAAATAGAGATTTCTTGCCATCATAAAGCACAAACCTGAAGACAAAGCTTGTTACAATAGTTTACATAACCTGTATTTTCAGTTTTAACTTATGCCTCAAGCGATGATAACGCCCAGTTTTAACTCTGTGGAAAATGAGAAAGAGGTTCTGACTGTAGAAGTTCAGCCCATTCTTATTCCCCTAGCTCATGCAGAAGATCTTGGCCCAGTAAATGATTTGTTCCCAGAAAGCTGGCATTATCATCCTGAATTAATCACTGAATTTTATAGTAAGCGTCCTTTTCAAGTTTTATGGCGTTTATTGAATATCGTTGTGCCTTTTCTCTGGTTTACTTTTGGTTTGTGGTGGGATAATTTGTGGGGAAAAAATCCCAAGGGTGACCGCAAACGGGCTATTCAACTGCGAGAATTATTAACAAAATTAGGGCCGACCTATATCAAAGTTGGGCAAGCACTTTCAACACGCCCAGACTTAGTTCCGCCGATTTATTTAGAAGAATTAACAACTTTACAAGATCAACTTCCTCCTTTTTCCAATGAGATTGCTTATCAATTAATTGAAGAAGAATTAGGCGCGTCTCCCACAGAAATTTACGCAGAACTTTCCGCCGATCCCATTGCAGCAGCTTCTTTAGGGCAGGTTTATCGAGGTATTTTAAAAACGGGCGAAAAAGTCGCGGTTAAAGTCCAACGTCCTGATTTGATTAAGCGAATTACCCTAGATATTTATATCATGCGAACCCTTTCTCTCTGGGCAAATCGCAATGTTGGGCGTATTCGTTCGGATTTAGTGGCGATTACCGATGAATTAGCCAGCCGCATTTTTGAAGAAATGAATTATATCCAAGAAGGACGCAACGCAGAAAAATTTGCCGAACTTTATGGACACATGACCGAAATTTATGTTCCGAGTATTTATTGGGACTACAGCGGTCGTCGCGTTTTGACGATGGAATGGATTGAAGGCACAAAATTAACTAATATTCGCGCCATTCAAGCTCAGGGAATTGATGCCACCCATTTAGTCGAAGTTGGGGTGCAATGTTCTCTGCGTCAATTGTTAGAAAATGGATTCTTTCATGCCGATCCTCACCCTGGAAATTTACTAGCAATGAAAGATGGACGTTTGGCCTATCTGGATTTTGGTATGATGAGTACGATTAAGCCCTATCAGCGTTATGGACTAATTGAAGCGGTAGTACATTTGGTTAACCGAGATTTTGAGTCCCTCGCTCAGGATTATGTGAATCTAGAATTTCTTAAGCCTGACACAGATTTAAGTCCGATTATTCCTGCTTTGTCTCAAGTTTTTGGGAATGCCTTAGGGGCGAGTGTGGCGGAATTAAATTTCAAAAGTATTACCGATCAAATGTCGGCGATGATGTATGAATTTCCTTTTCGGGTTCCCGCTTATTATGCGTTGATTATTCGCTCGATGGTTACTTTGGAAGGGATTGCGATCGGCATTGACCCAAATTTTAAGGTATTAACGAAAGCCTATCCCTATGTTGCAAAACGACTTTTAACCGATGATTCTCCCCAATTGCGGTCTTCTCTCCAGGATTTGTTGTTTCAAGATGGCAGTTTTCGTTGGAATCGTTTGGAAAATCTATTAAATAATGCTCAAAATTCGAGTGATTTTGATTTTGATAAAATTTTGGAACAAGCTACTAATTTTCTTTTTTCAGAACGGGGTAGTTTTATTCGAGAACGAGTGGTTAAAGAATTAATTAATGGGATCGATTTGTTTGGTCGTCAGAGTTGGTTTAATTTAACAACAGGAATCCGCGAACAAGTTGGTTTAGCTGTACCAGAAAAGCCTGTGGCACTGCGAGAGAATAATGCTAAAACGTTTGACCATCTTCAAAATATTTGGCAAATTTTACGCAATACAAATGGTTTTGAACCGATGAAATTAGTGCCTGTTTTAAGTCAACTAATTACTAATCCTGAAACCCATAAAATGGGACAACAAGTTGCAGAAGGTCTGGTTCAAAAAGCGATCGCGCGTTTAATCCGCAATTTGGTTTTGGAATGGGAGCGTCCTTAACTTATAGATTCAAATAGTGTTAAGTTTTCTATCGACAACAATAAGCGATCGCTTACCTAAAAATAATCTTTCTCATTTCGACTTCAGTATAAACTCGGATTTATTATTGGTGAAGAGTTGGTATGATCTCAGTATATCTAGGGTAATAATAAAATATCGGCGTTGCTGAATCAAGATATCAATAATGATTTTGCACCTATCCAAAAATCACTTTGAGACTAGCTTTTTCAAATAAGACAAAGAAAACTTCATGGTTCAAATCAGCAACGCCAAAATATCATTAACATAGTTCGTTTGCACCTATCTCTAATATATTTCTACAGTGTATTTTTGCTTCTAATCTACTCGTCAAATCGCTTACCAAGAAAGCTTTTTGAAAAACAAGATAGAGTTTTAAATGCTAGGGAATGCTTTTTCACAAAACTTATCGTTAAAGATATTAATACAGAAATACTATTCAACTTATGAAACCATTTGCATTTATCCCCAAAAACTTGAACTTAGGTAATAAACTAACCATCCTCATGGTCACCCTGTTTTTTGTAGGAATTGTTTTTGTTGGAGCCGTTTCTTATAATGTTTTTTTGCGTTATGCAGAGCAAGAACTTTATGGAAAGGCAAATATCCTGATCTCTGCGTTAGATTCTGTCCGCAAATATAATGCGGATAAAATTACTCCACTTCTAAAGACCCAATCAAGCCAAAACTTTCTGGTAGAATCAGTTCCATCTTTCGCTACCAATACGACATTCAACATATTCATTAATTCTTATAAAAATGAATACGGGGATTATCTTTATAAAAATGCAATGCTTAATCCAACTAATACCAAACAAGATTTAGCAAGCTCCGAGGAAACTAAAATAATTGAGAGACTAAAACAACAAGATGAAGAACTAGCAAGTAGTCAATTAACAAAGAATTTTAAACAAGGATATTCAACAATTCGGGGTGAAAAATATTTTTATGTCGCTCGTCCTATCAAAATTACCGATGCCAAATGTTTGAGCTGTCACTCCACTCTAGCAAAAGCCCCTAAGTCCTTGCAAGTTCTCTATGAACAGGGAACATATGGGGAAAATCAAGGATTCGGTTGGCAACTAAATACAGTGATCGGAACCAAGCTTATTTATATTCCAGCAACTCAAGTCTATAAAGTAGCAAGCAAAAATTTTGCCATTATTATAAGCATCTTTACGGGAGTATTTATAGTGGTTATAGTTTTAACCAATCTTTGGCTCAAGCAATATGTAGTCCGACCGATTAATCGAATGGCTCAAGTCGCAGAGGCCGTTAGTTTAGGAGATATGGAAGCAACTTTTGAGAAAAAATCAGATGATGAAGTGGGGCGTTTAACGGAAGCATTTACACGCTTAAAAAATAGTTTTGTTATTGCCATGAAACGCTTAACAAAAAAAAGCGATCCCCCTAATAATCATTCATAATAACGCTAGTTTAAATTGCTTAGCTTGTTGGGAATCGGGAATTTCTGTACTGAGCAATTCAACTAATTTTTGCTGTGTAATTTGAGGATTACTAGAAAGAATATCTTCAACAATATAGCTGGCGATAGGGCCAATATAGTTAGCTAGTTTCAATTGGCAATCCTTTAAAAAGGATGGGGTAACGTTAGGATAAAGATCAACAGGTAATTGCAGAGAAAGTTGCTCAATAAGTATCTTTGATGCAGGGACTTCTTGAAGATGACTTTCTTCAATCTTAGGATTTTCTAAGTAGGAACTTATTTGTGCCTTTTGATGATTAGCAAAGTAATTATATTCATCTTCTTGAAAACTATCAGAATATTCTTTCTTTATCTCAACTTCAGTTGCTTGAAGAGTATTAGTGTCTTTTGTAAAATTAGCTTTTTTAAACTCATCATAGTGAAGCTCAAAGACAGAAACAGTTCCAATTCCTTTGAGTAAATATTCTCCGTATTTGATGATTTTAACCCCTTTAATTTTAGCGTCTTCAATCAATACTCCTATCGTTTTTGATAGCAAAATTTGCTGTTTAGAAGCTAAAGCGGCTACTCTTGCGGCATAGTCCACTTCTTGACCAATTAATCTATCTCCATCGCGCAGTGGTGCTCCATAATGTATTCCAATTCTCATCTCCAATAACCCCGACGGAATGCTAATCGGTTCTGTTTGGTGACTGCATTGGATGAATATTGACCATTCTATTGCTTTAACTGGAGAGGGAAACTCTAACAAAAAACCATCTCCTTGAGGCGGTTCTACCACTCGCCCTTCATATTTCTTCAGGCTTTCGATTACCCGTTTTCGGTGGGGAAATAAAATTTTATCACGATAAGATTGATTCCGCTCAGTAGTATTGTTACCAAGCATAGTATCTTTAACTGCCGTTGAATTTACTAAGTCAGTAAATACTAACGCAACATAGTCTGGCATAAGTTATAAAGTGTTTAACCAATTTCATAAGTTTATCTATGTAAATATAATAAAAGAAAATTATTTACGAAAGGAGGAAAAAGAGAAATCGAATCAAATTAGTGCCTGTTTTAAGTCAACTGATTACTAATCCTGAAACTCATAAAATGGGACAACAAGTTGCAGAAGGTCTGGTTCAAAAGGCGATCGCGCGTTTAATCCGCAATTTAGTTTTGGAATGGGAGCAAAATTAATCACGGACTAATTTATTAATTATTGACTGATGCGTCGGCCTCGATAAAGAATTTCTTCATCAGAGTCGGCTAGCAATTCATTCATTTCTTCGTCTTCTAGTTCATCCCAAACAGGAGAAAACGGCACAAACATCTCGTTATTTTGATAGATAGATTGGATTTTTTTGACCATCCTTTTTATTTCCACTTCTAATAGTCCCGTTAATATTTTATTCGCCTGAACAAAGAGAAATCCTTCCTTTAAACAAGGTGTGAGCATTAAATGACCTTCGGGACTGTGAATGGCGATCGCTTCTAAATTCTCCCATTCCATCTCAATTTGACTAGTTTTCGCCAAAGCCAACATTTTGTTCGCCATCATCAACGCCTGATCTTGATCAATCCCGATTGCTTGGGTTAACGCTTGTCCCTCTTCAGAAACTAAAATTGCTCCTTGAATGCCCATTTTTTCTTGTATCACTGTTTGAAAAATTCGTTCAATTTGGGATGGATTTAAGGCACTAGGATATTCAAGCTGAGATAATTTAGATTTATTAGATTTAACAGTTATTGTGCCAATTTCTTTGACCCCATTAGTCGTGATAATTTCCGAAAAAGGGACTTCTGTAATCTCGTTAGACTTCTCTTTCGCTAGAAATTCTGCTGCTACGATCGCTTGATTTGAAGAAACTAAAAGAGTTAACACTTTTCCTGTCTTTAAATCTTTTCGAGTTTTATCTTTCGTTTTTTGAGGAATAACTAAACTAGAACGTGGAGATTGGTATTGATCAACCTCAGGAACAATAATATTTTCTAACTCACTCGATAAATATTGCCGTTCAATAAAGTTAACTGGGCCTAATTCTAAATATCTAAAAATTTCTTCTAATTGTGCTTCATCCAGTTTTTTTTGCAGATAATAACTCAAAAAATAAGGAATATGAGCGCGACCAAGTTCATCATTTCCATCATTATATAACCAACCAAATAGGGTATGAGTTTTAGAAATCTGATGAATATAAACCGCTTGGTAATTAGCATCAGGAGGATTATAAACATCCCAATATTGATAAACAATTTCTTGGACAAAGACATCTTGAATGTCCAGGGGAATCTGTTGGCTTACTAATAGCTGAAACCCAGTATTGGGTAGGGTTGTATAAATCAATTGGCCAACCAGTAAGGACATATTTTCTGGAATTTTATCTAATTAATAACAACACTCAAAAGACTATGATTTTTAGTATTTTAGCCTAAATAATCTTAGCCCAAAAAGCTTAACAAAAGAATTTTTGCAGGAATTAGTCAATCAGATTACTTGTTTAGCTTATTTCATACCATAGCAAACGAAACAGCGTAACGGCAAAAAAAATTGGCTAAAACAAGTCATTACTTGACTCGCCCTAACCATTCCAAGGTAATATCTTGGTTTTATGAATTAGTAAAAATTTAAGAACATCAAAAGGAAAATAGATTAACCCAAACCGACATTAGACTAGGTTTTGTGATTGTTCAATTGATTTTTTGATAAATAAAAATAATTCCTAAAACGTCTTTACATCTTCATTGCATAGAGTTGTAGTTATATGAATAGCCTCTTAATTTCTTAATGACCGCTAAAACCGCCTCCAAACTCTTCGCTATAAGCTTCTTCACCATGATCACTGATGTCCATTCCATTGAATTCTGCTTCGGGTTTTAAACGTAAGCCCACGACAGCATCAACAATTTTTAACAGAATAAAAGTACCAACACCAGCAAAGATGTAGGTTAAAACAACAGCCGCTATCTGAATCAAAAGTTGTTGAGGATTGCCATAAAGTAAGCCATCTTTCCCTGCACTATTAACACTAGTTGTGGCAAAAATACCCGTTAATATTGCTCCTACTGTTCCACCAACTCCGTGAACAGGATAGGTATCTAAACTATCATCAACACCAAATTTAACTTTAAAACTAACTGCAAAGAAACAAGCAGTAGCTGTAATCGCACTAATTAAAATAGCGGATACAGGAGTCACAAAACCTGCTGCTGGAGTAATGCCAACTAAGCCTGCAACTGCACCTGTTGCCGCACCAACCGCAGTGGGTTTTCCTCGCAAAACAGCTTCCAAAATTAGCCAAGTAACCATTCCAGAAGCAGCACCTGTATTTGTGGTTACAAAAGCAATAGTTGCTAGTCCTCCAGAGGCTAAGGCACTTCCACCATTGAATCCAAACCAACCAAACCAAAGTAGCCCAGCTCCTAACAAAATAAAAGGAACATTATGGGGAGGTGAAAGCCTATCGGGATAATTTTTACGACGACCAATAACGATCGCAGCAACCAAAGCAGAAACCCCAGAGGCGATGTGAACAACCGTTCCACCTGCAAAGTCAAGGGCATTAATTCCACCCATCAGTCCTAAAAGGCCACCTTTTCCCCAAACCATGTGAGCCATCGGGGAGTAGATAAAAGTTGACCACAGCACAACAAAAAGAACATAGGCTTTAAAACTTACCCGTTCAACGATCGCCCCTGAAATTAAGGCAGGAGTAATAATTGCAAACATTCCTTGAAACATCATAAAAGCTTCGTGGGGAACGGTGGGCGCGTAGGATAAAATTTCCTCTGGAAGACTGCCTTTGAGATAATCTGTCGTTTCTACGCCGACCCCATTTAAAAACATCCATTTAAGACTTCCGAAGAAAGGATTACCTGGATCAAAGGCTAAACTATATCCCCACAAAATCCAAGTTACCCCAACGATGCCCATCAGAACAAAGCTCATCATTAAGGTATTCAACATATTCCGCTTGGAGACAAAACCACCATAGAAAAAAGCTAGGGCTGGAGTCATCAACAAAACCAACGCGCAGGAAACCAACATCCAACTGGTATCGCCCGCTATTTGAGCATTAGCCAACTTTTCTTCAATAGTTAGTTCTGCGGCCAAGACTTGCGCGATGGGTGACCAGATTAATAATCCCAAGGTTAGAGTCCCAATTGAGAAAAATTTTTTGAACGCTACCATTATTTTTTTTAGCTCCATGCAATCAAAGAAGTTCAGATATTCTAGATTTAATCAATTTTCCAGACTTATTTTGTCTTATAGACTACAAAATATTAAGATGAGCTTGTTAAAATTGGTTAAATTTTCTCCCTAATTTTTGTTAGATTAATCTATTTTCTTGTTATTTTTACTTTTTATTCTTCTTTGAATGCTGAGGTTTATTCTTAAAATCAGCTACGAAAGGTTCTAAAAGAAGTTGAGTAAAGAATTTATTAATAATCAATAAAAATAATATTACAATAATCTTTTTTAAAACCTTACTTCCTAATAGATAAAAGAAAAAATTTTATATTAATGATATTAATAAGCTGAGCTTCTGTTTTTGTGAAGATGGCGATCGCAGAAAATTTTTTATTAATTCTTAAGTCAAAAAAAGGAAGCAGAAATAAATCTAGCTCCCCTATATTTTCTTCAACCAAAAGCGTCCTGAAAGACAAATTTAATTTTTGGTAGCCTGAGATCCCGTTTTACTCTCATTGGCAATTTTTTGTTTGAGAACATCAAATGCTTTGGCAAACTGAGGATCAGCCATCGTGCCAATTTTGTCGCGTTCTTTTTGTAAATCCTTGCGTTGTTGATCAGATAACTCAACTACCACATCAGGTTTAATTCCATGCTTATTAATGTCAGTTCCTTTAGGCGTTAAATATTTCTGAATCGTTACCGCCAGGCCAGAACCATCACCCAAACCACGAACAGATTGAACTAAACCCTTCCCAAAAGTGGTTGTTCCCACTAAAACTGCGCGCTTATTATCTTGTAAAGCACCAGAAAGAATTTCACTAGCACTAGCCGAGCCGCCATCAACTAAAACAACCAAAGATTTATTGGTTAAAGAATTATTATTGGCACTCTGTTGTTCAACTTCGCCTTGGCGGTCAACAGTGGAAACAATTTTCCCTTCTTTAAGCCAGAGTCGAGCAATTTCCACACTGCTATAAAGCAAACCGCCTGGGTTAGACCGCAAATCTAGAATATAACCCTTGACTTGTTGTTTTTCCATGTCCGCGATCGCCGTTTTCATTTCATCACCCGCATGGGCACTAAACTGATTCAGACGAATATATCCCACTTTTCCAATAGGAGTATTTTCCACCTGGGCACGGACGGGATGAATTTCAATGCGCGCTCTCACCAAAGGATAATCAATATTGCGATCGCCACGTTTAATTGTCAAAGTCACTTTTGTATCAGGCTTGCCCCGAATTAACTTAACTGCATCATCAACTTCCATGCCCTTGGTTAGTTTGCCATCAATTTTGACAATGAGATCCTTAGAAAGAATTCCCGCCTTAAAAGCAGGAGTATCTTCAATCGGGGCAATCACCATCAGCTGATTCGTTTTTTCATCTTTAGCAAGCTGAATACCAACTCCCGTCAACTCTCCTGAAGTATCAATCTGCATCGCCTGAAATTCTTCTGGATTCATGAAACGAGTATAGGGATCTCCCAATTTCTTCAGCATTTCTCGGACGGATTTATAAGCTTCTTCTTGATTTTTATAATTTTTTCCCAAATATTCCTTACGAACAGACCGCCAATCAACTTGATTAAAAGTTCCATCCACATAGGTTCGATTAACAATTTGCCAAACTTCGTCAACTAATTCCTTGGGGTTATTTTGAAGAAATGACTGAGAACTAGCCAGACGCGATCCCACCAGAGCCACCGTAACTGTTGAGAGCAAGAAAGCCGCCGACCCCAGAACAAACCCGCGTTTTTGTTTGAACATAACTTTAGTATTGTGGTTGAAGGTGAAGATTAATAAAAAAACTACTTTAATTTTAAATTTACTTAAACTTACTTTTGAATTATTTTAAAATAGTTACTCGATCTAGTTATAACATTTCTGAATAGTGCCTGTTGTGATCTTATTATGACGGATCTGATTGTGTCTGATTCTTTAAAAAATAGAAGGCAAGCTCTCAAGAGTCAACGCCGCTTAAAAGTGTGGCAATCTTTGTGGCGATTTTCCAGCCTCTTGGCCATAACTGGGGGACTTTTTTGGTTAATGAGTCGGCCAGAGTGGACAATTCGTGACAAATCGCAGATTACCCTCAGTGGCAATAAATTTCTGGCTTCAGCACAACTTTATCGATTAATTCCCCTTTCCTATCCCCAATCAATCTGGCAACTTTCGACTCAACAACTCGGACAAAAAATGGAAACCATTCCTCCTTTGTCTAAGGTTGAGATCACTCGTCAGCTTTTTCCCGCCCAGTTAACAGTGGCTGTTCAAGAAAGACAACCGATTGCGATCGCAGTTTCAAGTCAAGAAAAGGGTTTTTTGGATAAAGAAGGAATTTTTATTGCCCAATCATTTTATGAACCCATTAATCCCTCAATGAAATTACCGAAGTCCCCTCAATTCTTGGGATTTTCTTCTCAATATAAAAAATTCTGGCAAAAAATTTATCCTCTAATCCAACTTTCTCCCGTTAAAATCAATGCGATTGATGGACGAAATCCAAGCAATATTTTGTTGACAACCGAGCTAGGAAATGTCCATTTAGGCTCCGATTCCAGTCAATTGACCGAACAACTTCAGGTTCTTGCTCGTATGAAAAAATTACCTTCTCACGTTCCTTCTTATAGAATTGCTTATATTGATCTGAGTAATTCTGCCCTTCCTTCCATTCAGCTTAAAGCTCAGCCTAAACCAGCATTATTGAGCAACATCAAAAAACCATGATAGGATTTGAATCTATAAATTTACAATTTAATTTTAAAATATTAATTTCTGTTGACAAATTTCAGTAATTTTTCTAGTCTAAGAAAGATATTATTGAACAACATAATTAAAATAAAAAAACTAACCAATTACAGTAACTCCATAATTCGTTGATAGTGATATTGTAAATAAGTTGACTCACAGAATAATCTAGTTCTGATACTGTATTAAAATAGCCGTGCTCTAATCTACTTAATTATAATGACTCTGAACAAAGACCGTCTTTTCAGCAATCCCACTTCTAACAGTGCCGAAGCGAACGAATCTTCCACGAGCACGGAAAACACTCGCGCCCAAAATAATCCTCCCGCATCGTTCAATCCTAAGCCAGAGTCTCCCGTGACACCAAAAACAGATCCCAGAAAGCATCAGATTTTGCCCAGCAGTATCGCTAAAATTAAAGTTATTGGGGTTGGTGGTGGTGGCTGTAATGCAGTCAACCGAATGATTAATAGTGGTGTTACAGGCATCGAGTTTTGGGCAATTAATACAGACTCCCAAGCATTGGTTCAATCGGCAGCACCCCAACGGCTCCAAATCGGCCAAAAATTAACTCGTGGTTTAGGGGCAGGTGGCAATCCTGCGATCGGTCAAAAAGCCGCAGAAGAATCACGGGATGATATTGCTCGCGCTTTAGAGAATACCGATTTGGTTTTTATTACCGCAGGAATGGGCGGAGGCACGGGAACTGGAGCAGCACCAATCGTAGCCGAGATTGCCAAGGAAATTGGTTGCTTAACAGTGGGCATTGTGACTCGTCCTTTTTCCTTTGAAGGTCGTCGCCGAGCAGCCCAAGCAGAAGAAGGGATTAATGGATTACAAACTCGTGTAGATACTCTGATCGTTATTCCCAATAATCAATTATTAACGGTTATTCCCGCCGATACTCCTCTTCAAGAAGCCTTCCGTGTGGCAGATGATATTCTAAGACAAGGAGTTCAAGGAATTTCGGACATTATTACTATTCCTGGTTTAGTTAACGTGGATTTTGCCGATGTTCGTGCAATTATGGCCGACGCGGGTTCTGCCTTGATGGGTATTGGTATTGGCTCAGGTAAATCGAGAGCAAAAGAAGGCGCATCAGCCGCAATTTCTTCACCCTTATTGGAATCTTCCATTGAAGGAGCAAAAGGAGTTGTCTTTAATATTACGGGCGGCAAAGATTTGACACTGCATGAAGTAAATGTGGCGGCAGAAATAATCTATGAAGTGGTTGATCCTAACGCCAATATTATTTTTGGTGCAGTAATTGATGAAAAAATGCAGGGCGAAATCCGTATTACCGTCATTGCAACTGGCTTTAGTGGGGATGCGTTACGGGAAAGAGAACCAATCGTCACAGCAATGTTACCCATCACTCCGACTACGCCTGTGCTGCCTCCACCTGCGGAAGTGGAACAACCAAAAAATGCTTCTGGCTTAGATATTCCTGAGTTTCTTCAAAAACGTCGTTTTCCTAATCGTTAGACTTTAATTGATTGCCAAGTTAGCTCTTTTGATTCGTTAAAAATCTGTGCAGGAAAGAAGAGCCGCGATTTAGGAATGGTCTAGTTTTTTTATAAATTTCTCATGTACACAATGTTAAGTACCTGTAAGATAGGATCTTGAGTTTATGAAAAATTGTAATAACACCACTTAAGAGGCAACATGGAACGCACATTTATCATGATTAAACCTGACGGAGTACAACGCAATCTTGTTGGTGAAGTTATTCGTCGCTTTGAAACCAAAGGATTTAAATTAGTTGGACTGAAGTTATTGTCTGTTTCTAAGGACTTAGCGGAAAAACATTACGATGTCCACAAAGAGAGACCCTTTTTCGGTGGTCTTGTTGAGTTTATCTGTTCTTCTCCTGTTGTCGCGATGGTTTGGGAAGGAGAGGGTGTTATTGCCGCCGCCAGAAATTTGATTGGAGCAACGAATCCATTGACCTCCGCGCCTGGCACAATTCGGGGAGATTTTGGCGTTAGTATTGGTCGTAATTTGATTCATGGTTCAGATGCGGTTGAAACGGCACAACAAGAAATTAGCCTCTGGTTTGGCTCAGAAGAGTTGGTCAGTTGGGAATCCACAGTTAATCCTTGGCTTTATGAATAATTCAGTAATTTATTCAATATTCGACTGAATATTAAGCTATCTTAGAAAATTCGGCGTTGTTTAATCAAAGGATGAATATTCAATTTTAATATGTATTCATTAAGCCAGTTTGAGTCAAGCTTTTAAAAGCTACATATTTAGAAGTTCGTACCCCAAATTAGCAACGTCGAAAGTTTGAGATATGATAATTTTTATCGTAACTAATCATCTGGATTGAAAAAGTCAATTAATGTCTAGAAAACCAAATAGTCAAAGTATGAGATTGTTAAAGTTAAAATTCTTGTCAATTTAAAGCTTTAAGTTTCAAATTGCCTTTATTACCAGGAAAGCGGAGACAATAAAGTGTTTAATTCCCAGCCAAAATTGCGTAATTATTCCCGTCTGTGGAGCTTGATGTTTGTTCTCGTGTTGAGTTGGACATTAATTAGTTGCAGCGATCGCCTAGTTGCTTCTCCTTCTCCCACTTTTTCTTTACCGACTGAGCCTATAACCGTTGGCAAGCTGGCTGAAGTTCCAATCCCGCCGCTCATTCAAGAATTACGTCGTAGTCTAGATCAATATCAGCCTCAAGTTAAAATTCTTAGTCCTCAACCCGAACAAATTTTAGAAGATACGACTGTTTCTATCAAGTTATCGATTCAAGATTTAACTATTTTTCAAAATCCTGATTTAGAAATGGGGCCTCATTTACACTTAATTCTGGATAATGAACCTTATCAAGCGGTTTATAATGTTGATAAGCCCATTATTCTGAATAATTTAACGCCTGGTACCCATAGCTTACGCGTATTTGCTTCTCGTCCTTGGCATGAAAGTTTTAAAAATGATGGTGCATTTGCTCAAACTACTTTTCATGTTTTAACGAAAACCGAAGATAATCGTCCTAATCCCAAGCTTCCTCTTCTAACTTATAGTCGTCCCAAGGGAAGTTATGGAGCCGAACCGATTTTGCTCGATTTTTATTTAACCAATGCTCCTCTTCATGTCATTGCTCAAGAAAATCCTAAAGATGCGATCGCCGATTGGCGGATTCGAGTGACAATTAATGGCGAAAGTTTTATCTTAGATAGCTGGCAACCCATCTATCTCACAGGATTTGACAAAGGAAAAAATTGGATCAAATTGGAATTTATTGATGAACAGGGAAATCTCGTTGCCAACGTTTTCAACAATACCGTGCGAGTCATCGACTACAATCCCAACGGTCAAGATACTTTATCCAAATTAGTCCGCGGTGACTTATCCCTAGAAACTGCCAAAAATATCATTAATCCTGATCTTCCTGTGGAATCTGTGCCGACAGAATCTGAACCCTCTAAATCATCTGAAATCGAATCTTCTGATGCAATTGAAAACAAAAAAGAATCTGATCAAATTCCATCAATTACACCTATTCCCCAAAAATCTGCACCTTTAACTCCCGAAATTCTCAATCCTCAAACAGACATTCCTCTTTCTCCCAACCCAGTTTTTGACAATCAGCCTAAATCAGAACCGATACTTTCTCCTCAAACTAATTCAAGCTCAATACCTGAAATATCTGTTGAAAATTCAGCTTTGACCAAGGGAAAAACAACTTTGTCAGAATCTGAAATCACTTCCCCAGTTGTTGCGTCTATTATGCCTGAAATTAAAGATTCTCCTTCCATCAAAATTCCTTCTCAACTTGAAGTAACAAGCAATAATACTTAGTAAAATCTTGTGTTAAACTTGACTTTTAGGCTTTTGAGTAAAAAATTAATAAATTTAGTCAATCTAGCTAAATTAATTAAAGTTAGTTAATCTTAGCTAATCGGGTGAGAATAGGCGTTGTTCTTAGAAAGTTGCGGTTGAACATCAAATGCTGACAATTCCTAAATTCATACCTAAAAATCTTTACCTAAGTGAAGGAACTATACTATACTTCTAACGTCCGACAATTGATTTTTGTGATCTACAAGCGAGGTTATATCGTGTTAACTAAATCTGTTAAAACTCTCACAGGAATTTTAGTAGCCCTAGCGGCTTATGGTGTTTCTGCTCTTCCCGCGAACGCTGAACCAGTCCAAACCAAAAAAGAAATTTTGGTAAGCCAGTTGCAAGGCCATGAACGTTTTAATAAAGGCACTCAACTGATGCTAAGTGATTTTGCTATTGGACGTGTTCGTGGTGTTGTTGGTAACATTATGTTCATTCAATTTTTAAAATATCCCAGTTCCATGTCTTCTGCTGGATATTTTATGCGGGGTGACCAACGTTATACACATATTCACCTACCCTCTGTTACACCACCACTTTCTCCACAACCTGGAGATGATGTCATGGTTCGATACAACACTAATGCTAAAACTTGGGAGGCTTCGGCTGCTCATCCCACTTGGATTAGTCGCTTGAACTTGAAAGAAATTCCTACTTTTGAAAGAACGGCTGTTGATTTTGAGACAACTGCTCCTGTTTCTCTTCCGCCTGTTCAACCTTCTACTGCTCCTGTTTATACTCCCGCACCTGAACCTCAATCTCCTGTTCGGGGTCTGTGGTAAGTCTCAAGGTTATTTCCAAGTTTTTTAACATTGGATTCATAATTTAAATGTGGGCGTTGCTTGATTAGAGACAATTAGGCAGCGTCTATGTTTTTGCAAATTTACGAAATCAAAAAAGGTTGCTTTGATAACAACTCAGATCCTGACAGTTCAAAATGTTACTGTGGAAAATTTTAGATCCTATGGTCAATTAATTATTCCATCAGAAGATGGCAAGTTATTTGATTCTTCAGATGCTCAATTGGATTTAAGCCAAGGGATTCCTCGTTTTTATATTATGCGTTTACACCAGCGAGGACGTAAATTTCATCAAATTACTTGTCATCTCAAATGTACGCAATGTTTAGGTTCTTTGGGCGGAAAAGAGTGGTTGATTGCAGTTTGTCCACCTAATCAATTAACTCAACCTGATTTAGAGAAAATGACAGTTTTTAAGATTCCTAGCGATCGCATAATTAAATTAGAAATCGGCACTTGGCACGCAGGTCCTTATTTTGATGAGCCGATTATAGATTTTTATAATTTGGAATTAAGTGATACGAATATTATGGATCATTTAACTCACGATTTTCTGGATAGTCATCAACTTGAATTTGAAATTGTTTAAGCTATTTTTTTGAAGAGAAAGAGTTAATTAAAAGTCTAATTTAATTTGCTTCAATAAATTCAGATGAAGCCTAATTTTTTTCTGATGGACGACAATAATTTCTGGTTTGTTCGATTGCTGGAAAAACGGGGCCAATCCATTTTTGATAAAGAGTTTGAATGTCTTCATTGGCGATCGCCCTATTAACTAAGTTTTGCCATTGGGGATCATTACTAGGGAGAATTAGTCCATACTCTTCACATTCCAAAGGATATTCAGGAAAAATCAAATAATCTCTACCCAAAGATAAATTTTGTAATAACGCTTCGCCAATTAACAAAATACCATCACTTACAAACGCATCAATTTTTCCCTGTTGAAGAGCTTGTACTCCCCTTAATCTTCCCGTTACCCCTTGAAATTCGCGAATTGTTGCCAAAGGATATTTTTCTGTAATAAACTTCAAATTAGTTGTATCTCTCAAACCGCCAATTTTTATCCCTTTAAAATCACTATTGAGACGAATTTTATTTTTATCTTCTGTCTTAATTAAAAATTGCGTTCCTGTCAAAAATATGGGATCAGAAAAACTAATTTTATAAGCAAGATCTTTGCGAATAGTATTAGGGCCACATTCCAAAAAAACGACTTTTGAATCCACTAATTCAAAGCGATTAAAAAGGGTAGATTTAAAAAGTTTAACTAGAATAATCGGCTGATCTAATTCTTGTCTAACTTGATTTCTTAAAATTTCAACAAAGTCTAAACAAATACCCGTCCAGTTATTATTAAGATCTCGATAACCAAAGGGAACCGCATCTTCTCGCACGGCAATTTTTAATAATCCAGTTCTTCTAATTTCTTCAATAACTGATATTTCTTGCGCATTGACAGAATAGGGCAAACAAGATGATATTAATAAACTAATAATGAGTCTCTTGATTAAACAAAAAGATTGAGCCGAGAGCATAAATTTATTCTGATGATTTTTAGAATAATCTTAATTTGCTTGCCATTGATCTAAAATATCTTTGAAAATAGCTTCTTCCAGCCAAGTTTTGACCACAACTGTTAAAGGTAAAGCTAATAATAAACCTAGTATGCCAAAGGTACTCGCAAAAAATAATTGAGCAATCAAAGTTAGGGCGGGTAAAAGCGAAACTTGTTTAGCCATGACGATGGGCGTTAACCAATAGCTTTCAATATTTTGAATCATAAAGTATAAAATTAAAACTGCCCAAATTTTCCAAGGTTCATCCAAGAGCGCGATCATAATCGGAAAAATAACGCTAGCGGCTGGGCCAATATTCGGAATAAAATTGAGAAGTCCCGCCATTAAGGCATGAACTAAAACCAATTTAATTTGTAAAGCCAAAAGCCCTAAACCACTTAATAAACCAATAAAAATACAGTTAATTAGTGTTCCTGTTAACCAATTACCTAAAGCGACTTCGGATAAAGTCAGAATTTCATCAGCTCGACGACGATAAAAAGAAGGAAATAATTTCAGGGCAGCGCGTCTATAACCCTGAGGATTAATAAGCATCATCACGGCAAGGGTTAATACAAACAGCAATTGTAAAAAAGCTGTCATAGAATTAGAAAAAAAAGCAAAAAAGTTTTGAAAAACCTTTGGCCCTAGGGGTCGTAAAGATTGGAAAGGATTTTGATTGACTAAAAATTCAGGAAACCAATCCCATTCTAATTCTTTTGCTTGAAGCATCAGTCCAAATTCTCGAACTTTTCCCCAGGCTTGAGGTAGAATTGCCACCAGATTTTGAAATTGCTCAATAAAAGGGGGAACGATTAGCCAAAAAACAAGAAAAGCCAGAAGAACAGCCGTGAGCAGAGTCAAAAATGTAGCAAGTTTGCGTTGGATATTAAATCTTTCTAGCGATCGCACTAAACGATTGAGAGCCGTTGTCAGGATAATTGCCATAAACAACAAAAGCAATAATTGCCGAATCTGCCAAAGCAAGTAACCCGCAATCATTAAACAAAATAACCCAAGCCACTGACTGAGTTTCACAGGAAAAATTATTGATAATTTATGATTCGAGCAAAACCTGTTGGGTCTAAACTTGCACCACCCACCAGCGCACCATCAATTTCGGGTTGGGTCATAATTTCATCAATGTTGTCGGGTTTGACCGAGCCACCGTAAAGAATGCTGACATCAGGATTACTTAATTGCTTCCGAATAATGCCAATGACTCGATTCGCTTCAGTTGCGGCACAAGTATCTCCCGTCCCGATCGCCCAAATGGGTTCATAGGCAATCACTAAATTATTTTGATCAATATCTACTAGGCCGCGTTTAACTTGATTAATGATCACTTGTTCTGTTTCTTCGCCATCCCGTTGAGATTTTGTTTCTCCTACACAGAGAATGGGTTTTAACTGAAAATGTTGGGCGGCGATCGCGCGTAAATTAGCGGTTTCATCCGTTTCCCCAAAATATTGACGGCGTTCACTATGACCAACAATCACATAGTTAATACCGATTTCTGCCAACATATCCCCTGCAATTTCCCCTGTATAGGCTCCTTTTTCTTGCCAATGGATATTTTGAGCACCCAGTTGAATTGGACTACCGTGCAGAATCTTAGACATAGTTCCCAAAGCGGTAAAGGGAACGCAGAGAACAACTTCTCGTGTTTCATCCGTGTCATGGAGGAGAGGTTTAAATACTTGCACAAACTCCTGGGACTCTGCCTGAGTTTTGTACATTTTCCAGTTACCAGCAATAATAATTTTTCGCACAGTTTAATCTAAAAGTTGAGTTTAATAAAGAACGCTAGTTCTCAGTTTAAGGCTTGAGGGGGATCAAACACCAAGAAGTTTGCAATAATGCGGAAAACGTAACGAAATAGTCTTGATTGATTTCAACAAGAATCCTGAAAACTAGATAACTATTAAGATATTAGCCATCGAATCTTCAGGATTAGGTTTTAATCTTTAATCTTTGCTAGTCAGTGAATCCTCTCAACAAAAACCCATCTGGCTATCATTATTTTTGTGCTGGTTTGAACTTATTGTTCTGCGATCGCCAATTCAGTTTCCGTGCTGTTTTGGTTACGACGACGAGTTAAAGAATTAAAGAGCATAATGCCGATCGCCTTAATCAGATTGCCTTCTAGCTCATTAAATAATTTCATATTCATCCCAAAAGCGGCATTGGCCTCATCAACAATTTGTTCAGCTGTTGCTTGGTCAATCGGTAAATCATTCATCGCTTGACGATAGGTCGTCTTAAAAGCTTTCTCATCAGGAATTCCTGCAAATTCATAAAAAGCTGTGCCAGCATCTTGTAAATTCATGGCATTCTGAGCAATTTTTTTAAGAATTTGACCACCCGACAAATCACCTAAATAACGAGTATAAGAATGAGCAACTAAAAGTTCGGGTTGAGTGGCAGCAACTTGATGAATACGATCAACATAAGCCTGTCCCGCCGCCGAAATTTTAACTTCTTGTCGCCAGTTTGGGCCGTAGTAGAATTGTAAATCTTGCTCTAAACTTTGTTTACGGTTGAGTTCGGGGTAATAAATGTGAGAAACAAGGGGATGTTCGCGCAATCTCTCCATTTCTTCTTCCATCGCACCATAGACAAAATAGAGATTTCCGACTAACTTGCGATAGGACGTTTTTTCGACAATACCTTTCAAAAAGCATTTCACAAAACCGACGCTTTCTGCCATTGAATGGGATTGTTTTGTTCCTTCGCGTAATTGGCTGGCTAAATTGACGCTCATGCTGATAAATTCCTATATTTTGGGTGTACTAATTAGGGGGCTTGTTAGAAACGCTTAAAAAAATTCGCCTGATTAATCAACTTAAACTGGATTGATGAGAATTTTTATTAAGATTTTTTACAAACTAGACTGCGATCGCCTTAGTTAATCTTTAAAAAACAGGTTAAAAGTTAACGCGACTAATTAATGTTGAAGCATCATGGAGCTAATCGAGAGTTTACTTTTTCCACTGAAATTATCAGCTTTATCAAAAAATTTAATTTTGTTTTAAAAATATTCCCGAAAAACTTCGGATTAATTAACAAATAATTCAGAATATTAATTTGACTTTTATAAATTCAGCATCCTATTTTTTTCTAGAAACTAATTATCGTAAGCTAACAAAACCCGCTTTTTTGATTAACTCTTGACCCTTTTGAGTTAGTAATAAATTAGCGTAAGCTATTCCAGCTTGTTCATCAAGTTGTCCATTCTTCTTGACTATGACAAAAATGTTTCGGGTAAGGGGATAAATAGCCTTTTGAAAAGCCGTTTTATTAATAGTATTACGTTGATTCGGGCAATTGGATGGAGCGATATAAGGTTCTTGATAAGGTGCTATCCATTCTCCTACTTTCTTACCTAAAGGTAATGGTTTAATCAGACATTGGGGAACTAATTCTGGGGCAGAAGCATAGTAAATTCCACCTCGATTATCCCTGACTTTTTGGAGTCCAGGAGTAGTGCTATAAACATATTGAACATTATTACCAAAAGGCTCTTTATCTAAAACATTCTCCTGAAAAAATTCGACTGTTCCCCCATCTTTAAGATTGCGAGAATAAGGAATAATTACTAAATTTGGGCCGCCTAATTGTTGCCAATTGGTAATTTTATTGGTGTAAATTTCTTTGAGTTGGACAACGGTAAGACCTGCAATATTTAAGCTAGGATGAACTGCTATGGCAATTCCATCAATCGCAACAGGAATTTCTTGCAGATCAAATCCTTTAGTTTGAGCTTTTTTGTGTTCATTCTCCTTAATAGATCGCGAAGATTGGGATAAGTTAAGTTGGTTTTTAACTAACATTTCAATACCTTTTCCTGAACCAGGTGTTCCTGAAATGGGATCAACATAAATTAATTGAAATTGAGGTAAGACTTCGAGAATTTCCCGATCAACAATCTCTCGAATCGGTGCAAAAGTCGTGCTTCCTCCATAGCGAAAATTACCTTCAGGAATATTTTTAACTTCCGTAAAAGTGGCAATTTCTCCGACAGAGTTTAGTTTTCCAGCTACAATTGAGGCCTTACTTGTAAGATTAATAAACCACCAAACAACGGTTCCTAAGATGGCTCCGCAGGTAATGAGTGCTATTAATAATGGGAGAGTATCATTTTTTTGAGCCATAAAGTTTTAGTAATATTTTCTTGATTCTATACTAAATTTTACTCATTTATGCAACTGATTAGTCGGCTATTTGCAATTATCTAGACTCGAAATATAAATATAGAAACGCCGATTACCTTTATTTTTTAATTTATCAATTTTTAGTCCTGTTGATAACTCAGATTTAATTACTTTATTAATCTTTGATTAGTTTTTTTAGGAAAAAGATTTAGTTAAAATTCTAATATTTAACAATTCTGAAAATAAATAAGAAATGTCTATAATTAAAAATCAATAACTTTTTTACTGGTGAAATCTCGTAAAGTTACTTGACGTAATTGTTTAAGATTAGCGGCATTACTACAAAAAGCGGCAATTTTCAAGGTTTCAAGTAAGGTAAAAAACTGCTCATAAACAACTTCTGGTTTAAGGGTTGCAGCTTCTAGAACAAGGGCCGCACTCCCGACTAAAGTTGCTCCGATCGCGATCGCTTTGGCCGCATCAATTCCATTCCGAATACCACCACTGGCAAAAATGGGTAAATTAGGAACCGCTTGACAAACTTCTTGCAAACAAATGGCGGTAGGAATTCCCCAACTAGCAAAACTATGGGCAATTTGTTGATAAAGTCGGTCATTTTGTCGGTATGCTTCCACTTCACTCCAACTGGTTCCTCCTGCTCCTGCTACATCGATCGCCGCGACCCCACAATTTTTTAATCGCTTGGCTACCGAGGCACTAATTCCATTACCGACTTCTTTAATGATGAGAGGAACATCTAATTCACTCACCAATTTTTCAATTTTTTGCTCCAAGCCCGACCAACGGCGATCGCCACCCGCTTGAACAGCTTCTTGAAGAGGATTGAGATGTAAAATCAACGCATCAGCTTCAATCATTGCGACAGCCCGTTTAGCCTGTTCTATGCCATAGCCATAATTGAGTTGAATAGCTCCCAAATTAGCAAATAGGAGAATATCAGGAGCCACTGACCGCACTTGATAAGTTGAAGCTAAACTAGAATCTTCAATGGCCGCTCGTTGAGAACCAATTCCCATTGCAATCCCTAAAGTTTGAGCAACTTCTGCTAGATATAGGTTAATTTTAGAAGCCGCAGCCGTTCCCCCTGTCATGCTACTGATTAATAAAGGAGCCTGCAATTCTTTCTGCCAAAGCGTTAAACTCAGATCCACTTCATCCAAATTCAAATCGGGCAAGGCGCAGTGTTCTAAGAAAAAATCTTCAAAACCTGTTGTCACACCTTTGGCATTAACATTTTCTTCAAGAACAATTTTAATATGATCTGCTTTGCGTGTTTCCGTTGTTTCCGTAAGGTCCGCCATGAGTTTATGACAAATTTAACACATCTCTCATGTTTTGATCTCCTCCAGCGATCGCCATAACTTCTGCAATCAGATCAGGCGCAACGCCTAATTCCTGAAGTGTGGCTTCTAGGTTTTCTAGCACCGCCCGAAAATGTCCTTCATTTAAACCCCGATTCATCACTAATCCCTTGTGGGCTTCTCTCATAGAACGGCCTTGGTATTTATCCGTTCCACCAAAGGCATAGGTTAAAAAGGCGCGTTGATGCCCTCTTTGTTTGTTCATGTCTATATCAACAAAGAAATGTCGAATTCGATCATCGGCTAAAATTTTGTCATAAAACTTGTCAACAGATAATTCAACAGCCGCTTTACCACCAATTTTTTCGTATAAAGTTTGCATAAATTTAAAAATAGAAATTAAAATAGCTGGACTAAAATTTTCAAATAATTAATCCAGGGTGCAGGAGTTGAACCTGCCTTGCACGAATTATGAGTTCGTTGCCTCAACCGCTCGGCCAACCCTGGGTAAAACACTTTTTTGATTATAGCCTGTTTGATGAGAGGATTTTGTCGAAATTTTGCAACTTAATTTAAGGCCATTTTTTCTAGAAAGTCTTCAAAATTAAAATGATCTTTCATTAATTGTTGGATGCAATCAACTTTGATCGATTCTTGAAGCCGCACTGTTCCAAATGCTTGATCGACAATTTCTACTGTTTTTAAAGTGTCTAAATTAACGCACAAAATTGGAATTTCCAGATCTTCAGCGCGACTGATAATTAAGGCTTGGGGTAGAACATTTCCTGTCAAAATTAGACAACTGGTCGAGGTTTCGAGGGCTGCTAATTGTAAATCTGTGCGATCGCCGCCTGTTACTACTGCTTTATTTTCTCCCTTGCGGAAATATTCCAAAGCCGAATTGACATTCATCGCGCCAATTGTGAGAGAATCCACCATCAAATCTAGGCGATCGGGACTAGATAAAACTTTGGCTTTAAGCTGATGAGCTAGTTCTCGGACACTGACGCTACGGAGTAAATCACTTTGGGGTAAGGCTCCCAAAACAGGAATACCTTGTTGTTCTAAAAATGGTTTGATCAGGGTTTCTATCTCGGCGATCGCGCTGACTGGAATATCATTAATCACAACGCCCAATAAATGCGCACCTAATTCTTTTTTCGCTTTTAAAAGACCGTCAACAATTAACGGAGAATTATAACGAGCAACTAAAATAACCTTGGCAGTAATTTCTTGCAAAAGTTCTTCAAAAGAGAGATTGAATAAGCTACCTTCTCCCAAATTGCCTGGCCCTTCCAACAGAACAACATCAGCTTCAATTTTTAGTAGAGCAGACCGAAAAATCTTCCGATAATCAGTATCATCGATTCCCTGAAGACGTTTTTCTATGGTTTCTTTCTCTAAAAAGAGTAAAGGTGGACAAACCTGATTTTCCTTAAGACCGAATACTTGTGTGACAAATTGAACATCCGCATCTTGATTTTGGCTAGAATTATCATTTAAATCGGTTCCAATCGGTTTAGCATAGGCGATCGCATATCCCCTTTCTTGCAATTGACGACCCAAACCTAAAATCGTGCCAGATTTACCGCTATAAGCTTCGATAGAACCAATCAATAAGAATTTGGGCGAATGGGTCACAAGATTACTCCTCAATAAAGTTTTAGTTTAAGTCTAAGTTAAAACAGAATTCAAATTTTATGACGATAACGTTGCTGCGGTTGGTAGATCATCAAATTTAAGTAATTTTTTGTAAAAACTTTGGGGAAAATCCACAATGTTTGTTTCTTTACTAATAGTAATTACTTCAATCAGATAATCAATAAATTCTGCATTAAGAATCGTCATTTCATAACTTAAGTCAGCTTGTCCATCAAATTGAATACGACAACGAGTTAACTCTGAAGGAAGTTTGGAAACATACCATGAAGCCGCAAAAGAAATCCCTTCTGAGCCTTCAATGCGACGATGGCCTTCCAAGCGTCCCTGGGAATATAAACTCAGAGAAAACGGTAATACCTTATGCTTATCTTTGTGGTAATAAGGTTGATAAACTATTACATCTGCCTTGGTTGCGGGTTCTAACTTATCAAGTATAGTCATGACAATTCCCTTAAAATTTATATATATTACAGAAAAATAGTTCTGTCAATTATTATCCCTTATTCTCACATTCTTGGAAAATAGCTAAAAATTTTAATGATTTTATATCCTAAATTGCAAAAATAAAATTTTAGAAATCATGATTGAAACCGAGGCGAGGATTCAACAACTCCGTCAACAACTGCAAAAAGCCAGCTATGCTTACTACGGGCTGGATAATCCCATCATGGAAGATGCGGTTTATGACCAACTTTATCGAGAGCTACAAACCCTAGAAAGTCAATCTCCTGACCTGATCACCCCCGATAGTCCAACTCAACGAGTGGGAGAAAAACCTGCGAGTCAGTTTCAGTCAGTTGCCCATAAAATTCCTCTTTATAGTCTAGAAAATGCTTTTAATATAGAAGAATTAAGACAATGGCAAGAACGCTGGCAAAGAAATATTGCTGATGTTACAAAGGATTATGTCGCGGAATTAAAAATTGATGGTTCAGCCCTAGCATTGACCTATGAAAATGGTTTATTAGTGCGGGGAGTCACCAGAGGAGACGGCACAACAGGAGAAGAGATTACTCAAAATGTTAAAACAATTCGTTCGATTCCTCTACGTTTAAATCTGGATAATCCGCCAGAATGGGTCGAAGTGCGGGGAGAAGCTTTTTTACCGCTTGATGAATTTGAGCGAATTAATCAAGAACGAACTTTAGCGGGAGAAGCGTTATTTGCAAATCCTAGAAATGCGGCTGCGGGAACTTTGAGACAATTAGATTCTAAGGTTGTTCATCAACGGCGTTTACAATTTTTTGCCTATACTTTGCATCTTCCCGAAACGTCTGAAGAAAGTAAAATCATTACCTCCCAATCGCAGGCTTTAGATTACCTCAAAAAAATCGGGTTTCTCGTTAATCCTAATTGCCAAAAATGTCCGACCCTAGAGGAAGTTATTGAATATTTTGAAGATTGGGAAGGAGCCAGACAACGCTTGCCCTATATGACCGATGGTGTGGTGGTTAAACTGAATGATTATTCCCTCCAAAAAAACCTCGGTTTTACTCAAAAATTTCCCCGTTGGGCGATCGCGTTAAAATATCCCGCGGTCGAAGCTCCAACAGTTGTGAAAGATATTTTAGTGAATGTGGGCAGAACAGGAGCCGTTACTCCTCTCGCCGTCATGGAACCCGTTCAATTAGCAGGAACCACTGTACAACGGGCAACTTTGCATAACCAAGACCGTATTCAAGAATTGGATATTCGTATTGGCGATACGGT
>JANNLO010000077.1:0-8290 GCA_031396835.1 Snowella sp. SOY_38_metabat_116
AGGTTATTTCTCTGTCATCTTATTAGCTCAGCTTATGCTTCGTTTTGATAAAATATTTAAAAGTTATGTTTTACTCTCCTTAGATTCATAAATTAATCCCCTCTCCCTGTTTTTTGACTTTTTCAGCAAGCCCTATATAAACATGACCAGATTTTATGTTATGGGTCTCTATACTATCAACATAAACAACTGAAGAGTTAGGAAAATCTTCCTCTTTTCTCTCTTGCTTCTGTTCATCTAAACTCTTGTGTTGTCCATCCCAGGAAGGGAAATATCTATGACAAGCAAAGATAACGCTACCTTTGTCAAGAAAGTTTGTTGAAACTAACGCATCATTTATTTTTCTAGGAGTCGCGTGACTAAACGTTGAAGCTCCAATACACAAAACAGTATCAATCATTTAAAGTATAATGAGCAAATATTCGACATTGTAGCAATAATTGACGTAATTTACAACTTTTCAACGCTGAATTTGCGACAAAGTAACAATTTTTATATCTAAATATTGAACACATCAAGCACGCTTATTACCAACTTTCAAAAATCTTTGCGTATGTATTGAGAAAATCTAGCGTTAGATTAAATCATTGCTGAATTAGACAACGAAATGTTATCGTCATCCCTCTATAAACACCGCAAAAATCATGATTAACCAAATCCAAGCCAAATGTGAAATCTTTAAAGAAGGCGATCGCTGTCATTTTAATGGTCACGGTTATTGGAAAATTTCTTAATAAAATTTGGACAGTTTACAGAAGTTGTATTAGGAAGTTGAGGAGCAGATTGAATACTTTATTAAGTAAGTTATGTTTAGACATTTAATGACTTATGTTAGTGTGGGGTAATCCACCTCTTTTAACCTTTTACTAATACTTAATATGCCTTCTTCTACTATTATTTCTACTAGTACTTTTGCTAAGCCAGTTTTAAAATGGGCGGGTGGCAAAGGCCAATTATTAGAACAAATTATTAAATATCTACCCAAAGAATTAATAAAGAATAATATTGATTGTTATATTGAGCCATTTATCGGAGGAGGAGCCGTCTTCTTTTGGATTGCTCAAAATTTTAAGATTAAGGAATTTTATTTATTAGATATTAATCCAGAACTCATTCTCCTTTATAAAACAATTCAAAAAGATGTAGATTCACTTATTGAAGATCTCAAAAAAATCGAACAAAGTTATTATTTATTAGATAATGAACAACGCAAACTTTTTTTCTTAGAAAAGAGAGAACAATATAATCAACAACGAAATCAAATAGACTATAAAATTTTTAATGAAGCATGGATTGTTCGTTCAGCACAGATGATTTTTCTGAACAGAACTTGTTTTAATGGTCTTTTTCGAGTTAATAAAAAAGGATATTTTAATGTTCCTTTTGGAGACTATAAAAATCCTAAAATATGTAATGTAGATAATCTTTTACTGGCATCAAAGCTATTAAAAAAAGTAACTATTAATTGTGCAGATTTTAATAATATTCAAAATATAGTAAATAATAAAACTTTTGTTTATTTTGATCCACCTTATCGTCCCCTCAGTAAAACTGCTAGTTTCAAATCGTATTCCCAGTTTGATTTTAATGATGATGAACAAAAAAGATTAGCAAATTTCTATACGACTTTAGACAAGCAAGGTGCTAAGTTAATGCTTAGTAATTCAGATCCTAAAAATATTGATATTAACGATAACTTTTTTGACGAACTTTATTCTGAATTTCAAATTAATCGTCTTACTGCTAATCGTATGATTAATTCTAAGGTTGACAAAAGAGGATCTATTTCTGAGTTATTAATTACTAATTATGAGGATAAATTATAGATAGATAGAGAAGAAATTATTGATAAACTCAACAAGTTACAAAGAGAAGCTCTAAGACCTTTTGAATTAGTGGATTCGTAACTATATCAACAACTGAAAACTAACTATGATCTAATCCGAAAAAATATAATAAGATTATCCTTCTTCTTGTTTTCTTTGTTCCCGATCAGCAATGAAAGATTCAACCAATTTAACATCTTCTTTACTACCAATAATTAAGGGATTTCTTTGATGTAATTTACCTGCAATTAAATCTAATATATCCGTGTGGCCATCACTTGCTTTTCCTCCTGCTTGTTCAATTAAAAAAGCTAAAGGAGCCGTTTCATAGAGTAAACGCAATTTACCTTCAGGATTTTTAATCGTTCCAGGATAAAGAAAAACTCCGCCCTGCATCAAAATTCGATGAATATCTCCGACTAAAGCACCACTATAACGAGCCGTATAACCTTCGTGGCGATGAACATAGCGAGTATAGTCCCGAATTGCTTCATCCCATTGCCAAAAATTTCCTTCATTTGTGCTATAAATCTGGCCATGCTCAGGCATTTTAATATTTTCTTGAGCCAGAATAAATTCGCCCAAACTAGGATCAAGGATAAAAGAATGAACACCTTGCCCCAATGAATAAACCAACATCGTGGACGGGCCGTACAAAATATAACCAGCCGCCAACTGTTGACGACCATTTTGGGTTAATAAATCCTTGGCTTCTCCTGTCAAATCTTCCCCTGATTGTTGGCGAATGGAAAAAATAGAACCCACACTGAGATTTATATCTACATTAGAAGAACCATCAATTGGGTCATAAAGTAGGGTATAGCGTCCAATAGGACAATTTTCAGGAATATAATAGGGGTTTTCCATCTCTTCCGAAGCCAGACGACAAACTAATCCACTTTGCTTAAAAACGGAAATAAAAACTTCATTAGCAAATATGTCCATTTTTTTGACAGATTCGCCCTGAATATTGGTTTCTCCTGTAAATCCGAGAGTATTCGCCATGAGTCCCGCTCGACTAAGACGACGAGATATTAATTTACCAGCTAGGGCAATGCGATTCATGATGGCACTGAGATCTTGGGCATCCGCGTCAAAACTGTGGAGTTGTTGGAGAATATGACGGGAAAGGGTCGTGCAGTCTCGATCTAGGCTGTGTTCTGGGATGGGAAAATTGTTAGTGTCAATCATGATTTTTTTATTTATTAAAGTTAGATAAAGTTGGAATTTTTGAAGATTTTAAACTGTCATTTATTCTAAGTTAAAAGTGATTGGGCCGAATTCCATAATAACGATAGCGAAGATAATCTTGGAGAATTTGCTGGTGATCAAAACATAAAATTGTAGGTAGTTCTCTAAGTTCAAAAAAACCAACTTTTTTAGCATCGTCGGCAGCGTGGGGAATTCCCGTTGCGATCGCAATAAAAACGATACTCAAAGTATGTTGTCTTTGATCACGTTTGGGGTCGGAATAAACATGAAATTGTTCAATTAATTCAATTGCTAAACTAACTTCTTCTGCGGCCTCTCGTTTGGCTGCAAATTCGACTGTTTCTCCATAATCAACAAAACCACCAGGCAAAGCCCAACCATGAGGAGGATTTTTGCGTTCAATTAAAATAATAGGGCGATTAGGTTCATTAATCATTTCAATAATAATATCGACGGTGGGAACAGGATTACGAAAATTCATGATATTATTCCTAGCAATTTTTTAGATTTTAAATATTATTAACGGTAAGTTTTTTAAACTCTAACAATTTATAGGATAATAGTTTTTAGAATAACAATAGCACATATTTTAAAAATGGAAAAGCAACCCAAAATTGTTACTATTTTAGGATCAGGAAGATGGGGAACAACTTTAGCAGAACTAGCAATACGAAATAATTATATTGTTCGATTATGGTCACGTCATAGTCAGAAATCTATAAATAATATTATTCAAGGATCAGATGTTATTTTATCAGCAGTTTCTATGGCGGGTGTTCAAGGGACAATTGAAACACTTAAAACTTTAAATTTATCAGAAAAAACAATTTTAGTGACGGCAACAAAAGGTTTAGATTCTGTCACAATGAAAACTCCTTCTCAACTTTGGGAAAAAGCCTTTCCTGATTTGCCATTAGTCGTTTTGTCTGGCCCTAATTTATCTAAAGAAATTATCATGGGTTTACCCGCAGCAACGGCAGTCGCTAGTAAAAATAAAGTGGCAGCAGAATTAGTTCAAACCATTTTTTCATCGGATAACTTTCGCGTTTATCTTAATCATGATCCTTTGGGAACTGAGTTAGGTGGAACTCTCAAAAATGTGATCGCGATCGCCGCAGGAGTTTGTGATGGTTTGGTCTTAGGAACTAATGCTAAATCTGCTTTATTAACAAGAGCTTTACCCGAAATGATTCGAGTTGGCATCGCGTTGGAAGCTCAACCTGAAACCTTTTTTGGACTATCAGGATTGGGGGATTTATTAGCAACTTGTAGTAGTGCCTTATCTCGTAATTATCAAGTTGGCTATAAATTGGGTCAGGGCCATAGTTTGAAACAAATTTTAGCAGAAAGTGAAGGTTATCCTGAAGGCGTTAATACTACTGAAGTTTTGCTTAAAATTGCCCAAATTAAAAATATATCTGTGCCTATTACCTATCAAGTTTATCGTTTATTAAAAGCAGAAATTACACCAAAAGAAGCGGTCAAAAATTTAATGGAACGGGATTTAACCTCGGAATTTCTAAATTTATTTAGTTGATGAATTTATATTATTTATTCAGCGTAACTGAGCGTTGATGTAAAGATGAAATCCAAAAATTTAAAGCCGATTGTTCTTGCCCATTAAAGTCATGAATCCAATCTGTAAAACCATTAAGAATTAATTGAACACCAACAGCTAGAATAAATAATCCTAACAAACGACTAATGGCCATAATTCCTGTTTCACCAAACACTTCTAGAAGCCAGCTAGAAAGTCTTAAACATAGATAACTCACAAGTCCAATCATCGCGATCGCGATCATCGCTGCACCATAATTTAAGCCCGTTTCTAGAGAGAAATCTTGTCCCGCTTGAGCCGCTAATCCTAAAGTAACAGCAATGGAACCTGGCCCAGCAATAAGAGGAATAGTCATCGGAATAAAGGCAATATTTTCGTGTTCTTTTACTTCAGAAATAGCAACATTTTTATTTTCAGGTGTAAGTTGAGAACCTTCTTTTAAAGCTTGCCATCCTGCCTCAAAAATGACTGCTCCTCCCGCAATTTTTACAACTGCAATAGAAATACCAAAAAAGTTTAAAATACTACCACCAATAAATAGAAAAATCACTAATACTAAAATAGTATAAAGACCAGTTTTAGTGGCAAATTCTTGGCGAAGTTCAGGACTCGCATTGGCTGATAAAATAATAAATAAAGGGATCGCTCCTAAAGGGTCAGCAACAGGAAATAATGAGGCAAAACTACCAATTGTAAATTGAAAAAAGTCTAACATAAAACTAAATTAGAGAAGAAAAATAGATGATTCAACTAAATTAAATTTAAGAGTCTAATATCTCTGAGAAAAAGAATTATACCAGTTCTCAAAAATTAAAATTGATTACGCCAAACTAAACCACTTATTCCTAATATAAGTAAACTAGGAGTTAACCAATCTCCCCATTTCACGTATAAAGTATGGGTTTGCCGACGATAAATTTTATCAGAATGTAAGATATATTCATTAAGTTTTGATAGCCAAATTGTTTCTCCTTTGGGATTAATAATCGCTGAGTAACCCGTATTTGTTGCTCTTGCCAACCACCGATTAGTTTCGATCGATCGCATGACATCTTGAGCATGGTGTTGAGCAGGCATATTCTGGCTATAATGGGCATTATTTGCTGCAGTGATAATAAATTCTCCGCCCAGGGCTGCTTGATAACGAAACTGTTCAGAAAAAGCTGATTCATAACAAATTGCAGCGATCGCCTGACCTACGGGCGTGATAAAAGTTTGTTGGAAATTACCTGGCGTAAATTGACCTTCTAAGGGCGAAAGACGTTTAATTAATCCTCCGATTAAAGAGTTAAAAGGAATATATTCTCCTAACGGAACTAATTTGAATTTATCAAAACGAGCAACTTGTTTTCCTTCTGAATTAATGGCAAATAAACTGTTAGTAATATCACCTTGAGACTGTCCGAAAGCACCGAGTATTATAGGAATTTTTTCTTTTAAAATAGCTTGATATAAAGAACTACTTTTGATAAAGTTTTCCCAATAAAATGGCAATGCTCCTTCTGGAGTTAAAATAATATCAACTTTAGATTTAGCTAACTTTTGATAACCTTCTGTGTAACCTTGAATTGCTTTAGCTAATCCCTGGGGATAAAGTTTAATCTCATTTTTGATATTACCTTGAATAATACCAATAGAAATAGCTTGATTTGATAGATCATTAAGAGGAATTTGATACAGATAAAATCCGATTAAATGTAAACTTAAGAAAATAGTTATTGGAATCATTAATAATTTAATATTTATCCATCTAAATTTCTTTTCGGTAATAATAATAAAAATGATTTCTGCAATGACTGCATTAACAACAATTATGGCAGCAGTAACTGTTACGAAACCAGACAATTGACCCAATTGCAAAATTAATAAATTATTAGGGCTTTGAGTATAGGCGATCGCGCTCCACCAGAGAGGACTATAACTCCAAAGTGTCTCTAGAATGCACCAAAAAGCAACTCCTATTAAAACCCTTAAAGCTCTATCAATTCTTGATAATTTATTTTTCTGAAGATGATTTTTTCGGATATTCCATTGTTCAAAAAAAGTCATTCCTACTGCCCAAACCCAGACAAGAATTGCACCCCAGAAACTAATAAAAATCCAACAGGCGATCGCAATTATTAAACTCGCAAACCAAGGTACTCCCATCCAAGTCATTGGGTGAATGCCCGTAATCCAAAATAAGGCCAAACCATGATAACCCCAACCCCAAATCAAGGCAAGCAGAGTTTTTTTATTAAAAAATAATGCCCAGAAATCATGTTTTTTGATGTCATTTTGAGGATAAAAAAGAAACAACCAAAGAGGAACTAAGGCAATCCAAGCTAGATAAAAAATACCAATTGGAGCAACAGAAAGCCCCATCAAAATACCACTTAATAGGGTAATAATAAATTTGATCATTTTATGAGTATAAGTTGCAATAATCTAGATTTAAAGTAAATGCTTATTGTGTGCAATTCCTAACATGATCTCCTTGATCTCTTCCTTAAGTTTAAGTTAATGATTGCTCAAACTCATCTTTATCTAAAATCAATTTTAAGCTCTTGTAATTATTCTTTAAGAAGAGTAATTAAAATTTAAGTTGAGCAAGTTTTCAGATTTTCTGATTAAAATAATTTTCAAGATTGATTTCTATTCTCACTTTAAATTGAGCCTGAGAAGTAATTATTTTATCACAACAATTATGATCTAAATTTTCAAGTTGCGATCGCCTAATTATTTAAGGATTTATTGCAGCAGTAGAGCTTTTATGATTCAATTACTAATATCTTTATCAAGAATTCATGCACGATAATTTCATTTTTTGATCTTCCTAACCGAATTTAAGCGGGCATTAAAATTCTCAGACTTAATAATATTTACAAACGATATAAAATACTTTCTCCGTGAGAATCTGTTCCACAAGTTTTCCACAAATCGTACATTTCAACGAATTTTAAAACCTCTTCCATTTGTGGCACGCTACTTTCCCAAGGCTTAGGATTTCCGTAGGCATAAAATGCTTCTAATCCATCAATTCCTAATTGAACAGTCGCTGCAATCACATGGGCCGCGGGTTGACGGTAACGAGCGGGATGGGCTAATATCACTAATCCGCCAGCTTCGTGTAGCGCATTGATAACTTTTGCGACCGATTCATGACCGTTTTCAGGGCGATCGCCACAAAGATAGGGAATAAGAGCAGGATGTTTTGGGTCAAAGCCATAACCTAAAATATGAATTTCAGTTCCCATTAAATCAGAAGTAATTTCCATTCCTGTCCACAAAGTTGGTAGAGGAATATCTGGTTGACAAATGCGAATTTCATCCAACCGAGCTTGGGCAAGATAATAGCCTTCAACGGAATGATGATCTGTAATAGCTAACCCTTTTAATCCGATACTAACTGCTTGTTCAATCAGTGCTTCTGGCGTTAGACGACCATCAGAAAAAAGAGTGTGCAGATGAAAATTATACTGATAGGGGCAACTCTGCGGTGTTAAGGTTTCCCAAACCTCTATTAAAGATTGAGTTGTGTTAGTCATGGTTTGGGTTGAAAATGTAACAACCATATTGACAATCGAAATTCTATAATTCTTTTGGGAAAAAATCTCAATCGTCTTAACGTCGAGATTTTCAAACAAAATCCTTTGTGAAATTAATCGAAACAAACATTCCACATTTGGGTTCAATCATGAAGTTGTTCATTATT